>NZ_CP108538.1:923653-1231538 GCF_035994185.1 Streptomyces sp. NBC_01217
GGCGCCGTGCAGGTCTCCGCGATCCGCTCCGACCCCGGTTGGCAGGGCGGCCACTACCACCAGGCGCCGCCGGGCGGTGGCCCGCACCGGGGCCTCGGTCTGGCCCGCCGGATCGCCCATGTGACGTACCGCAGCGAACCCGAGCTCGGGTCACGGTTCGGCGGCGAGGCGCAGCCGGGTGAGCATCCGTGGCGCGGCGGCCGGTACCGGGTGGAGTCCTATCTCGACCACCACGCGGCCAAGCTGGTGCACCGCTTCGACGCGGGCAGCTATGTGACGCTGACCGAGGCGATGAACGGGCACGATGTCGGGCGCGGGCGCGGTGGCATCGCGGCGGCGCTGCGCCGTGCCCGGATGCCCGCACTGGTCGCGGGCGTCGACTCCGACCGGCTCTATCCCCCGGCGCAGCAGGCGGAGCTGGCCTCGCTGCTGCCGGGTGCGGACCGGCTCAGGATCGTGGAGTCGCCCCACGGGCACGACGGTTTCCTGATCGAGACGGGTCAGGTCGGCTCCCTGGTACGGGAGTTGTTGTCCGGCGGGCCGGAGGCCGTCCCGGTCCGCTGACGCACCACCCGCAGTCCCCATCCGCATCCTCCTCGTCCCCTGGAGTTGTTCATGAGACCCGTTCCACCGTCCGAGGCCGCGTACGACGGGATGCGGCTTCGTCAGTGGTCGCGCGGTGCCGCGCGGTCCGCCGGTATCGACCGCCGCGATCTGCTGAAACTGGTGGCGGCCGCCTCGGCGGCCGGGCCGCTGGCCGGGCTCGCGGCTCCCGCGCATGCGGCGCCCACCGCCGCCGCTCCCGGGATCATGAAGCCCCTGCCGCCCGAACTGTTCACCGTGCGCGGCACCAACGCCGAGACGAACTTCGCGGCGCTGCGCACCACCGGGCTGCTCACTCCGGCCGACCGGTTCTTCGTGCGCAATCACACCGTCACCCCGCGGATCGACGCGGCGGACTGGAGGCTGACCGTGTGGGGCAGCGGGCTCGGGGGCCCGGCTGTGGAGTTCACGTACGACGAACTGCGCGCGCTGCCTTCGGTCTCCCGCACCGCGTTCGTCGAGTGCGCGGGCAATGCCCGCAGTTACTACACGACACAGCAGAACCAGCAGGTCAGCGGCACCGCCTGGACTCTGGGCGCGATCGGTACGGCCCGCTGGCGCGGGGTGCGGCTCGTCGATGTGCTGCGGCTCGCGGGCATCGCCAGGGACGCGGTGGATGTGCTGCCGCGTGGCCTCGACGACGAGGTGATCAGCGACGGGATCGATCTGGGCCGGGTGCGCAGGCCGCTGCCGGTGGCCAAGGCGCTGGACGACGTGCTGCTCGCGTACGAGATGAACGGTGAGCCGCTGCCGCCCGACCACGGACATCCGGTGCGGCTGATCGTGCCGTCCTGGGTCGGCATCGCGAACATCAAGTGGGTCGGCGACATCGAGGTGTGCGCCGAGCCGCTGCTCTCCCCGTGGAACACCGGGCTGTACCGGCTGTTCGGCCCCGGCTATCCGCCGGAGGGCAGCGCCCCGCTGACCCGGCAGACGCTGAAGAGCGCGTTCGAACTGACCGCCGGTGCGTCGGTGCCCGCGCACCGGCGCCAGGTGCTCACGGGACGTTCCGGGTCGGGCGGGGCGCCGGTGCGCACGGTGGAGGTCAGCACCGACGGCGGCGCCCGCTGGCGGCGTGCGCGGCTGCGCGACGAGCCCCGCAGCGGAAGCTGGGTCCGCTGGTCGGCCGACTGGCTGCCGAAGGAGCGGGGTCCGGCGGTGCTGCCGGCACGGGCGACCGACCGGACCGGCCGTACGCAGCCGGACGTGGCGGTCCGCAACACGCAGGGCTATCTCTTCGACGCCGTCGTACGGCACGAGGTACAGGTCGTCTGACGGGCGAGGGTCCGTCGCAAAGACGGCCTCGCACGGCCGTGACCCGGGCGACGGCACCCGGGCACGGCCGTCAGTCGCCGGCCTTCTGCGCCGGACGGCCCGCGTAGTAGGTGGCAATCATGTCCTCGCCGCCGTGGCCGGCCGCCTCCGCGCGCTCGAACCGTGCGGCCGACGCGGCGACCAGGTCCAGCGTGGCCCCGGACCGTTCGGCGGCTTCGAGGATGAGGCGGGTGTCCTTGAGCGCGGTGGACAGGGTGAAGCTGGGGGTGAGGTCGCCGGAGATGACCGCCGCGGACTTGCCCTGGAGATACGGGGAGTCGAGCGGGCCGCCCTTCATCACGTCGAGGAACGACTGCGGGTCGATGGACAGTCCCTCGGCGAGGTTGAGGCACTCCGCGATGCTGCCCACCAGGTTGATGACCCAGGTGTTGACGACGAGTTTCAGCCGGGAGGCGGCGCCCGGTTCCTCGCCGACCCAGGCCGTGCGCTGCCCGATCGCGTCCAGAACCGGGTCCACCGACGGCCGGACGGCGGACGGGCCGGAGACGAAGACCGTCAACGCGCCCTGTTCCGCGGGCTGTTTGGTTCCGGAGACCGGTGCGTCGAGATAGATCAGCCCCGCGTCCGCCGCGCGCCGGGCGAGATCGGTGGTGGCATCGGGCCCGACGGTCGAGCTCTGGAGCAGGATCTGCCCGGCGTTCAGTCCAGGGCCCGCGGCGGCGAGTGCGGCGGCGACGGCGGGGCCGTCGTTGACCATGGTGAGGATGACATCGGCTCCGCGCACGGCTTCCTCCGCAGTCTGTGCGACCGTGGCGCCATCGGCGGCGAGCGGGGCCGCCTTGGCCTGAGTACGGTTCCAGACGCGGACGTCGAGTCCGGCGCGGAGCAGGCTGCGGGCCATGCCCGATCCCATGATTCCGGTGCCGAGGACGGCGACGGTCGGTCGCCGCGGGGCGGTTTTTGCAGCGCTTGAGGTCATGAGGGGACTCCCTTCGTCGGCCACGCCCCGGTCGGCTCGCGGCGCGGTGGGTTATCAGGATTGCCGCAGCGCGCCTTCCAGGACGGCAGCGTGCACGGCCCTGGCGAGTCGCGCGCCCCAGCGGGAGCGTGGTCCTGCGAAGGGTTCGCCGGGGGCGGGCCCCGGGGCGGGGGCGGCGATGCAGACGGCGTCCGTGGGGGTGCCCGAGCAGTCGAGTCCGGCGTCCAGGAGTGCCTGGACCTTGGCCTCGGTGGCCGTGGCGACCGCGTTGACGAGAGCGGCGTCACAGAGTGCCACGGGCAGGGTGACGACGATGTTGACCGTGCCCGGCCGCGGCGGTCCTTCGGCGCCCTCGGCCGGCGCGGCGGCCCAGCCCCGTACACCGAGCCCGCAGGTGGCGGTCGCCGTCACCCCCTCGTCGGAGGCGACGGTGTACGCGGTGACATCGGCGGCCGTCATCAGCCCGGCGCCGGGTCCGGTGAGGAGTTCCAGGGCGGCGATCTCGGCGAGGTGACGGTCGGGGTCCAGGCGGGGGTATCCGCCGGGCACCTGGGCGTTGAGGATCCAGGCGCGCGGGCCCATGCCGCCGCCGAGCACGGCGCTGCTGCACACCCGCCATCCCGGGCCGAGCCGCCACACGAGATGGTGCAGGTCCAGGCCGTCCTCATGCCGGGTCAGCAGCTCGCCACGCTGTTCGGGCAGCCGGATGCGTACGGAACTGATGAGGCACCCCCGGTGACACGGCAGGACAAGGGCCGACGCTCGGCACGCGGCCCGTCGATCATATGCCTGTTCGAGCATGCCGAACCTACGGTCGACACGCCGGCCCCGAGGCGTGTTGCCAGTGGCCACGGTCGTCGGCGATCACGCACCTCTTCGGACCGTCAGGAGTTCATGCAGATACCGCTTGGTGATGCGCCCTCCGTGGTGCTTCTCGATCAGGGCGCGGATGCACGCGAGCAGACCGTTTCGCGCGCCGGGGGCCAGATCGCGGTGGCCCGAGTAGGTCATGAGGAGGTCCAGATACTGCTCGGCCGTGTACGTGATCTCCCGTGCGTGCCGGCCCACCCGGACCGGCCCGTCCCAAGGAGGGTGTTCGAGTTCTCCGAAGACCGTGTTCATCGACGCCTCGTCCGACAGCCGGACACCCGGTCGGGTGGCGGGGTCCCAGCGCTCGTAGCACCGTTGCGCCTGTGCGAAGAACTCCTCGCTGCCGCCCGCCACATGATGGGTGGTGACGATGGCCAGCGTCCCACCGGGCCGTAGCGCGTCCGCCGCCGCCGTGAAGCGCCGTGCGGGGTCGATCCAGTGGATGGCGGTCGCGCACACCACCAGATCGAAGGGGTCCGGCGGAGGCGTCCACTCCTCGAACGGGGACACCTCGACATGGGCGCGGGGAAAGCCGCGCAGATTGCGTCGCGCCACGGCCGCCAGCGAGGGGCCCAGTTCGACGGCCGTCAGCTCACACCCCGGTTCGGCGAGCGCCACCGTCAACTGACCGGTTCCAGGGCCCACTTCGAGCACTCTGCTCCGAGAGGTGAGACCGGACAGGGCCGCCAGTTCTGTGACCAGGGCCGCCGGATAGTGCGGGCGCATCCGGTCGTAGAGTTCCGCGTCCTCGTCGAATGTGCCGCGCAGTGTGTTCATGCCGGATACAACGCCGGACGGCTCCCGCCGGTTTCCCGGGCGCACGGGTCGCACGCCTCACCCGATCGGCCCAACGCGGGAACGGTGTGCGTCCCGCGGCTCCGGGCACGGGGAGGCCGTACGCCACGGGCGGGGAGGTTGCGGCGCCCATCCGGGTGAGGCGCGATGGAACCCGGACGCGCCTCCTGTGATGGCCTCAGCCGCATATCGCGCCCGGGCGAGGAGATTCGGTGATGGGCACCGCTGACGGCTTCACGGATTCCGCTGAGCTCGACGGCCTGACGGTGTACGACTCCGAGGGCGAGAGGATCGGCAGTGTGGGCCGGGTGTACGTCGACGACAGCACGGGCCGCCCGGACTGGATCACGGTGAAGACCGGCCTGTTCGGGATGAAGGAGAGTTTCGTGCCTCTTGCCGGGGCCCGTCGTGCGGGCCCCGATCTGCACATCCCGTATCCGAAGGACCGCGTCAAGGAAGCCCCCCGGGTGGACGCGGACGCGCATCTGTCCGTGGTGGAGGAGGAAGAGCTCTACCGCCACTACGACCTGCCGGAGACAGGACCGCCGGGCTCGGTGGCCGGGTAGGCGCGCGGCGAGACCGGTCCGCTCCAGGGCTTCGCGCACCGCGTCCTCGTCCGACGGGCCGGGCGCCATCACGAGCCTCGGCGCAGCTCATGGGCGGTGTGGCCGGTGATACGCCGGGCTGTGCTCCCGTCGCACCACCTGCCTGATACCTACGGACGCTGGAGAGCGATCACGGCGTTGTGTCCGCCGAAGCCGAAGGAGTGGCTGACTGCGCGCCGGACGGTCCGCCGCAGGGGTTGCTTGGTGACGCAGTTGATGTCGAACTCGGGCGCCGGGGCGTCCAGGTTGGCGATCGGCGGTACGACTCCGCGCTGGAGTGTCAGGACGGTGAGTCCCGCCTCGATCGCTCCGGCCGCCCCCATGCAGTGCCCCAGTACGCCCTTGGGGGCGGTGACGGGCGGCCGGTGCGGGTAGACCCGGGCGATGAGGGCGGCCTCGGTGGCGTCGTTGAGCGGTGTCGCCGTGCCGTGTGCGTTGACGTGCTCGACGTCCTCGGCCGCCCAGCCCGCGTCGCGCAGCGCGGCCTCGACCGCTGCCCGGGCGATCGCGCCGGACGGGTGCGGGCTGGTGGGGTGGTGGGCGTCGGTGGTGGCGCCGGTGCCCGCGAGCAGTGCCCGGGGAGTGGCGCCCCGGGCGTCGGCGTCGTCCGCGCGTTCCAGCACCATGACGGCGGCGCCCTCGCCCATGACCAGCCCGGCGCGGTCGGCCGCGAAGGGCCGGCACAGCCTTGCCGGGTCGCCGTCCGCCCGGGCCGCGGCTCCGGACCGGGCGAACCCGGTCATGGCGACCGGGTAGACGATCGACTCGGTGGCTCCGGCGATCGCGATGTCACACTGCCCGGTGACCAGCAGGTCGCGGGCGACGGACAGTGCGGTGGCGCCGGACGAGCAGGCGGTGCACGGCGCCAGGCTGGGGCCGGTGGCCCGCATCTGGATGGCGATCTCGGCCGCGGGCATGTTCGGGATGGTGAGCAGGATGCCGGACGGCGAGGTGGCATCCGGTCCGTGCCGGTCGAGCACGACAGCCTGCTCGGTCAGTGCGGCGGAGCCTCCGCTGCTGGTGCCGACGACCACCGCGACCCTGCTGCCCTCCCACTGCGCCGGGTCGAGTCCGGCGTCGGCCACCGCCTCCCGGGCGGCGAGAACGGCGAACTTGACGTACCTCCCCATCCGGAAGGACGTACGGCCGCCGATCGCGGCGTCCAGATCGATGCCGTCGACCGTGCAGGCGAAGTCGATCGCGCACCCTTCGAGCGCCGAGACGGTGCGCGCGGGCGAGACTGCGGCGCACACACCCTTCCAGGTGGATTCGGTGTCGTTGCCGACCGGGGTGATCATGCCCAGGCCGGTCACGGCGATGGCGGGCCTGTTCATCGGGCGTTGCTCATCGGTGCCTCGCCGCCCCTCAGCTCCCCGCCACCGGCCGTCGCGTCGATGAACCGCGTGATGTCGGCAAGGGTGGCGCCCTTGGGAAGCTCGTCGAAGTCGCCGTCGCCGCCCACCGTCTCCCTGATGAGGACGGCGAACTCGGCGACGGCCAGGGAGTCCATCTCCAAGCTGTCCATCGTGGAGTCCGGGCGGATCTCGGCGGCGGGCACTTTGAAGGTGTGGGTCAGGACCTCGATGATCTTGGGGTGAATCGCACTCATGAGCTACCTTTCCATCATTCGGTACGGCTTCCGGAGACGGCGGTCACACCGTCCCGACGCCGGATCAACTGGGTGGCATCACTCCAGTTACGCCTTGTGGCGAACCGATTCGTCACCGTCCTTCTCCGGCTCCGTGCACCACCGGGCCAGAACGGCCGCCGTACCCCAGAAGGCGAGCAGTACAGCACGTACTCCGAGGGCTGCGGCCGTCTCCCGCACCCAGCCCGTCCGCACGGATGTTCCCCGTCCTCCTCACGGCCCTCACCGCGGCCCCGGAGCGGTCGCCCGCTCCCCGGCCGTGTGCCAGGCGGCCGCCGGATCGTCGTACGCGTCGGCGTAATCGGCCCCCGCGATGGGCCAGTCGGCGAGCAGTTCCCGCGGCAGCGCGAAGGAGTCGGCGAGGGCGGGCAGTTGGGCGGCGACGACGGCGATCAGCTCTTCCACGGTGTCCGGAAGATCCCTTACCTGATCAGCCGTCACATACCCTTCCGCCAGCAGGTCCCCGCTGTTGCGGGCGATCACGTCGAGCGTGAACAGCCTTTGCAGTCCGGCCAGTCGCTCACGGGCGGGCCCCTCGGGAAGAGCGGCCACCGCGTCCGCGTACGCCCGGAACGCCTGCCGGTGGGCGTGGGCCTCGACGCCGCGCAGGGCGGGACCGGACGCGGCGTTCCACCGCTCCAGCGGGTCACCGTGCGCAACGCGGCCCATCCGCTGCCTTGCCCGGCCGAACCAGATCTCCTCCAGAGCCGCCAGGAGCCCGCCGAGGAATCCGGGGTCTTCCAGATCGCCGGATCCGCGGCCGAAGGGGGCGTCGAGCACGGCCGGTTCGCCGGCGAAGAGCATTTCCGCGGCCGCCTTGGCGTGGATGGCCAGGTTGTCGCCCTCGGCGGTGATGGCGCCTTCCACCCCGGTGATCAGCTGGCTCATGCCGTTGTTCTCCAGGAGCGCCTGGGCTCCGCACCGTTCACGGCATTCGACGATCACGGCCCTGGCCTGCCAGGTGATCCAGCCCTTGGCGACGGCCACCAGCCGCTCCGCCTCCTCCCGGCCCGCACCCGAGCCGTCCTTTCGCCGCTCCCAGCGGTCCAGGGCCCTGCGGTGCAGCAGGCTCATGGCGAAGACGGTGGCCATGGCCCGGGCGAGCGGCCCGTGGTGACTGCGGTGGGCGATCACCGGCACCGGGTGCGATCCCCGGGGCCCGGAGATGTACCGGTGGCCGCCGTAGCGGACGGCGACGGCGAGCGTCGCGCGCGCGGAGCCGACCGCGCAGGCGCTCATCGAGATCTTGCCCGAGGTGACGCGCCCGATCGACGTGAGCAGGCGACGTCTGCGGTTGCCGACCGCACTGCTGAACTCGCCGTCGTCGCCGATCCGTCCATGGTCCCCGCCGAGCAGTGCGTCGCGCCCCACGAAGACCTGGTCGAAGGAGGTCAGGCAGTGGTCCACCGGGCTGCCCATGCGTGCGGGGAGTCTGCGGACCCGTACGCCGGGCAGGGCCCGTACGGCGTCGGTGAGCGGTACGAGGAAGAGGAAGACCCCGTGATCGACCGCGTCGACGAGCAGCCGCGCGGCCACCAGACCGGTCTTGGGACCGCCCGCCGGACTGGTGTTGGGCATGAACTTCTGCGCACCGGCGTGCGGTGTGTGCAGCACAAACCCGTCGCGTTCGCGGTCGTAGGCGGCCGTGGTCTCGACGGACGTCGCGTCGTTGCCGTGCGCCACTTCCGTACAGAGAAAGGTGCCGATGCCGCGCAGCCGGAGGAAGTCCGACAGATCGCGGCGGCCGTCGCCGTCGTGGTCGAGGAGGCTGCCGAGAAAGAGGTTGTAGTGGATGCCCGCCACCGTGGTGAGGGCCGGGTCGAGGGGCCCGAGCCATTCGTGCATCGCCGCGAGGGCACGTGGATCGGCGGCGAGCCGGGCGCCGCTGTCGAGGCTGTCGTTGAGGATGCGCAGCCGCTCGTACGCGAGCCGCAGACGCTCCTCGGAGGTCCGCAGGTCCGTGCGGCGGAACGGTTCTGTGCTGATCAGCCGCTGCCAGAAGCCGTGCTCCTGGCGGAAGTTGTCGCCCAGGAGCACACCGGTGAGGAGTTCCACGGACCGTTCGGTGGAGGGGCTGTCGATCGTTGCGGTCATGAGACAACAACGATCAGCCGACGGTGAGGACACCGGGCGCCGTCCGCGGCGGGCGGTCCGATTCGACGCGCTGGAAGGCGAGTACGACGTTGTGTCCGCCGAAGCCGAAGGAGTGGCTGAGCGCCCGCTCGACACGCTGCGGGCGGGGCTCCTTGACGACGCAGTCGAGGTCGAACCCGTCCGGCGGCGAGTCCAGATTGGCGATCGGCGGCACGAGGCCGTGTTCCAGCGTCAGTACGGTGGCCACCGCTTCGATCGCCCCGCCCGCGGCGAGGGTGTGCCCGAGCACTCCCTTCGGGGCGGTCACCGACGGCCGGTGGGGGAAGAGCCCGGAGATGAGCGCGCTCTCCATCGCGTCGTTCAGCGGGGTCGATGTGCCGTGCGCGTTGATGTGGTCGACCTCGCGGGCCGCCCAGCCCGCCTCGTGCAGCGCCGTCTCCACGGCCCTGCGCGCACCGGCTCCTTCCGGGTCCGGGGCCGTGGGGTGGTGGGCATCGGTGGCGGAACCCGCACCGGTCAGCAGGGCACGCGGCCGCCCCCCGCGGGCCTGCGCGTCATGCGTCCGCTCCAGCACGAGCACGGCGGCGCCCTCACCGATCACGAACCCGTCCCGGTCAGCGGCGAACGGCCGCGACGCCCCGGCCGGATCGCCGGTACGCAGGGAGAGCGCTCCCATGCCCGCGAAGGCGCTCACCACCAGCGGAGTCAGTACGGACTCCGCGCCGCCGGCCACCACCACATCGCACCGGCCGCTCGTCAGCAGGTCGCGGGCGACGGCGATCGCGCTCGCCCCGGACGCACAGGCCGTGGCCGGTGCCAGGCTGGGGCCGTGGGCCCGCAGCGCGATGGCCACCTCCCCGGCGGCGGCGTTGGGCATCATCATCGGAACCAGGAGCGGCGACACCGCCGCGGGCCCGTTCTCGTCCAGCCTGCGCACCTGGTCGACGAGCACGCAAACCCCGCCCACACCGACGCCGAGCACCACACCCACCCGGTCGCCGTCCCACGACTCCGGTGAGAGTCCGGCGTCCGCCACCGCCTGCCGGGCGGCGACCAGCGCCATCTTCACGAACCGCGCCATCCTCCACACCGAGCGTCCGCCGACTGCCTCGTCCAGGTCGATCCCCTCCACCGGGCAGGCGAAGTCGACGGGCAGTCCCGCCAGTTCGTCACAGCTGCGGGCCACGGACACACCGGCGCAGAGTCCCGCCCAGAAGGTCTGCTCGTCCGCGCCCGCGGGGGTCACCAGCCCCACGCCCGTCACAGCGACACCCATGTCGGCCCGCCCCATGCTCCGCCCCCGTCCTGCGTAATCGACCACGTCTGCCGATGGTCGAACGGCAGTGGCCCCGGCGAGGATGCGCTCACTGAGCCGAACGGGGCATCGATAGGCCGAGTGGACCGATCCGCACCGCGCGCCCGGTGACCGCGTTCACCCGTCCGCAGCAGCCCGCCGCGCTGACCGCACCGGCAGGGCATCCCCTTGGGGCATGGAAGCGGACGGCAACCCCTCGAAGTCCCCACAGGCGCAAACGGAACTGGAGGCGCTGCGTGACAGGGTGGCGGTGCTGGAGGCCCGTGCCCCGGCTCGGCACCGGCCGCGGGCCCGTTCGTTCTTCGCCGTGCTGCTCATCCTCGTCGCCGCCGTCCTCACGCCGCTGAGCATCGTGTCCACCTGGGCGAAGAACCAGATCGGCGACACCGACAACTATGTGGCGATGATGGCGCCGCTCGCATCCGACCCCGATGTGCAGTCCGCGGTGACCGATCGTGTCACCGGCGCCGTCATGAAACACCTCGATGTGAAGGCGCTGCTGGCCGATGTCGCCCCTGCGGACCGGCCGGTCGTCGACAGGGCGCTCTCCAGGCTGAGCGGCCCCCTCACCACCGGGGTTTCGGACTTCGTGCACGGGACCGTGGAGAAGTTCGTCGCCAGCGACGAGTTCGAGACGATCTGGACCGACCTCAACCGGGCCGCCCAGTCCGCGACGATCAAGGCGCTGTCCGGGAGCGGCGGCGGGCCGGTGAGGCTCACCGGTGACACCGTCACCATCGATCTGGCGCCGGTCATCGACCGCGTGAAGCAACGCCTCGTCGACCGGGGGCTGACGGTCGCCGCGAAGATCCCGGAGATCCACACCGACTTCACGGTGCTGACGTCCGACTCGGTCGGCAAGGCCAAGAAGTGGTTCCGGGCCCTGCAGATCATCGGCTTCTGGCTGCCGTTGGTCACTCTGGTGCTCGCCGCGGGCGGGATCCTTCTCGCGGTACGCCGCCGCCGCGCACTGGTCACGGCGGCGCTCGCGGTCGCGGCGGGCGCCGCGGTGCTGGGCCTGGCCGTCTGGGTGGGCCGCGCCTTCTATCTCGACAGCCTCCCGCCCGAGGTGTCCCAGCCCGCGGCCGGTTCGGTCTTCGACGCCCTGCTCGGTCATATGCGCACCCTGGTCCGCCTGGTGATCACGCTCGGCATCGTGGTGGCCCTCGCGGCGTGGCTCACCGGTGGCGGCCGCGCCGCCACCCGTGTCAAGGCCATGTGGAGCGGCGGCATCGGTGCCGTGCGCGACGCGGCCGGTGTCACCGGCGGCCCGGTCGGCAGGTGGGTGCACCGGGCCAGGAACTGGCTGAACTGGACGGTGGTCGTGGTAGCCGCCGCGGTCCTGGTGGCCTGGGACCGGCCGACCGGCCTGGTCACGGTGTGGATCGCGGTGTGTGCGCTGATCGCCCTGGCCGTCATCGAATTCCTGGACGACGACAGCACCCCGCATCTGGCGGTGCCCGGGCACGGGTGATGGGCGGGCTCCTGCCGTGTGCCCGCACCGTCATGTTCAGCCCAGGGCGAGCGCCGCCTTCAGCTCCGTCTCGTCCGGCGGGTTGGCTCCGGCCCGTGCGACGGTCACGGCGGCGGAGGCGGCGCCATGGCGCAGGACGTCGGTCACGGTGCCCCGGTCCAGCGAACGCAGCCCTTCCCGGCCGTCCGCGCCGAGCAGTCCGTGCGCGGCGAGGGCGTGCAGGGTGCCCGACATGAAGGCGTCGCCCGCCCCCACCGTGTCGACCACGCCGGCGGGCAGCGCCGCGACCGTCACGCGCCCGCCGGGGAAGACGGCCAGCGCGCCGTTGCCTCCGCGGGTGACGAGGACGATCGCCGGGCCGGTGGCAAGCCAGCGCTCGGCGATCTCCCCCGGCTCCCCGCCCGGATACAGCCATGCCAGGTCCTCGTCGCTGGCCTTGACCACATCGCTGAGGCCGACGCATCGCTCGACCCTGCGGACGGCGGCGTCGTGCTCCCCCATCAGCTCGGGCCGCACATTGGGGTCGTAGCTGACGGTCGCGGGCGACCGCAGCGACTCGACGGCGGCGAGGACGGTGGCCGCACCGGGTTCCATCACCGTCGCGAGAGAACCGGTATGGACGTGCTGGGGCGGCCGGTCCAGGGAGACCGGGGCAAGTGACCAGGTGATCTCGAAGGTGTACGCGGCCCGCCCGTTGCCGTCCAGGGTCACGGCGGCGGACGGGGTGGGCTCCGTGGCACGGTCGGTGCGGACCTCGACCCCGGCTCCGGCGAGGTGGTCCCTGATCAGGCGACCGTTGTCGTCAGGGCCGAGCTGGGTCAGCAGGATGGCACCGTGACCGAGCCGGGCCAGTCCGTACGCGACGTTGGCCGGGCTGCCTCCCGGGTGGACCTGATCGGCCGCACCCGGCAGCCGGACGATGTCGGCGACGCATTCGCCGATGACGAGCAGGTCGAGTCTGTCGAGCATGGGGGTCGGGTCTCCTGAAGTGCGGTGACGAAGGTGTCCTGCAGGCGGTGCGGCCTGAGAACACATTGAGCCCGATCCTGCCGCGTGCAAAGCGAGTGTTGATCACATCCATGACGGGCCTGCCGTCGATGACCGCCCAGGTCCGGCGCGTAAGGCGGTACGCCGCCCCTGCGGAGACGTCGGCGGTCGCCGGTCGAGAAGCCTGCCGGAGGCGGCAGCCTCATACCGAGCGAAGTCCCCCGGCCCTCCGCGGTGGGCCGGGGGACTTCGCTCGGTACAGCCGGTCAGGAAGCGTCCTTGCGCCCCTCGTCGCCGTACCGGCGCTCGTATTTGGCGATCTGTCCCTCGGTGTCGACCACGCGGGCCTTCCCGGTGAAGAACGGGTGGCTCTCCGCTGAGATCTCCACGTCGATGACGGGGTAGCTGTTGCCGTCGTCCCAGTCGATCGTCTGCTCGCTCGACGCGGTGGACCGGGTCAAAAAGGCGTAGCCCGCCGAACGGTCGCGGAAGACGACGGGACGGTAGGGCGGGTGCTTGTCCTGCTGCATGCCTGCTCCTGGGGACGTGCGGTGACGACTCGGGACGCTCCTGGCCAGCCTCGCGAATCGGAGCGGCCGGCGCGATCGGAAGCGTCCGTACGGGGCATCGGCTCACTCCGGCCGCGCCCTCTCTCCTCGTACGTCACCGGAGGCCGGCGGCGGCCTCCAGTCCATCGGCCACGAGTGTCAGGAACCGGGCATGGGCCAGCGAGCTGCAGACCGGCTCCGGGTTCCAGGGCACCACGCGGGCAGTGCGTGCGATCGCCGACCACTCCTCGTTCGTCCGCAGCTCGTCCAGCGGCGTGGCGTTGGCCCGGATGTCGGCGAGCACAACGGCCGGGCGCAGCGCCGCGGCGTCCGCCCAGCCGACCGTGGACCAGTTCGCACCGGGTCCCTCGGCCGGTTCCACGAGGTCGACGCCAAGCTCCGCCAGCACGCGCAGCGCGGGCCACATGCGGGGGCGGGCGAGGTGCGTCCGGTCCTGGCCGGCCGGGGAGAGGGCGACCACCCGGGGCCGGTCCGGTCCGGCGGCGAGCGCGCGCAGCCGGACCCGGGCGGCGTCCAGGTCATGTGTGGCCGCCGCGGGTTCCTCCGCGCCGAGTGAGCGGGCCAGCTGCGCGAACCGGTCGCCGATCTCCGCGAGGGTGCGCGCCTGGCCCACGTCGATGACGACGACCGGCACGTGCTCCTCCAAACGCTTGGCGGTCTCCGGGGCGAGCCCGTAGACATGGCCGCCGCCGTAGCTGACGGCCACGACGAGGTCCGGCTCGCCGCTCAGCAGGGTGTCCACGTCCAGGGTGCTGCCCGCGCCGAGATAGCCGGTCTCGGTCAGCGACAGCGATCCGGTCTTCGCCACGTCCGGCACGGCCTGGTCGTCATGGTCCGAGCCGAATACCACGCTCGGGCGTATCCCGTGGTCCCACAGGGTCGCTCCGGCCTGGACATAGGCGAGCACCCGGGCCGGACGCCGCCCTGCGGTCGACAACTGTCCACGATCGTCGGAGAACTGCCACACGGTCTGCTCCCTCACGTCACACGCCCCTCGCCACCGGCCGCCGCGCCCCTCTTCCGTGCTCGTACACCAGTACCTGCCCATCCGACTTCCGCGACACCCTCCTTTTTCGGCCAGTCCGGCACGGATGGCGCGAAGACGTCTTCGCACGGCCGAGGCCGAACCCTGGGACGCGCGGGACGAGTTGGTGTGCATGGAGCGAACCGTGTGAGTGGGCGCCGTACCGCCGATGGCGGCGGTCCGCTACAGGTCCGCTTCGGTGGTACGCCCCAGATAGGTGACGGGACCGGGGTCCGGGACCTGGATCTCGGCGAAGCCGAGGCGGTCGTAGAAGGCCCTGGCCGGGGTGTTGGCCGTGAGCATGGACAGGTGCACGCCCTCGACCCCCTTGGCACGCAGGGCACCGAGAAACGTGCGCATCAATGCCCTGCCGTACCCCTTGCGCTGCCATGCGGGCAGCAGATCGATGTGCAAGTGGGCCGGATGGGCGGCCAGTTCGGGGAGGATCATCCGCTCCGGGTCGTGCAGGAGGCCGGTCATCTCCTCGCTGGGGGTGCGCGGCGGGCCGTCGAGCGCCGGGAAGCGCTCCTCGACCAACGGCAGCCACTTCTCCCGGAACGCCTCGACGAACCGCGTTGTGTTCGCGGTCCCCAGGATGTAGCCGACCGCCCGGCCCGTACCGTCGTCGATCACGAAGGCCAGATCGGGTTCGAGATACGCGTACGGCGCGGCGAAGATCGTCGGCATCAGCTCCTGGTCCGGGTACAGATGCCGCGAGTCCTGACCGTTGTCGGCCGTCCGGACACAGATGTCCGCGAGGGCCGCACGGTCGCCGGGGTGGTAGGCCCGTGGGCCGGCAGGCGGGGTCACCGTCTCATCCTGCCGACCCTGGGAGCGCTCCCACAAGACTCGGGAAGAATTTCCTCGAACACGACCGTGTTCCGTGTCGATCCGGGCGGCGCCCGTTCGTATAGAGGGTGGGACACCGGCACCGCGCCGGTATCGCACCGGTATCGCAGCCGAGGAGGAACACCATGAGGCACTACCTGCTCAGCGTGGTCACACCGTCCGGGGGCGAGCCGCCCTCCCCCGAGGCGCTGGAACGGATCATGCGGAACGTGGAAGGCTTCCACCAGGAGCTCCAACGGGCCAGGGCCTGGGTGTTCGCAGGCGGACTGAGCTCGCCGGCCACGGCCACCGTCGTGCGGGCCGAGGACGGCGACACGCTGCTCACCGACGGCCCGTACATCGAGGGGAAGGAGTACCTCGGCGGGCTGTGCATCATCAAGGCCCCCGATCAGGACGCCGCCCTCGACTGGGGCCGCAAGGCCGCGCGGGCGATCACGCTGCCCATCGAGGTCCGGCCGTTCGAGGGCGAGGTGGAAGGCTGATGGCCGGTACTTCCGGCCGCTCCGGCCAGGCCGCGGCCGCCGCACCCCCCGGATCCGTTTCCGTCACCGGTCAGTGGTCACTCGTCACTCGTTGACGGCCGTCAGCAGCACCACGGCGTCCTCCAGCGCCAGCAGCCCGTGCCGCTCCTGCGGGATCGGGTGGAGTCCTCCGGCGCTCAGCTCCACATCGCCGGAGGCCGCCGTGAGGCGGACCCTGCCGCGGAGCACCTGGAGCGAGGCCGCGGCAGGAGCGTTGTGCTCGTCGAGGGCTGAGCCCGAGGTGAGGGCGATGACGGTCTGGCGCAGGGGTTCCTCATGCAGCAGGCGGTGAGCACTGCGGCCGTGTGCCGAGCTGCGGGCAACGGCCAGGTGCTCGTCGGCGAGGGCATTCAGATCGTCCATATGCCCACTGTGCCGCAGCCCTCGTCCCCCCGCGATCCTGCGGGGGTCCGCCGCCCGGTTCACCCGGTCGCCCCCGCCCGCTCCCCGGCGGTCATGTCCGCAGCCGGGCCGCCGTGCCTGCGGGAGCCTCCCCTGTCCGTCGAGCGGGCCGCTGGTGAGCAGCGTGCGCGAGCCGTACTCGGCGGCGGCCTCGCGCAGCAGGATGCCACCGGCCGATACGGACGCATTCGGTGTCATCCGGTCTCTTCCCGTTCGGCCGGAACCCGCCACATCCCGGTTGTCCGCGGTGGGGCGGTCGCGGACCGGTGCGGGCCACCCGCGAAAATGGCGGAGGGGAAGATCGTGACGACCGACCGATACGGAGGAGTGCAGATGCCGCACAAACGAGCTGGACAGCCGGCCCGGCCGGAGGATCTCACCGATGTGGCCCGGCTGGTGACCGCGTATTACACGCTGCACCCGGATCCGGCCGAGCCGGACCAGCGGGTGGCGTTCGGCACCTCCGGCCATCGCGGGTCGTCCACGGCCACCGCGTTCAACGAGGACCACATCGCCGCAACCAGCCAGGCCATCAGCGAGTACCGGGCGCGGCAGGGCACGGACGGGCCGCTCTTCCTCGGGGCGGACACCCACGCGCTGTCGGAGCCCGCGCGGGTCACCGCCATCGAGGTGTTCGCCGCCAATGACGTGACCGTGCTCATCGACTCCGCCGACGGCTACACCCCGACCCCTGCGGTGTCGCACGCCATCCTCACCCACAACCGGGGCCGGACCGCGCGGCCCGCCGACGGTGTGGTCGTCACGCCGTCCCACAACCCGCCCGGTGACGGCGGGTTCAAGTACAACCCGCCGAACGGCGGCCCGGCAGGATCGGAGGCCACCGGCTGGATCCAGGAGCGGGCCAACGAGATCATCGCGGCCGGAATGAAAGACGTACGCCGGCTGCCGTACGTACGCGCACGTGCGGCATCGACCACCGGGACGTACGACTTCCTCGGCAGCTATGTGACGGACCTGCCGTCCGTGCTCGACCTGGACGCGATCCGCTCGGCCGGAGTGCGGATCGGCGCCGACCCGTTGGGCGGCGCGTCCCTCGCGTACTGGGGCCGTATCGCCGAACAGCACCGGCTCGATCTGACCGTGGTCAATCCGCTGGCCGACCCCACCTGGCGGTTCATGACGCTGGACTGGGACGGCAGGATCCGGATGGACTGCTCCTCGCCGTATGCGATGGCCTCGCTGATCGGGCAGCGCGACCGCTTTTCGATCGCGACCGGGAACGACGCCGACGCCGACCGGCACGGCATCGTCACCCCCGACGCCGGGCTGATGAACCCCAACCACTACCTCGCCGTGGCGATCGACTACCTCTACGCCCACCGCGAGCAGTGGCCGGCTGCGGCGGGCATCGGCAAGACGCTGGTCTCCTCGGGAATGATCGACCGGGTCGCCGCCGGACTGGGCCGTCAACTGGTCGAGGTACCGGTCGGCTTCAAGTGGTTCGTGGACGGACTGGTCGACGGATCGCTCGGGTTCGGCGGCGAGGAGTCGGCCGGGGCCTCGTTCCTGCGCCGGGACGGATCGGTGTGGACGACCGACAAGGACGGCATCATCCTGGCGCTGCTCGCCTCCGAGATCCTGGCGGTGACGGACAAGTCCCCGTCCGAGCATTACGCGGCGCTCACGGCTCGGTTCGGCGAGCCGGCGTACGCCCGGATCGACGCCCCCGCCGACCGCGAACAGAAGGCGGTCCTCGGGCGTCTTTCTCCCGAACAGGTCTCGGCCGACACCCTGGCCGGTGAACCGGTCACGGCCGTGCTCACCGAGGCGCCCGGCAACGGCGCACCGATCGGCGGCATCAAGGTGACCACCGAGAACGCCTGGTTCGCCGCCCGCCCCTCGGGCACCGAGGACGTCTACAAGATCTACGCCGAATCGTTCCTGGGCACCGACCACCTCAGCCGGGTGCAGGAGGAGGCCAGGGCCGTGGTCTCGGCGGCGCTGGGCGCCTGAGCCCGAACGGAATGCGCAGGGAGTGCGTGCCCCGGGCGCGGCAGCAGACCGTACGGGTTGCGGCGGGAGGCGGCGGTCACCGTGACGGTGAGGGCCGGCTTCCCGTCGCGCCCGGCGCGCACCTCGACGCCGGACCCGGTCCGAAGGACACGTCGGGCACATAACGGCACGTATAGCTAGAATTTGGGCATGGGAGAACGGCCTGTCGCGCCGACTGCGCCCGAACTCGTTCTCGAAACCGACGCGGGACCCACAGTGATGAGTCCGAGCCGGGACTACCACGTCGGGCGCGACCCACTCAGCGACATCGTCATCGACGACGCACGGGTCTCGTGGCACCACGCGGTGCTGCGGCCCGTGGCCGACCACTGGTCGCTCGAGGACGAGGACAGCACGAACGGCACGTACACCGGCGGCACGCGCATCCATGAATCGGGCGTGGGCCCCGGCAGCGTCATCCGCTTCGGTCACCCCGCGAACGGGCCGCGCGCGGTGCTCATCGGGCACGAACGGCCGTCGCCTCCCGCCGCCGAACGCCCGTCCGCCGTCTCCGCGCCCCTGGCGACCGGCGCCTTCCGGCAGCCGACCACCGTGCGTCCGCTGCCCGCCCGTACCGTACGCATCGGCCGCAGCGGCGAGAACGACCTGGTCATGGACGACCTGACCGTCTCGCGCCGGCACGCGGAGCTGCGGAGACGACCGGACGGCACGTACGAGATCGTCGACCTCGGCTCGCACAACGGCACCTTCCTCAACGGCCGGCCGGTGGCCCGCGCCCGGGTCGCACCCGGTGACATCGTCGGCATCGGCCACTCCGCGTTCAGCCTGGTGGGCGACACCCTGCAGGAGTTCGTCGACACCGGTGAGGTCTCGCTCGACGTCCAGGATCTGGCGGTCACCGTGGACCGGGGCCGCAAGACACTCCTCGACCATGTGTCGTTCCCGGTCGGCGAGAAGTGCCTGCTCGCAGTGGTGGGGCCGAGCGGCGCCGGAAAATCCACTCTTCTCAACGCCCTGACCGGGCTCCGTCCCGCCGACGAGGGGACGGTCCTCTACGACGGACGCGATCTCTACCACGACTACGCGGAGCTGCGCCAGCGCATCGGGCTCGTACCGCAGGACGACATCCTGCACTCCCAGCTGACCGTGCGCCGGGCCCTCGGATACGCCGCGGAGCTCCGCTTCCCGCACGACACCGCGAAGTCCGAACGCCGGGCCCGGGTCGCCGAAGTCATCCGCGAACTGGGCCTCGAACAGCGAGCCGACCAGCCGATCCACAGCCTGTCGGGCGGCCAGCGCAAGCGTGTGAGCGTCGCCCTGGAGCTGCTGACCAAGCCGTCGCTGCTCTTTCTCGACGAGCCGACGTCCGGACTCGATCCGGGCATGGACCGCTCCGTCATGCAGATGCTGCGCGGCCTCGCCGACGACGGGCGAACCGTCATCGTCGTCACGCACAGTGTGCTCAGCCTGGAGATGTGCGACCGGCTGCTGGTGCTGGCGCCCGGCGGCCGGATCGCCTACTACGGCCCCGCCGGGGAGGCGCTGGTCTACTTCGGCTTCCAGGAGTGGCCGGAGGCCTTCGAGGCGTTCGAGAACGACCACGAGCGGGAGTGGGCCGCGCAGTACGCCGCGTCCCCGTTCCACCGGCAGTACATCGCAAATGCCACGGCACAGCCCCGGCTTCCGCACGCCGCCGCTGCCCCCGTGGCGCCCCCGCCGAGAACCAGGAGCTGGAGCGCGCAACTGCGGACGCTGGTACGGCGGTACGCGGCCGCGCTGAGCGCCGACCGGACCTTCCTCGCGATCATGATCGCGCTGCCGTTCGTGATGGGCGCGATGACGCGCGCCCTGGCCGGGAGCCGGCTCACCCAGGAGACGGCGATGAACGCGCTGCTCATCCTGTGTGTCGGCGGTGTGCTGACCGGCGCGGCCAATGCCGTAAGGGAACTGGTCAAGGAACGGGTGATCTATCAGCGCGAGCGCGCCGTGGGGCTGTCCAGATCGGCGTATCTGATGTCCAAGGTCGTGGTCCTGGGCACGATCACGGTGCTGCAGGCTGTCGTTCTGACGCTGGTCGGTCTCGTCGGCGTCGATCTCAACGCGCCGGGAGGCAAGGGGGTGCTGCTGCCACCGCTGGTGGAGATCACCCTGACCGTGGCGCTGCTGTCCTTCACCGCGATGATGCTCGGTCTGCTGGTGTCCGCGCTGGTGCGCAAGGAGGAGGTGACCATGCCGCTGCTGGTACTCCTCGCCATCGTCCAGGTCGTCTTCTGCGGTGCGCTGCTGAAGCTGAACGGGGTGCCCGGGATCGAGCAGCTGTCGTGGCTGGTCCCCTCCCGGTGGGCGCTGGGGGCGATGGCGGGGACGATCGGTCTCGGCAGGATCGTGCCGGGCAGGCTGACGGCGGACCCGCTGTTCGCGCACTCCGCGGGCGTGTGGCTGCTCGACATGGGGATGCTGGTGGTGCTCTCGGTCGTCTTCGGATTCGCGGTCGCCCGGCTGCTGCGGCGGCATGAACCCGCGATCATGCGGAAATAGCGGAAGCAGGCGCCGATGGTGACTCCGGAGTTCCGCCCGACCCATGTCGTCCCCCAGGCCGGGATGCCCGCCTGGGAGGCGCCCGACGTGTCCCGCCCCACGGAACCGCTCGACCCGCTGCTCCCGGTGCAGCTCATCGACCGGCGCGGGGACTGGGGGCGGGTCCTGTGCGCCAACGGCTGGTCGGCCTGGGTCGACGGCCGTCTGCTCGTATCCGTACCGCACGGGCCGCCGCCGGCCGCGCAGCCCCTCGCCCGTACGGCGGACCCGCGACCGCTGCTGGCCCGGGTCCAGGAGTCGCTGGCCCGGTACCGGCGCGCCGCGGAGGAACTGGCCGATGAGCGTATCGACGGGGAGACCTTCCGTCGCCGTGCGCAGGGGCTGCGGGTGGGGGTGGTCGTGGACGGCGAGGCGGTGTGGCTGTACGACGCCGAGCACGAGCGCTGGGTGTACTGCGACGGGACGCGGCTGAGCACCTACGCGGCCTCGGCCGGCCCGGGCCGGCCGAGCGGGGCTGCGGTGGACGGGCCGGCGGATGCGGTGGAAGCGGATGCGACGCAGGTCGTCCCACAGGTCGAAGGAGACGAGCAAGCGACACAGGTCGTCCGGCCGGTCGGCGAGTCCGGGCCGCCCGCCGCGCATCCGCCGACCCGGGCAGGTGAGGGGTGATGGCCCGCGAGCCCGCACCACGGCCCCCGGCCGCCGGGCACTCCTCGCCGGACAGCGGACTGCCCGTCGGCAGGCCTTCCGACCTCCTCGGGAAGCAGATCGCGGGCTATGTGGTGGAGAGCGAGATCGGCCGCGGCGGCATGGCGGTGGTCTACCGGGCCCGGGATCTGCGCCTGGACCGCACGGTCGCCCTCAAGCTGCTGGCCCCCGAACTCGCCCGCAACGACACCTTCCGCAAACGGTTCACCCATGAGTCACGGGTGGCGGCCGCGATCGACCACCCGCACATCGTGCCCGTCTTCGAGGCCGGTGAGACCGAGGGCGTCCTCTACATCGCCATGCGCTACGTCGCGGGTCAGGACCTGCGTGCCCGCATCGACCGGGAGGGCCCGCTGCCGATGGACACGGCGGTCCGGATCGCCGCCCAGGTCGCGTCCGCGCTCGACGCCGCCCACGATCACGAGCTGGTGCACCGGGACGTCAAACCCGGCAACATCCTGATCGCGGCGGGCACGGACAGCGACCACCCCGAGCATGTGTACCTGACGGACTTCGGCCTGACGAAGAAGTCGCTGTCGCTGACCGGGTTCACCTCCGTGGGCCAGTTCGTCGGCACGCTCGACTATGTGGCGCCCGAGCAGATCTCCGGCCGTCCGGTGGACGGCCGGTGCGATGTCTACAGCCTGGCCTGTGTCGTCCACGAGACCCTGGCCGGCGGACCGCCGTTCCGGCGCGACGACGACATGGCGCTGCTGTGGGCCCACCAGTTCGACCCGCCCCCGCCTCTGACCGAGCTGCGTCCCGATCTGCCTGCGGCCGTGGACGACGTACTGGCGAAGGCCCTGGCCAAGAGCCCGGACGACCGGTACGACTCCTGTCTGCAGTTCGTGGCCGCCCTTCGCTCCGCCGCCGGGGGCGGTGCGCGGGAGAACCATCCGCCGACCCGGATCGACAACCGGAGCGCCGTACGCTCCCCCGGGTCCGGGCCACCGCCCGGGCCGCCGCGCTGGGCGCTGCCTGTGTTCCCCGGTTTCCGGCAGTAGGTGCGGCGATCAGCCCGGCACCTCTCCGCGCCTGAGGACCCTGGAGGCGAGCAGGCTGCCGAGGAATCCGGTGACCAGTCCCCAGAGGGCGGCCAGAGCGAGTGCGCTGCCCAGGTGCGGGCGGAGGATGACCTCACCGCCCAGGCCGCCGTCCATGTCCCCGATGCCCAGCAGCGACAGTCCGTAGTGCGCGGAGATCCGGGCGGTCAGGCAGATGGTCAGCACGGTGAGGACGAGCGCCACCGCCATGTGCACGGCGTGCTGCCGGGGCGGCATCCGGGCGGGCGAGCGAATCGCCATGAGGAACGCGGCGGACAGGGTCAGGGCCGCGGCGACGACGACCAGCCACCAGGACCGTGCGTCGGCCTCGGCCAGCGTGGTGACGTCGAGGGTGGAGATGTCGGGCGTACGGAGTACGGAGTCGAGCACCTGTGGCACGGGCAGTGCGAACGGGCCATCCGCCTTCCCCTCCCACGACGCCCCGAGCCCCAGCGTGCAGGAAAGCCAGACGAGGTTCGGCAGCCCCAGGAGGATCACGGCGAACGTCTCGGCCGGGTGCCCGCGGGTCGCGGCGGCTACGAGCCCGACGACCAGTCCCAGGACGACGTACGCGAGTAGCAGCGCCACCATGGCGTACGCGGCCGGGCGCACCGGCTCCTGGAAGCGGACCAGCCGGGCCGGGAGCGGCGCCGCCCGTGATACGAGGAGCGCGAGGACGAGGACCCCCGCCAGCCAGATCAGGCCGAGGACGAGGGTGAGGAGGACATCGGCCCGGAAGCCGACCCGGGGGGATGCGTCGAGCACATCACCGATGACCGTGCCGGTCGGGCCGCCGACCGTGACGGCGAACGTCCGGCGGGCGAGCAGCGAGAGGCCGATGAGCACCAGCGCCCAGAGCGTTGCCACCCGGGCGGCCCAGCCCGCCAGTTCGCGGGTGCCCGCGACGGCCCGGTGACGCAGCGGACGCAGGAAGCCCGCGGCGATCACCAGCGTTCCGGCGAGGGTCACCGAGAGCGGCCACGCCGAGAGATCCGCGTGAGTCCGCGCGAGGTCCCCGGCGTCCCCCGCCAGGTCGACCGTGCCGCCCGCCGCCATCACGACGACGGCCGCCACCACGTGCGGGAACGCACCGTCCGGCAGCCCCGACGCGCCGGCCGCCCACAGTCCGAGGGACGCCGTGACGGCCATGGCCACCAGCCCGGCGAGCACGGTGACGAGGGCATCGCCCCAGCCGTGCGAGGCGCTGCATGCCACGCCGCTCCGGTCCCCGGCTCCCTGTTCGCTCACGGGGCCACGCTAGGCACGGCGCCGGGTGCTCCGCCCCTTGGAAGAGCCGGTCGGCGTCGGCTTGCGGGCCTCAGGAGTACGGAGCACACAATGTGCACGTAAGGGAACAATCGGAACTGATCGCCATCGCCCGGCAACCGATCCCCATCGCCCGGAAGAAGAACCCGTGAGTGACGACCGACCCCCGCCGTCCGGCCGCCCCACAGGACCCCCCTCCGGCCCGCTCTCGGGCCCCACGCAGGAGGGACCTGTGCCGCCACCGCCGCACCGTCCCTCCGGCCCGCCGTCCGGACCCCCGGCCGGTGGCAGCTCCGGCGGCATGCACGGGCCCGGCGGACCCGGCGATGCGGCCGCGCAGCCGTCCGGCTCCGGCGGCGGCCCCGGGCGCCCCCGATGGCGGTCGGTGCCTTTGGTGGCGTCGATCACCGCCGTGATCGTGGCCGCGGTGGTGCTGGTCGTCGTCCTCACCCGTCCCGACGGCACATCGGTGGCGGGCGGCGAGGTCTTCCTGCAGGCCGCCGGCTCGGCCGGCCCCGATCCGTACACCCCGTCCACGGCACGGACGAGTTCCGGGGCGACGACACCCACCCCGCTGCCCAGCCCCTCCGCGACCGGGGCGAACGTGGCGCAGGCGGTGCGGGGCTCGACTCCGGGCCTGTACGGCGGCACCCGTGACGTCGCCGGCTGCGACGTGGAGAAGCAGATCGCCGCGCTCACGGCCGATTCCGGCAAGAACGCCGCGTTCGCCTCGGTCCTGGGGATCGCCCCCTCCGGCGTTCCCCGCTATCTGCGCTCGCTGACCCCGGTCCAGCTGAGGCTGGACACCCGGGTCACCAACCACGGGTACCGCGACGGTGCGCCCACCAGCTTCCAGGCCGTGCTCCAGACGGGCACAGCCGTCCTGGTCGACGACCGCGGTGTGCCACGGGTGCGCTGTGCCTGCGGAAACCCGCTGCTCCCGCCGGTCGCGGTGAAGGGCCGTGTGAAGCTGGTGGGCGACGCCTGGCCCGGGTACCGCTCCTCGAACGTCGTGGTGGTGGAGCCCGCGCCGCGGGCGGTGAAGGCGTTCATCCTGTTCGATCCGGAGAACGACGGCTGGTTCAGGCGCGACGCGGGTGACACCGGCAGCCGTGACAAGAAGACCGCACCGCCCGCGAAGACGATCTTCTCGTCCTGCCCGCCGCAGCCCGCGGGCGCGTCCGACGGGCCCTGCCCTTCGACGCCGGACTCGTCCCCGGCTCCGTCGAAGAGTCCGCCGTCCGAACCGTCGCCCGCGACCTCCCCGCCGCCGTCCGCGCCGTCCCCTCCGGCGCCGGCCTCGAAATCACCCTCCGCGTCCACCGAACCGTCGGCCCTGGTTCCCCCGTCCACCGGGGCAGCGGACACGGAACCGGCACCGGAGCCCCCGACACCGCAGTCCGCGCCGGAATCCGTGGCGACGCCCGGCCCGCCGGCGACCACCTAGAAGGGGGTGCGGAGCAGCGCGGGCCGTTGCTCCTGCGTGGTCCCGGCAACGCTTCACTCGTCTGCCACCGACCGATGGCGCAGCCCGCAGCGAGCGTCGACGCTTGTCCCTACCCACCGATTCGCGCGGTGGACGGAGCCTGATGGGGGTGAATCCGTGTCGGACGCCGGTGCACCGGACCCCGCGTCGAAGGCGGTCGACGGCCTGGATGCGGCGCTCCTGGACACGCTGTTCGCCCAGTCGGCGGTGGGCCTGCATGTTCTGGACACGCAGTTGCGGGTGGTGCGGGTCAACCTCCGCGACGACGACACCTCCACGGAGAGCCTGATCGGACGCTACTTCACCGACGCGTACCACTTCGAACGACCGGGCGAGGAGGAGCGTGCCATGCGCAGCGTGCTGGACAGCGGCGTGGCTGTGCACGACCGCGTGATCCGCGGCCGGCTCATGGAAGACCCCGGCCCCGATCGCAGTCTGATGGTCTCCACCTACCGTCTGGACGACACGGAGGGGCACGCTCTCGGGCTGCTGGCCGCCGTCGTCGATGTCAATGAGCAGGAGAAGACCCGCGTCAGGGAGGCCTGTCTCGCCGCGGTACGCACACAGGTGGGCAGGTCCCTCGATGTAGGGGCCACCTGTGAGGGACTCGTCGAGGCCACCGTTCCGGTGTTCGCCGACCTCGCCGTGGTCGAGGTGGTGGATGAGGTCCTGCGCGGTTCGGATCCGCCGCCCGGGCCCCTGGGGCTCAAAGTCCCGCTGCGCCGCGCGGCGGTGCGGGGCCTCGGTGGCGCCGGGCAGCGGGACGCCCTGGTCGGAGAGATGCGCAGGCTGCCCGCCCGTACGCCGTTCGCTCTGGCCGCGTCGGATCTCCGGCCCCGTCTCGTCCAGCTCGGTCCCCGGACGCCGTGGCTCGACGCGGATCCCGACACCGCCCGGCTGATCGCGGCGACCCGGGCCCACTCCTTGATCGTGGTCCCGCTGAAGCTGCACGGGGTGCTGCTCGGTCTGGTGAGTCTCTACCGGTGCCGGGAGACGGAGCCCTACGAGGACCAGGATCTCCCGTTCGCTCTGACGGCGGCTGCGCATGTCTCCCTGAGCATCGACAACGCGCGGCGCTACGAGCGCGACCATGTGATCGCGTCGACGGTCCAGCGCCGTCTCCTCCCCCAGCGCAACGGTGCCCGGATCGCGGTGGAGACGTCGCACGTCCTGCTGCCCGGGCGCAACAGCGGCAGCTGGTTCGACACCATCAGCCTGTCCGGCGCGCGCACCGCCCTGATCATCGGCAATGTCGAGGGCCCCGGCCTCCAGACGGCCATCACCATGGGGCAACTGCGGACCGTCATCCACGCACTGGCCGGTCTCGATCTGGAGCCCGACGAGGTACTGGCCCGGCTGACCGACACCGCAGGACGCCTGGCCGTCGAACGGGCATCGCTGCCGCCCGGCGACCGGCTGCGCAAGGAAGCATCCAGTGCGACCTGCCTGTACGCGGTCTACGACCCGTTCTCCCGTCTGTGCACCCTCGCACGGGCGGGACATCCCACACCGCTCCTCGTCACGCCCGACGGCACCACGACCGTGCTGGACGTACCCGAAGGGCCCTCGCTCTTCTCCACCGACACCTCGCCGTTCGCCACCGCTGTGTACGAGCTCGACGAAGGCAGCGTCCTGGCGTTCTTCACCAGCGCCCTCGTGACCGACGACGCGTCCGCGGAGCGGCTGCGGGAGGCGCTCGCGCAGCCGGGCCGGAGTCTGCAGAACCTGGGCGACGACGTGGTCTACAACCTTCCGGCGGAGAACTGTCCCCAGGGCGCCGCGCTCCTCCTCGCCCGTACCGGCGTCGTCCCGCCCCACCAGGTCGCGACCTGGGAGCTGGCCCACGACCCGACCACGCCCGCCATCGCCCGTACGCTCGTGCGCGACCGGCTGGACGGCTGGAACCTCGACGAGGAGACGGCCGAGGCGGCCGAACTCATCGTGAGCGAACTGATCACCAACGCCGTCCGCTACGGCACCCCTCCGCTGCAGCTGCGGCTGATCCTGGGCCGCTCGCTCACCTGCGAGGTGCACGACAGCAGTCGGGTCACGCCCCATCTGCGCCATGCGCGCACCGTCGACGAGGGCGGACGCGGACTGTTCATCGTCTCCCAGCTCGCCACCCACTGGGGCACCCGGTACAGCAATGACGGCAAGGCCCTGTGGACCGAACAGGAGATCCCGTCCTCGGCCGATGAGCCCTGACCTCGGTGTGCGGCACCCGCTGCGCACGGCCGCGTTCGTCGTGGCGGCCGTGTGCACGCTGGTGATGGCCGTTGCCGCGACAGCGCGCAGCACCGTGGTGTCCCCGTCGTTCTACCAGTCGGTCCTCGACGACGAGGAGGCCTACGACCGGCTCTACGACCAGGTGCTCGTGGATCCCGGGGCATCGGGTGTCACCAGGAATCTCCTCGCACGGCTGCCGGTCCCGGAGGCGGTGGTGACCTCGAACATCAAGGTCGTGCTGGATCCGCAGACGGTCCGGGAGATGACCCACCGGCAGATCGACAGCGTCGTCGGGTATCTCCGCGGCGACCGGAACACCCTGAGGCTGACGGTGGACATCACGCCGGTGGTGGACAACCTCGCCGATCTCGCCCAGATCTACTTCGGTGATCTGGTGGCCTCGCTCCAGCAGAAGCCCGAGCCGGACTTCGCGCGGTTCTCCACCGACCTGGAGCAGGCGCTGGACAGTCTGCTCTCCGGGCAGGTCCCCAGCGGGCTGCCCGCTCTGCCCCTGTCCCCGGGCCAGGCGGCGCAGGCCACCGACGCGCTGTTGCGGGCGGTGCCCGCGGGAAGCCGGGCGGCGCTGCGCCCGGAGGTCTCGGTCGCGCTGGCGCAGGGCGATGTCGCCACAGCGCTGGCGGCCGTGGCCCCGGCAGCGGTCTCGGACCGGACCCGTGCCGCCGCGGCCGGGCTGCGCACCACGGCGGGCGGCGGCACCTGGGACATCACCGAGGCGCTCGCCGCGTCGGGGAACCAGCTGGACTCCATTCACGGGGCCCGCACCTTCACGCACGAGGGACTCGCCCTGGTGGAGGCCATCGCCACCGTGCTGGGTGTCGCCGCCCTGACCGTCCTGTGGTTCGCCGGCCCTGCGGCCTCCGGGCGCAGGCTGATGCTGACGGGCTGGGCACTCGCATCCGGCGCGGTCCTCACCGCTCTGGCCGTACTGGTGGCACGCCTGGCCACCGGCGGACGGGTGATCACCCCGCCGGGTTCCTGGCCGCCGAGCCTGACCCGGCTGGTCGAGGACGTACAGAACACCGCGCTCGACCGGATCGCGCTGACCGCGCTGACGACCGCTCTGATCCCGCTGGTCATCGGGGCGCTCCTGGTGGCAACCGGCTGGGCCATCGGGGTCCGGCCGCGGGCCTCGATCACGGCCCCTCGCGTCCGAGGACTGGCGGCCGGGGCGAGCTGCGCCGCGCTGGCCGGTGTCCTGCTCGTACCGCTGGGCATCAATCGGTCCGTGCCCCGGATCTGCCAGGGCAGCCCGGAGCTGTGCGACCGCGGGTACGACGAGGTGGCATATGTGACCTCGCACAACGCCATGTCGACCACCGCCGACCGCTTCATCGGCCCGCTCCAGGACCCCGACATCACCGCCCAGCTCGACAGCGGGGTCCGGGCACTGCAGATCGACACGTACCACTGGGAGACGCCCGAGGAGATCGCGCAGCGGCTGGACTCCCCCGAGTTCTCGCCCGAGCAGCGCCGGCTGATCACCTCCGCGGTCAATCGGATCAATCCCCCGCGCAAGGGTCTGTGGCTGTGCCATGCGGTGTGCCGGGCGGGTGCGATCGAGCTGGTGCCGGCCCTGGAGGCGATCGGCGCATGGATGCGGTCGCATCCGACGGAGGTCGTGACACTGATCGTTCAGGACGCCATCAGTGGCGAGGACACGGAGCGGGCCTTCCGGAAGGCGGGGTTGCTGGATCTGGTCCACACTCCGGACGCCGACCCCGCGAAGGCGTGGCCGACGCTGGGCGAGATGCTCGACAGCAGCCGGCGCCTCGTGGTCTTCGCCGAGCAGGCCGACGGCCCCGCGCCCTGGTACCGCAGTTTCTACCGTTACGGGATGGAGACGCCGTTCGCGTTCCGGAGCCCGCAGGAGATGGACTGTGTCCCGCACCGCGGCGGCACCGGCAAGCGGCTCTTCCTGCTCAACCACTTCGTCACCGTCGCGGGCGGAAGCAGGATCGACGCGGGCGAGGTCAACGCCCGCGACTGGGTGCTGGACCGTGCGCACCGGTGCGAGCGGCAGCGGGGCGGCCCGGTGAATTTCGTCGCCGTCGACTACACGACGATCGGGGACGTCCGCGGGGCGGTCGACGCGCTCAACGCGGAGCGCCCCGCGCGGCGGCCGGCCGGGCGCTGACAAGGCGGCGCCCCGCGGCCGGGTCGGCCGCGGGGCGCCGCGATCAGGGAGGTGGCGGCCGTTCCGGGGACGGGAAGCGGACGCCGGCCGGGTCAGCCGCGACCGTCGTGGTGGTTGCGGCCGCCTCGGTCGTCGCGGCCCTGGTGGCCGTTGCGACCATCGTGGTCGCGGTCACGGTGGTCACGGTCCCGGTGGTCACGATCGCGGTGGTCACGATCGCGGTCGCGGTCGCGGCCCCAGGACGTCGAGTCGACCCGGTATCCGCGCGCGTCCCTCAGAGTCGCCGTGTCGTTGGCGTCCCAGACGTAGCTGCGGCGGTCCTGGTAGATGTCGCGGCTGGTGTCGCGGCCGATGCCGGTGTGCACACGCACCGAGGAGCGGCCGGCCAGCCACAGATTGAACCGGTAGGTGTTGCGGCTCTCGTCGCTCAGGGTCCAGCCGCGGAGGTTGACGGGGTAGCGGCTGGTGTTGGTGACGGTCACCCATTCGCTGTTGAGGCTGCGGTTGGTGCCGTTGTCGAAACCGGGGCTGTCGTACTGGATCGCGCCCAGGACCACGGCCGAGCGCGGGTAGGACTGGCCGTGACCGCGGTCGTGGTCGGCTGCGGTCGCGGGCAGTGCGGCGGCGGCCACCAGTGCGCCTGAAGCGAGAACGGTAGCGGTGAACCGCCGTGCGGAACGGGACATGAAGACCCCTTTTTGTGCGGGCCCGGACTGTGCGGTCCGAGCGTTGTTCGGTCCCGGCCTGTTGCCGAGAACGCACACTGTGGCCCTTTTGCCCGAGTAACGAAAGTCACCCCGATACGTGTTACGAAGTACGGACATTTCCGTCACACGCATCTGCAATCGGCACACACCCCGACCGTCCGGGTACCTGTCAACCCCTGCCCGTTGCACCCACCCGCGCGACGCCCCGCGGAGGCGGCCCGCGGCGACATCCGGCACCCGGCGCGCACATACGCGCACCCTGCGCGACCGGTCGGGAAACTCCGTAACAGCCACCACCCGCGCAGCCATGAACACTAGTTCGCTTACCCAGGGAAAGGAGAAGAACAGTTCGACAGCAGGCCATTGCACCGCGAGAACAACAGTGGTTGAGTGAAGAGGAAGATATGAATCGATGTTCAGAACATCATGGCCGGTATCGCCGCAGGTGAGCTGCCCGCGCAGAACGCGCAGCTGCCGGCATCCGCCCCTCCCATCGACCCAGGACAGGAACCCCGCGATGACCGTCACCACGCAGCGGACCGGCCTTCTGCCGCAGGCCCCCGCGCCGCACCCCACCCATGAGGTCACCAACCAGGCCCCGCCCCGGACCGGTCTCGACGAGTACGGCACCAATCTGCCGCTCGCCCAGGCCGTCCGGACCTTCGGCGCCTCCTGGCACGAACCGGAGCTGCACGACATCGGCACCCTGGTCGGTTCCGAGCGTTTCCAGACCGACGCGGAGCTCGCCCACACCTCCCCGCCCGTGCTGCGCTCCCACGACCGTTACGGCAACCGCGTCGACGAGATCGACTTCCACCCCGCGTACCACGAGGTCATCGGCGCTGCGGTGAGCCATGGCACGCACACCGCGGGCTGGGCCGACCCGAAGCCCGGAGCGGCGGTGGCGCGGGCGGCCTCGTTCATGCTGTTCGCCCAGATCGAACCCGGCCACGCCTGCCCGATGTCCATGTCGCATGCCGTGGTCCCGGTCCTGCAGCGCGATCCGGACGTGGGGCGGGACTGGCTGCCGGGCCTGCTCAGCCGTTCGTACGACCCCCGGCTGATCACCCCGGGCAGCAAGTCCGGGCTGACGTTCGGCATGGGGATGACGGAGAAGCAGGGCGGCTCCGACGTCCGCGCCAACACCACGCGGGCCACCCGGCTGGCCTCCGACCCCGAGGGCCGGGCCCATCTGCTGACCGGCCACAAGTGGTTCTTCTCGGCCCCGCAGTCGGACGCCTTCCTGGTCCTGGCCCAGGCCGAGGCCGGGCTCACCTGCTTCCTCGTACCGCGGGTCCTGGCCGACGGCACCCGTAACACCGTCCGTATCCAGCGGCTGAAGAACAAGCTCGGCAACAAGTCGAACGCCTCCTCCGAGGTGGAGTTCGACGGCACCTGGGCGGTACGCGTCGGCGAGCCCGGCCGCGGTGTCCCCACCATCATCGAGATGGTCAACCACACCCGGCTCGACTGTGTGCTCGGCACCACCGCCGGGATGCGCCAGTCGGTGTCCGAGGCGATCTGGCACGCGCGGCACCGCAGCGCGTTCGGCGCCCGGCTCGCCGACCAGCCGGCCATGACGGCGGTCCTCGCCGATCTGGCGCTGGAGACGGAGGCCGCGACCTGGACCTCACTGCGTCTGGCCCACGCGTACGAGGCCGGCAGCGGCGAGTCCGAGGAGATGTTCCGGCGGCTGGCCACCGCGGTGTCCAAGTACTGGATCTGCAAGCGCGGCCCGCATCACGCCTACGAGGCGCTGGAGTGCCTGGGCGGCAACGGCTACACCGAGGACTGGCCGCTGGCCCGGCGCTACCGCGAACAGCCCGTGATGGCGGTGTGGGAGGGCTCCGGCAACGTCATCGCGCTCGATGTGCTGCGGGGCATCGCCAGGACCCCGCAGTCGCTGGACGCCTTCTGGACCGAGCTGGAGACCACGGCCGGTGCCAGTTCCGTACTGGACGCGCACGTCCGCCGGGTACGCCGGGAGCTGGCCGAGGACCTGGGCGACCCGATCGCCGCGCAGACCCGCGCCCGGGCGGCGGTCGAGGGCATGGCGCTGGCCCTGCAGGCCTCCCTGATGCTGCGTCATGCTCCCGAGGCGATGGCAGAGGCATTCGTGGCAGCCCGTCTCGGCGAGGCCCGCGGCCACCAGTACGGCATCCTGCCGCGCGGCACCGATGCCGCGGCGATCGTGGAGCGGCACTTCGGCGGGGCCGCCTGAGGCGGTCGCCACCAGCGCTCCCCGGTGCGTGACGGCGGGCGGGCAACGGCTCTTTCGGCCGCTGACCGCCCGCCGTCGTGCGGCGGATCCGGTGCCGTGGGCGTTAGGTTGACTGTCATGGAGTCGAGACCCCGCGCACTGTGGCTGCGCACCGAACCGCTCCACGCGGTGATCTACTTCGACGAGGAGTGCCGGGGCATCGGCAGGTCCGTCGGCCTCAAGGGCTTCTGGATGGGGTACTTCGCCACCCGGACCGCCCCCATGGGGCCGGTCCGCCCCGAGGCCGCGACCGCGGTCCTGGCCGTCTTCGCCCCGGGGATGGTGGCCCGGGCGCTGCCCGCCGCCTGGCAGATCGTCACCCCCGAGACGCTGACGGACCTGCGGGCGAAGCTCGCCGCGCGGGCGCTGCGCAGGCTCGTCCCCGGCATCGACACGCTCGCCGAACAGCTCGCTGTGCCGATCGCCGCGATGGTGGAGGCGGCATCGGCGCTCGCACGCCCGCTGTTCGCCGCGAACCGGCCGCTGTGCGACCGCGCCGACCCGGTGGAACGCCTGTGGCAACTCACCACCACGCTGCGGGAGTTCCGCGGTGACGCGCACGCCGCCGCGCTTGCCGACCACGGTCTCGACGCCCCCGAGGCGCTCGTCCTGGCCGCCGCCACCGACCGTGTTCCGCGCGAGGGCATCCAGCTCGACCGGGGCTGGGGCGACAAGGAATGGGCGTCAGCCGAGGAACGGCTGCGCTCGCGCGGGCTGATCGACGCGCAGGCGGCTGTCACATCGCGCGGCCGTGAGGAGCGGGACCTGATCGAGGCCACCACCGACCGGCTGGCCGCCCGGCTGCTGCACCCTCTCGGCGACAGCATGGTGGACGCGCTGCTCGCCGCGCTGGAGCTGCCGGCCCGGCAGGTGCTGGAGGCGAAGCTGCTGCCGTTCCCGAACCCGATCGGACTGCCCCGGTCCGTCTAGCTAGACGTTCTGCTCCACGGGGCGTCGGCGGGTCCAGCCGAGCAGGACCACCGAACACACCGCGGCGAAGGCGCACCAGGTCGAGATGAACTCCAGCCGCCACAGCGCCGCACAGGCGGCGGCCCCGACCGCGACGAGCACGCCGAGCCGTCGCAGCAGGCGGTCCCCGGACAGGAGCAGCGAGCCCACCGTGGCCAGGAGATACCCGCCGACGAGGAGCCCGGAGCGGGGCAGACCGAGGACGTAGCCGAGGGTGTGGCCGCGGATCTCGGCGGTCACGGTACGGGTCGCCAGGCAGTGGGCAAGGGCGACGGCCGTCGCGACTCCGGCCGCGAGCGGCACCAGCAACCGGCGTCGGGCGTGCGGTGGTGCGGCGCACAGCACTCCCAGCGGAACCCACAACGGCAGCAGCGGCAGGGCGATGACGGCCCAGGCAATGGTCGCGGGCCCGGTGCCGCCGCCCGAGCGCCAGATCACCGACTCGATGATCTGATGGGCCCCGAGGAGCAGCGGCAGCGCCGCGAGGGGCAGATCACGGACCCGGCGTGCCTGCGCGACACACGCCACGCCGACGGCGGTGATGGCCGTGCCCGCGACGAGATCGGCAGTCGCACTCCAGCACATGGCTCCCCCGCACCCGGCGTCGGTCCCTTCCGCGCGCAACGCTACGGCTCCCGCGGCAGGCACCCGCTGTGGACACGGCGACCGGCACGCCGCATGCGGCCGGGACACGGATCTCCGGGGTCACATGGGCTCGGGTCGCGGCGGGTGGATCGCTCCGGCCGTGTCCGCGAGCGGCCTGCCGGTGCCTCCCCAGCGGCGTGCGACGATCTCCGCCGCGATCGAGACGGCCACCTCCTCGGGGGTGCGCGCGCCGAGGTCGAGGCCGATGGGTGAGCGCAGCCGCGCCAGTTCCGCCTCTTCGAGTCCGGTCTCGCGCAGCCGGGCCAGGCGGTCCTCGTGGGTCCGGCGGCTGCCCATCACTCCGATGTAAGCGGCCGGGGTGCGCAACGCCACCTCCAGCAGCGGGACGTCGAACTTCGGGTCGTGGGTGAGTACGCACATCACGGTCCGCCCGTCGACCTCCGTGCCGCTCAGATACCGGTGCGGCCAGTCGACGACCACCTCAGCGCCGTCCGGGAAACGCCGGGGGTCGGCGAAGGCGGGGCGCGCGTCGCAAACGGTGACGCGGTAGCCGAGGAACGCACCGATCCGGGCCACCGCGGCGGCGAAGTCGATCGCGCCGAAGACCAGCATCCTCGGCGGCGGGGCGAACGACTGGAGGAACACGGTGACATCGTCCTCACGCCGTTCGCCGTTCGGGCCGTAGTGCCGCAGGCCAGTCGCACCCTGGGCGAGTTCCCCGCGCGCGTCGGCGGTGACCGCGGCGTCCAGGCCGCTCGCGCCCAGCGATCCGGAGACGGTGTCCGGCCGGACGGCGAGCACGGCGCCGCGCGGGGCGGGCCCGTCGGTCACGGTGGCGGCCACCACCGGGCGGTGTGCGGCGACCGCTGCGGCGACCTCGCCGAAGGAGGGGTCGTACGCCGCCGTCACGGGGCGTACGAGAAGAGTTATCTCACCGCCGCAGGTGAGGCCGACGGCGAAGGCGTCCTCGTCGCTGTAGCCGAAGGTCTCCAGCCGGGCCCGGCCGGTCTCGGCGACCTCCTTGGCCAGTTCGAAGACCGCGCCCTCCACGCAGCCGCCGGAGACGCTGCCCACGACCTCGTCGTCCGGGCCCACGGCCATCGCGGCGCCGGGGCCGCGCGGTGCGCTGCGGCTGACCCCGACGACCGTGGCCAGCCCGAACGGCTCCCCGGCGGCGTACCAGCGGCTGAGCACCGGGAGGATCTCACGCATCGGCCGCCGCCCCTCGCGCCCATGCCGCCGGATGTTCCGGCCGCCGCCCCGCCGCCCGGCAGGCGGGACGCCTGCCGGGCCGAGGGTTCAGGCCGTGGTGTCGGACCATGCGTACGGCGGTGCCACGGGACCGCTCGCGGGTCCGGCTCCGACCGTCTCCAGTTCCTGGTCGGCGGCCTTCATCAGCTGCACGGCGATGTCCTTCATGGCACGGCTCGCCGCGAGTTCGTCGCCGATGGCGGGGATGTCCACGTCCTGCGGGTTGCAGCGGGCGACCCCGTGTCCGACGAGTCTTTCGGAACCGGTGTCCAGCACCGCCTCCGCCCTGGTCGTACCGTCCTCCTCGGACAGACCGACGCGGACCTTCCACTCCAGCGTGCGTGTCATCGCGCACCTCCCTGCGACCGCGCCCGGCCCCGGTGCGCCGCCACGACGCGGTCCTGCCACCAGGATCCACCCGGCCGGGCCCGGGCGCGCGTTCCGGCTCGTCCCGCGGGGGCGGCTCACCTCCGGAAGTGGCGGGCCAGGAAGTCGTTGCGGAACTTGCCCTCCGGGTCGAACCGGGCGGTCAGCCGCTCGAAGTCGGCGTACTTCGCGTACAGCGTGCGCAGTGTCTCGGGAGCGGTGGTGAACACCTTGCCCCAGTGCGGCCGCGCGCCGAACGGTGCCAGGGCCTCCTCGATCGCCCCGAGCACCGGTGCGACGGCGGCCGTGTCCGGCACCCAGGTGAAGTGGAAGGCGACCGAATCCCTGTCGTACGCCGGGCTCAGCCACAGATCGTCGCGGGCGACGGTGCGGATCTCGGTGATCTGAAGCAGCGGGGCGATCCGCTCCCGGAGCCGGCCGAGCGCCTCGTACGCCGCCGGTGCGTCCTGCCGGGCGACGAAGTACTCGGTCTGCAGTTCGTCCCCGTTGCTGGGGGTGAACTCCAGGCGGAAGTGCGGAAGGCGCCGGTGCCACGGTCCGGGAACGCCCTGCTGGCGGGTGCAGTTCTCGGCCGGCATCCCGGCGATCGGATGGCGCGGTCCGTCCGCGAGCCGTGCCCCGAGCCACTCGCCGGGCGCCTCCTGCGGCCCCCCGGAGCCCACTCGCTGCTTGAGCCACACCTGATTGAGCGGGCCCTCACGCCAGTCGGTGAAGACACTGACGCTGTACGCGGCCGACATCACCTCGTCGAACCCGCCGGTGAGCGCGGCCTCCGGCAGATCGTCGTAGACCCACTGCTGTACGTCGAAGGCGGGCACCAGGTCCAGCGTCAGCGCGGTCACCACGCCCAGCGCCCCCATGGCCACCACGGCTCCGGGGAAGTCCGCGTCGCCGCGCCTCAGCGATACCTTCCGGCCATCGGCCGTGACCATGTCCAGGGCCCGGACGGCCCCCGCAATGGAACTGTTACCGACGCCGGAACCATGAGTTCCGGTCGCACTGGCCCCGGCGACCGAGATGTGCGGCAGCGAACCGAGGTTGTGCAGGGCGTATCCGTTCTGGTGCAGGACATCGGCGAACTCCCCGAAGCGCAGCCCCGCGGCGACCGTGACCGCACCCGCCTCCCGGTCGATCTCGACCCTGCGGGGCAGCCCGGCCACCGACACCAGGTCACCGCGCGTGTCGGCGACGGTGTTGAAGGAGTGCCGGGTGCCGAGCGCGTGCACCGCGGTCGAGGCGGAGACCGATTCCCGCAGCCCGGCCTCGGAGTGGGGCATATTCAGCCGCCGCGCCCCGAACGTGATGTTTCCGGCCCAGTTCTTCTCCGCGGGAGTCACCGCACGTCACCACTTTCGCTCATGGCCGGGTGTCTTGAACCCGACGCCGCATTTTCCCAGACAAACCTGTTGGCGAGGCCATGCAACTGGTGACGTACATGTCCGCACACAAACCGATTCCGGTGCCTTCCAAATGCGAACAGGCACCCACAGACCACGAGATCCAGCGCGGAACGGGACGAGTTCCGAGTCGGTGGGCATGTCTGAACTTCACTGGAACTCCAGCGAAATGGCACGTGTGTGGATATCGTGCAGCGAGCGAGGGCGCATCCGTCAGTCCATGGGATCGACGGATGCGCCCCGTTTGTGGCGATGCAACTGTGACTGGGGGGTTCATGGGGCATGTCGAGCTACCCGATTCGGACAGATCAGGACCTGTGGGACTGGCGGGGGCGCCACGTCCACGGACTGCTTCGAATCGGCCTCGCAGCAAAGAACTCGACGATCTATGGAGGGCGCCGAGCGCACAGCGCGAACATTCAGGACCGGCCGCGACGAAGAGAAGGACGGGCAGACGCCTGCCGGTCGTCATCGGGGCCGAACTTCTCGGCCTGGGGATGCCGGCATGGCTCGTCCTGCGGGCAGGCGAGCAGGCGCGGGCCGCGGTCGCCGCGGCCGTGGCCTCACTCGCCTGGGCCGGTGTACGGGCCGTGCGAGGCCGGTACGCGGACCGGCCTCCGGGCCATTCGCCCGGGATGCTGAGCACGGCCGGCGACTGGCTGCTGCTCATCGGCCTACTCGCCGTGCTGCGGACCATGACCGGTGACCGGGTCGATCCCGCGACGGCGGTCGTGGCACTGCTGCCCGGCCTGATCGTGGGCATGACGATATGGGGGGTGGGCCGGCTGCCCTGGCCGGGGCGGCGCCAGCGGGCGGTCCGCCGGGTTCTGGTGGTCGGTGAGGCTCCAGGGGTAAAACGCGCGGTACAACTGCTGAGTTCCCGTGCGGACCATCCGTATGCGGTCGTGGCCGCCATACCGGTGGGGGCCGAACCGCTGGAGTGCGGGGTCCAGGTGCCGGGCAGGCTCGCACCCGCACCGGCCGACGACGATGCCTCGACCGTGCTGGGCGGCGCCTTCGCCCATGACGCGGACCTGGCTCTGGTGGTGCCCGGGCCGCAGCTCACCGAGGAGCGGCTGCGGCGGCTCTCCTGGGCACTGCACGACGGCGGGCTCGCGCTCTCCGTGCTGTCCGAGCTCTCGGGCATCGCGGCCGCCCGGGTACGGCCGTCCGCGGCGGCCGGGCTGACCCTGCTGCACATCGCGCCACCGCTGCGCCGGGGACCGCAGATGATCCTGAAGTCCCTGGTGGACCGTACCGGCGCCGCCCTCGGTCTGCTGGTACTCGCACCCCTGCTGCTCCTGATAGGGGCGGCGGTGCGGCTCGGCTCGCACGGGCCGGTCTTCCACCGCCAGATACGCCACGGACAGCACAACCGGCCGTTCACCATGTGGAAGTTCCGGACGATGGTCGTGGACGCCGAGAGCCACAAGGCGCAGCTGATCACGGCGAACGAGAACGACGGTCCGATGTTCAAGATGCGCCGCGACCCCCGGGTGACCGGAATAGGCCGTCTGCTGCGCCGGACGTCCCTCGACGAGCTGCCGCAGCTGCTCAATGTGCTCCGCGGCGACATGTCGCTGGTCGGCCCGCGGCCTCCGCTGCCCGAGGAGGTGTCGCGCTACGACGAGCGGGAGCTGCGCAGGCTCGCGGTCCGGCCGGGGCTGACCGGCCTGTGGCAGGTCAGCGGGCGCTCGGACCTGTCCTGGCAGGAGACCGTCTCGCTCGACCTGTGGTACGTCGACAACTGGTCGGTGGCCACGGACATGGGACTCATGGCCCGTACGCTGCGCGCCGTCACCGACGGCCGCGGGGCGTACTGAGAGCGGCGGCCGAAGGATGCGAGAAGTGCGAAACCACCGGCCGTGCGGGGCCGGGGGGACGGGCGGCCGCCCGGTTGCGGCGGCCGGCCCGTACCGGTGGACCCGCGGGATCCGCTCAGACCTGCGCGGTCTGCCGCTCCAGCCACCATGCGTACGTGCGGGCGATCCCGTCGCGCAGCGCAATCCTCGGGGCGAAACCGAGGGAGGTGAGGCGCGAGACGTCCAGCAGCTTGCGCGGGGTGCCGTCGGGCTTGGACGTGTCCCATTGAACGGATCCCTGATATTCCGTCACATCTCGTACGGTCTCGGCGAGTTCACGGATCGTCAGGTCCTCGCCGCAGCCGACGTTGACGGGTTCGTCGCCGTCGTAACGCTCCAGCAGCAGGAGGCAGGCGGCGGCCAGATCGTCGACGTGCAGGAATTCGCGGCGGGGGCTGCCGGAGCCCCAGAGTGTGACCGCGGGCGAGCCGTCCCTTCGCGCGTCGTGGAAGCGGCGGATCAGCGCGGGCAGTACGTGCGAGGTCTCCAGGTCGAAGTTGTCGCCCGGGCCGTAGAGGTTGGTGGGCATGGCGCTGATGTACGAGGCGCCGTACTGCCGGCGGTAGGACTGGGTCTGCACGATTCCGGCGATCTTGGCCAGTGCGTACGCCTCGTTGGTCGGCTCCAACGGGCCCGTGAGCAGGGCGCTTTCGGGGATCGGCTGCGGGGCGAGCTTGGGGTAGATGCAGGACGAGCCGAGGAAGAGCAGCCGCTCCACCCCGGCGGCATGGGCTCCGGCGATGACGCTCAGCTGGATGCGCAGATTGTCTTCGAGGAACTGCACCGGATACGTGTTGTTGGCCATGATCCCGCCGACCTTGGCGGCGGCCAGCACCACGGCGTCCGGACGGACCTCGCTCAAGAACGCCTCGGTCCGTGCGGCGTCGCGCAGATCGAGGCGGTCGCGGTCGCGGGTGATCACCTCGTGTCCGGCGGCGGTGAGGCGGCGCACCACCGCCGAGCCGACCAGGCCGCGGTGGCCCGCGACGAATATGCGGGCGCCGGGTCGTAGGAGGGGACGGACGGTTTCCTGGGGAGGGCCGGGGAGATCAGTCGTCATGGCTCGGATTGTGCCAGCAGCCGCAGGCCGCGGTGATGTTTTGCCGCAGATCGCTCAATTCCGATATTTCGGTGGGAACCAACAACCTTTCAGGCGAACACAGAGGGGGGGAGTCGTGGCGAAGACCGCGCTCATCACCGGCGTGACCGGACAGGACGGTTCGTATCTGTCCGAGCTGCTGCTCGACAAGGGGTACACGGTCCATGGGCTGATACGCCGCTCGTCGAGCTTCAACACCGAGCGGATCGACCACATCTACCAGGGTCCGGAGGAGGAGAACCGCTCGTTCTTCCTGCATCACGCGGACCTCGCCGACGGGGTCGCGCTGGTGAATCTGCTGCGCGACATCCGGCCGGACGAGGTCTACAACCTGGGCGCGCAGTCGCATGTCCGCGTCTCGTTCGACGCCCCGCTGTACACCGGTGACATCACCGGTCTCGGCACCATCCGGCTGCTGGAGGCCGTCCGCGCGAGCGGGATCGACACCCGTATCTATCAGGCGTCCTCGTCGGAGATGTTCGGCGCCACCCCGCCGCCGCAGAACGAGAAGACCGCGTTCCATCCGCGGAGCCCCTACAGCGTCGCCAAGGTCTACTCGTACTGGGCGACCGTCAACTACCGCGAGGCGTACGGGATGTTCGCGGTGAACGGGATCCTCTTCAACCACGAGTCCCCGCGCCGCGGCGAGACGTTCGTGACCCGCAAGATCACCCGTGGCGTGGCCAGGATCAAGGCCGGTCTGCAGACCCATCTCCACCTGGGCAATCTCGATGCCGTGCGCGACTGGGGCTATGCCCCCGAGTACGTCGACGCGATGTGGCGGATGCTGCAGTGCGACAGCCCCGACGACTACGTGGTGGCCACCGGCGAGGGCGTCAGCGTCCGGCAGTTCCTGGAGTACGCCTTCGCGCACGCCGGCCTGGACTGGCGGGAGCACGTCCGCTACGACGCCAAGTACGAACGCCCCAGCGAGGTCGACGCGCTGATCGGCGATGCCGCCAAGGCCGAGGAACTGCTCGGCTGGAAACCGGCCGTGAAGTCGCAGGAGCTCGCCAGGATCATGGTCGAGGCGGACATCCGTCAGCTGTCCGACCAACTCGCCGGAACGGCCGTACGGGTGGACCGATGAGAGATCCGGTCCCCGCCGGCAACCGCACCGTGGCGCCGCTCACCGGCGCACCGGCCGGTCCGGCCGTCCCCCACAGCACCCGGCCGTCGTACCCCACGACCGTGCCGGGGACCAGAACGGGCACGACCTCGCTCTCCACCGGCCGCCCGGTGGACCCGAACGCGCCCGCACAGGTCCGGGCCCAGGGCCAGGACCACTCACTCGCCCGCACCGGCAGAGGGACGGACAGTCCCCGCCACCGGTCGGACGAGGCAGGAACCGCGGCCTTGTCGCCGCAGCTCGTTCTCACCTTCGGAGCTGAATGATGAACGGAAGTACGGGGCGCAGACCCTTCGGACGTGGCAGGGCACGTGCCGCGGCCGCCGCGCTCTGCCTGCTCGCCGGAGCCCTGACCGCCGCCGCGTCCGGGGGCTCCCCGGCCGCGGCACTCACCCCACCTGTCTCCCTGACCGCGGACGACCTCACCACCTGGCAGACCAACGGCATCGTCTGGTCGATGGCCGCGTCGGATGCCGGTGTCGTCTACACCGGGGGCACCTTCTCCACCGTCCGGCCGCCGGACGCACCCGCCGGCACCTCCGAAGAGGCAGCGGTGAACTTCGCCGCGTTCGACGCGGCGACCGGTGCGCCGACCGGCTGCAGCCTGTCGTTCACCCTCTCGTCGGGGACGGCGACGGTACGGGCGCTCGCGCTCTCCCCCGACCAGGAGACCCTGTACGTCGGCGGGCAGTTCGGCGCGGTGAGCGGGGTCGGGGTGAGCAATGTCGCCGCGATCGACACGGCGACCTGCACCCCGCGCCAGGACTTCAAGGTCTCCGTCTCCGCGACGGTACGGGCCCTGGCCGTCACGGACGACACCGTCTATCTGGGCGGCGACTTCAACACCGTGGCGGGACAGACCCGGAACAAGTTCGCCGCGGTCACCACGGGCGCCGCGCTGAAGCCGTGGACGGCCAACACCGACGAGGTGGGCCGGGCCGTGGAACTGACGCCCGACGGACAGCACGTGCTGATCGGCGGTGACTTCTTCACCGTCAACGGCACCACGTCGCACGCGCTGGCCGTGGTGGACGCCACCACCGGGGCCCTCGCCAAGAGCTACCCCGGCTTCATTCCGAACACCTCCACGGTGCAGGACCTGACGACGGACGCCACCGGCTTCTACACCGCCAACGAGGGTACCGGGGGCGGGGTCTTCGACGGCCGGATCGCGCTGGACCTCAGCACCTTCGAACAGCGCTGGCGGGACACCTGCCTGGGCGCCACCCAGGCCGTCCTGGTCCACAACGGCGTGCTGTACAGCGGGAGTCACGCGCACGACTGCGCCAGCATGGACGAGTTCCCCGACCAGCCGCGCAAGCATCTGCTGGCCCAGTCCGTCGACGACCCGAAGCTGCTCCCCTGGTTCCCGGACACCAACGACGGCATCGGTGAGCCGGTCGGACCGCGGGTGATGGCGCAGACCGACAAGGGCGGCCACCACTATCTGTGGGTGGGCGGCGAGTTCACCACCGTCAACGGCTCCGCGCAGCAGAGCCTCACCCGGTTCGCCGACGGTCCCGACACCGGGGCACCCTGGGTACCGAACGTCAGCCTGTCCACGGTCGCCCCGGGCAAGGTGGAGGTCAACTGGCAGACGAGCTTCGACACCGACGACGGGGAGCTCACCTACCGGATCTACAAGGACGGCGCGAGCACCCCGGTGTACACGACCACGGGTTACTCGCTGTTCTGGGACCGGCCGCAGCTGAGGTGGACCGATACGGACGTGGCCGCGGGCGAGACCCACTCCTACCGCATCAGCGCGAGTGACGGCACCAACACCAGCGCCAAGTCCCCCGCCATGTCCGCCACCGTGGCGTCCGCGGCCGAGTCCTATCCGGCCAGGGTGCTGGCCGACGGCGCCTCGCTGTACTGGCGCTACGACGAGGGCACCTCGACCTTCGCCGCGGACACCGGCGCCGGTCTCGACAACGGATTCCTGCGCAACTCCCCCGCCTACCGCCAGACTCCGGCCGCCGTCGCGGGTGCCTCGACCGCGATCGGCTTCAACGGATCGAGCCAGTACGCCTACAGCAACGAGCGGCACGCACAGCCCACCAGGTTCTCGCTGGAGACCTGGATCAAGACGACGACCACCAGAGGGGGGAAGATCATCGGCTTCGGCAATCTGACCATGCAGAACAGCAACCGGTACGACAAGCATGTGTACATGCGCAATGACGGGCGGCTGAACTTCGGGGTCTACAGCGGCGGCACCAGAACCATCACGACGCCCGCCGCCTACAACGACGGCGCCTGGCACCATGTCGTCGCCACCCAGGGCGCCGGCGGCCTCGCGCTGTACGTGGACGGGCAGCTCCGTGCCTCGAACGCCCTGTACACCACCAACGAGAACTACAACGGCTACTGGCGGGTGGGCGGGGACAACCTGAACAGCTGGCCGAACCAGCCGACGAGCGGCTTCTTCGCCGGGCAGATCGACGAGACCGCCGTCTACCCGACCGCCCTGAGCAGCTCGCAGGTCAGTGCCCACTACGCCCTGAGGAATGGTGGATGAGGTATCCGTTCTTGGCCGGCGCCGCCGTCGTCGTACTGACGGCGGCGCTGGCCGCCTGCGGCTCGTCCTCCGACGGGCACAAGTCGGCGAGCGACGCCGCGGCCTCGGCCACCCGGGCCCCTGTCACCGCGCCATCGGCCGGTCCCGGCGACGCCGAATCCAGCGGCCCTTCGGCTCCGCGGACGAGCGAAGCACCGAAACTTCCCACCGATGAACTCACCCCGGCCACCGGCTCCTTCAACAAGAAGCAGAAGGAGTATCTGGTCGACCGGGTGCCCGAGGGCGTGGACCCGGCGGCCGTGCTCCAGACCGGACAGGAGACCTGCGACAAGCTGACGTACCTCGTGAAGGTCGACCGGGACACCGCGGTCGGCGCGATCGTGACGGGCGAGATCGCCGACGCCCGGCCCGCCGTCGAGCATCTGTGCACCCAGCACGCAGACCTGGTGCGGGAGGCCTCACGGGGGTACGCCGACGGCACGTACAAGGGCGACCAGGTCCGGCCGGGCCGCTACCGCGACGTCACTCCCACCGCGAACTGCGCCTGGCAGATCACCGGGGCGGACGGCAGGACCCTCGTGTCGGGCTCCTCCCACTCCGGGAAGCGGGCCGAGATCACCGTCCCGAAGGCGGCCCGCGCCTTCACCTCCACAGGCTGCTACGCCTGGCTGCCCGAAGGAGACCATGGATGAGCAAGCTGCCGATAGCCGTGGCGATCCCCACGAAGAACGAGGGGCTGAACATCGCCGAGGCCGTGAAGTCGGTGCTCGGCCACTTCGAGGCCGTCGTCGTCGTCGACTCGCACAGTACGGACGACACGGCGAAGATCGCCGAGGAGTGCGGGGCCGAGGTGGTCACGTACACCTGGGACGGCGGCCATCCGCGCAAGAAGCAGTGGTGCCTGGACCATGTCCGCACCGACCTGGACTGGATTCTGCTGCTCGACGGGGACGAGCGGCTCAGCCCCGGTCTGCTGGCCGAACTGCGGGAGATCTTCGCCGATCCCGGCGTGCCGAAGCCGGCGGCGTACGACATACCGCTCGGCTACTGGTTCTCGGGGAAGCGGCTGCGGCACGGCTACACCATCCGCAAGCGGTCGCTGACCGACCGCACCCGCTGCCGGTACCCGGAGGTGGGGGATCTCGACGCGCCGGGCATCGGCGAGGTCGAGGGCCACTACCAGCCGGTCGCCGAGTCGGCCGCCTCGCTCCGCAATCCGATCGAGCACCAGGACCTCGACCCGGTCACCGCCTGGTTCGAGCGGCACAACCGGTACTCGGACTGGGAGGCGTGGCTGGAGCACCATCCCGAGGTCAAGGAGCAGGTGCGGAGGGTGAAGTCGCGGCAGGGGCAGCTTTTCCACAAGGCGCCGTTCAAGCCCCTGGTGTCGTTCGCGTACATGTACGTGTACCGGCGGGGGTTCCTCGACGGGCGGGCGGGCTTCGACTTCGCGCTGGCGATGAGCTTCTACCGCTGGCAGATCGCTCTCAAGTCCCGTGAGGGGAAGACGGCTTGACTCGGCGTCCCTTCCGGCGGACCACGTCCTCGTAGGTCCGCCGGAGGGTCCGGGTCACCACCTCGATGGTGAAGTCCGCATTGACCAGGTCCCAGGCGGCCTGGCCCGCCCGGTCGTTGGCCTCGGGTCCGAGGAGGTCCACGATCGCCGCGGCGACCTTGAGCGCGTTCCTCCCGTCCTCGCCGACACGGCTGTCGATCACCCGGCCCGCCCCCGCCGCCGCGACATCGGGGCCCAGGCCACAGGTGCGGGTGATGATCACGGGTGTGCCGACCGACATCGCTTCGAGTACGGAGACGCCCAGCGGTTCCTCGATCGACGGCAGTACATACACATCGGCCTGCCGTCCCGCCTCCAGGACCTCCTCGTGGTCGAGCGGCCCCACATGGTCGAGACTGTCCATCACCCCGAGCCTGCGGGCGAGTTCGAGGGTTCCGGGCAGGGCCCCGGTATCGGGACCGGCCAGCACGAACCGGGCGTCGGGGTACTCGGCCAGGACCATCGGCATCGCGGCGACGAAGTCCTCCGGCCGCTTGCGCTCCTGGATCCGGGCCAGGAAGAGGACCGTCGGCGGCCGCCCCGGCTCCCGGGCGGGCTTGCGCTCCTGCGGTCGGACGCCGTTGACCAGCCGTACGGTGCGGGTCAACGGCACAGGTGCGGCGACCGCGTTCACATCGAGGCGTTCCGTCTCGGTCAGATGCAGTACGGCGTCGGCTTGGCGCAGCACCTTGCGTACGCCCAGCAGATCGGTCAGCTGGGCGACCCGCTTCTCGGTCGGGTCCACCATGCCGTGCGTCTGGACGACCAGGGGGGTGCGGGAGGCCAGCGCGAGCAGCGCGGCAGGCAGCGTGACCAGGTCGCGCATCAGATGGACGTGGACGAGATCGGCGCCGCGCATCATCCGGCGGGCGGCGAGGAGCAGCGCCCCGGAGGTGATGCCGCTGACCTCGAACATGGGGAGCAGATGGCGGGCCGGGAAGAGATGGACGGGCACTCCTTCGACCTCGCACGGCAGCCGGCCCTCGAAGCCGTCGCCCAGCGCCATGATGCGGGCGTCGTCGCCCCCGGCCCGCTGGACCTTCGACAGATTGAGCGCCACTCTCGTCGGGCCACCGAACGCATGGTCCGGGGTGTGCAGTGTGACGACGTGCAGGATCTTCACCAGGGTTCCCCTCAACCTCGGCCGGTCATTCACAGACTAGTCATCCAAACCCCCCAAGTGGGTTGATTCGTTAGAGTGTTCACAGGACCACGGAACGGGGAGCAGATGACGTCCGTGCACGAGGCGGCCCCGTCCGCACCCGCACCGCAGCACGGCCCGCGCAACCCGGTCCAGCCACCGGCGAAGCCCATGTCGTGGGCGATGCTTTCGCGGGCCCTGGCCGTGCCGCTCATCCTGGGCCTGGTCTGCTTCCTGCCCGCGGTGATCGCCGCGCAGCCCGGGACGGGCGTCCGGGACACCGCGTACTGGCTGCAGCTGGTACTGACCTGTTATGCGGGGGCCCGGCTCGCCACGATGATCCTGTCGACGCGACGACGGCTGCTGCAGGGCGTGTTCTGGATGTTCGTGTACATCGCGATGGGGGTGGCACCGTTCGCGCAGGCGGTCATCGGGCAGACCCCCACCCCGATGGTCGGACCGCGATCGGATCTGATGACGGCCATCGCGCTGGTCCTGGTGGGGTGTGCCGCCTTCGACCTCGGGGCGCTGCTGGCGTCCCGGCGGCCGCTGCGCCGAAGGGCGACGGCACGCTCGGGGAGCGGTCCGGCGACCGCGCACCGGGGGCGGCTCAGGCTGCTGGTGGTGCTGGCCTTCGTGGCGAGCGGCTACTACGTCGTGAAGCTCGGCGGTCCCGCGATCTTCTTCACCAGCCGTCAGGAGATCAGCGCGTCGGTCGCGGTCAGCGGGGTGGCGTCGAGCGAGTCCAATGTGGGATCCGCCTTCCTCAAGGGCTTCGGTACGGTGCCCGCGCTGCTGGCGCTGCTCTTCAGCACCCGCCGGCTGGTGACCTCGCGCAGGGCCCGGCGCTCGCCCTCGACGGTTCTGGTCTGGTGCGGTCTTGTGGTTGTCAACGTCATCGTCAACAACCCCGTCTCCAATGCCCGTTACTGGTTCCTGACCGTCCTGGTCTCGCTGCTGTTCACGGCGTTCCCGAGCAGTGCGGCGATGTACCGGTCGGTGCTGGCCATGGGGGTGGTCGGGGCGCTGGTGCTGTTCCCGTACGCGGACCGGTTCCGTTACGACAGCGCCGGGTACCGCCCGGTGGATTCGTCCTCGGTCTTCGAGCCGCTGGCCACCAAGGACTACGACCAGACGGTGATGTTCGCCAACACCATCACCTGGGTCGACACCCGCGGCCACACCTATGGACGTCAACTGGCGGGCTCCGCACTGTTCTTCGTGCCCCGGTCGGTGTGGAGCGGCAAGCCGGAGGACACGGGGGTGCGCGTCGGTCAGTGGATGGGGATGAACATGACCAACCTGTCGGCGCCGCTGTGGACCGAGCTCTGGGTCGACTTCGGCGCGCCGGGCATGGTCGGCGGTCTCGCACTGATCGGGTACGCCGCCGCGCGCAGCGACCGGCGCTATGCGCGAGCGGTTTCGCGGGACGGCCCGGGTCCCGGCAGTGTTCTGGCCGTCGCCGCGCCGCTGATCGCCGGGTACACCTTCATTCTGCTGCGCGGGCCGCTGCTGCAGTCCGTCGGGAAGCTGGCGATCGCGGTGCTCTGTCTGCTGCTGATCACCAGCTTCAGGAGCCGGAGCGGACCGCGTTCGCACTGACGGGTGCCTTTTGTGCCGGGGTACGGCGTCTGAGCCGGGCCACCCGGGTCCACGTGGCCGCCGCCTTGCACACGGACCCCAGGCACAGGCCCCAGGCGGCACCCGGCACCCCGCCGAGCACATAGCCGCCGGTGAGGAAGGCGACGGCGGCAAGCGAGAAGACCACCTGGATGGAGAGGGTCGTACGGGGGTCGAGCAGCCGCAGCGCCAGCAGCCCGCAGGTGCCGACGGCCATCGCCGCGTACTGGCTGCCGGTCGCCGGGAGCAGTGCGGCCGCCGTGGGCCAGGTGTCGCCGAGCAGTTGGCGCCCGATCGTGTCGGGCAGCAGGGCTAGCGCGGTGGCCCAGGCGCCGGCTGTCGCGGCCAGGACGGCGGCGAGCGTCGCCGTCGCGCGTACCCTGCGCCGCTCGGAGTCGAGGCGGCCGAGCAGGGGCGGGCCGAAGCCGGTGGCCGAGGTGAACAGCACGTTCAGCGGCCCGAAGAGGGTGGTCGCGCCACGCAGGGCGCCGACCACCAGCGGGTTGCCGACCATGCCGAGTGCGAGCACGGAGAGCTGACTGGTGGCGTTGCCCACCCCGAACTCCACGACGAAGCGCCGCCCCAGATGGCCCCTTCGCAGCAGGACCCCTGGCCGCAGCGGCGAATTCGCCACCCGGCGGTGCAGCAGGGCGGCCGACAGCAGCAGGGCGGGCAGCGCGGACAGCCCCCAGACGGTGACGAGCCGGGCGGCCGGGGCACCGTACGGCTGCACGGACAGCGCGCCCAGGACACAGATCAGCCTGAGGACGTCGCTCGCCAGTGCCAGGTGGGGCAGGTGCAGCGTGGAGAAGGCGTACCGCATGGTGTCCTGCCCCAGGACCACCGGGAGCACGAGCCCCAGCACCATCAGGGCGCGTGCGGTGGCTCCGGGCAGCGGCAGGCAGACGAGGGCGAGCAGCGCGCCGAGCGCCGACGCGGCGAGCAGGGTGAAGGCGACCGCCGACCGGCACGCGCCGCGTACCTCCTCGCCCTCGCCGCGCCGCAGCACGAGCGGCTGCCCGGTGTACGCGCCGAACACCCCCAGCAGCACCGTGAAGACGAGGTAGACCGCCGAGAAGCGGGCGAAGTCGGCCACGGTGGAGAGCCGGGCGGCGGCCACCAGCACCAGGATGTTGGTGAGCGCCGCCACGCCCTGGTCCGCGACCGAGCAGACGATCGCGGTCCGTGCCCTCATCTGCGTCCCATGGTGGAGTCGAAGGTGCGCAGGCCGAGCGTCTCGGCCGGGTCACCGGTGTGCTCCGGGCCGCCGCGGCCCTCCCCGTCGTCCCGGCCCGGCGCGGAGCCGGACCGGCCGCCGGTGTGGCGCCTGCCGGCCTTCTTGCGGGTCCGGCGCTCGTAGCGGCTGCGGCCGGGGTGCAGCAGGGCGCCGAGCACGGAGCCCCCGGCCGCCCCGATGATCTCGCGGATCCGCTCCAGGTCGCTGCGGTGCACCTCGCGCGGGTCGCAGACCACGACGACGCCCTCCACGCGGTCGATCAGTGCGACGGCGTCGGCGTACGAGAGGACGGGCGGGGCCAGCACGATGACGACGGCGCCGGGCCGGTCGCCCTCGGCGACGATCCGTCCGACGGGGGCGGAGGTCAGGGCCCGCGGCACGTTGTCCGTGCGCCGGCCCGCTATCAGGGTGAAGGCGCCCGACCCCGGGACGTCCACATTCATCCGGCTGTCCGACGGCCAGGCCCGTTCGCCCTCCGACGCCCAGCGCGGCCCGGCGCCCTGCACGGCCGGGCCGAGGTCCCTGGCCAGCGAGGGGGTACGCAGATCGGCCTCGACGAGGAGCACGTCACGCCCCATCTCGGCGAAGGCCGCGGCCAGGTTGACCGCGGCGGCGGCCGCCGCGTCGCCGTCGCCGCGCGGGGCCGTGACCAGGAGTCTGCGGCGCTGGGCGAACGAGGGGTCGTAGGCGAGCCGGAAGGCGACCGCCCGGTACTCCTCGGCGAGCCTGCTCCCGCTCCGTCCGATCGCCAGCAGCCCGCCCGCGGCCGCCCGTTCCCTGGGCAGGGTGCCGAGCAGCGGGGCGCCGAGCGAACGGACCAGCTCCCTGGTGGACCGCACGGCCGGGTCGAAGACCAGCCGTACCCACGACAGGAGCAGTCCGAGCGCGAGTCCGACCACGCCGCCGAGTCCCAGCAGCAGGGGCAGCCCCGCGCCGGTGGGCTCGGTCGGTACGACGGGCTTCTTCGTCAGATAGCCGGGGGTGGTGTCCAGGGCACGCAACTCGGAGATCTTCCGGCTGAGTTCGGAGATCGAGACCACGAGGTTGGCCCGGGCGCTGGTCACGTCATTGCTCGTGCCGTCCTGTTGCGCCAGTTGGTCGCGCTGTTCGGTGAGGGGCTTCAGCTGGGCGCGGTAGCCGTCGACCATGTTGGCGATGCTGTCCTCGGTGCGCTGTCTGCGGATCTCCAGGTAGGCGTCGGCGAGCGCCTCGGCCCGTGCCTTGGCCAGGGCGGGGGTGCGCCCGGTGTAGGAGAAGCGGAGCACGAGGGTGTTCGGCGGGTTCGTGACCTGGAGGCCGGAGAGCAGGTTCCCGACCTCCACCCGGTCGCCGTGTGCGGCCAGGGAGCCGACGGCCAGGGTGCCGACGGTGTCGCTGACGGCGGTCTGCCGTTCGGAGCCGATGTTGATCCCCTTGTCGGCGGAGGCGCCCGCGGCGAAGGGGTCCGAGGCGGCGGAGCGTACGACCACTTCGCCGGTCGATGTGTAGCTCTCCTCGCCGCTGAGGGCGAGCCAGCCACCGCCGAGCAGTCCGAGGACCACGCCGGAGGCGAGCAGTGCGCGGTAGCGCAGGAGCTGGCGGAACTGGTCCCTCAGCAACGCGGGTTCGTCCTGGTCCTCCAGGGCGCGGATCGGCTGGGTCATCGGCGTGGTCTCCCTTGTGCGTCCGCGAGGGCCTCGGTGAGCAGTGCGTCGAAGCGGGCCAGGCCCGCCTCCCGGCTCAGGTGGTGTGTGACGTACCGCGGTCCGTTCGCGCCGAGTGCGTCGGCTGCGGCGGGCGCCTCGACGAGCTTGCGTACGGCCGACAGCAGCGCGGCGGGGTCCTCGGGTGCGACGAGGATCCCGGCGCCGGAGCGATGGACCTCCTGTGCGGTGCCTCCTCCGTCGGCGACCGAGGCGACGACGGGGCGGCCCGAGGCGAAGTACGAGGTGAGTTTGGACGGGACGCTCATGTCGAGCACGGAGGCCCGCTGGGTCACCGCGAGCACATCGGCGGCGGCGAGGATGTCCGTGAACTCGTCGGCCCCCGCGGGCGGCAGGAAGTCGAGGTTGCGCAGTCCCGTCGCACGTCTCAGCAGCGCCTCGCGCTGATTCCCGTCCCCCATCAGCACGACGCGGACCTCAGGCGCCAGCCGGGCCGCGTCGACGAGGACCTCCAGGCCCTGTTTGAGACCCATGTTCCCGGAGTGCAGGACCACGGGGGTGCCCTCGCTCCAGCCGAGTCGCGCCCGGGTCCGGGCACGGTCGGCCGAAGGAGGCCGCACATGCGACCAGTTGGGGACGGCACGGATGCGTCCCGGGTCCACGCCGTACGCGGTGACCCGGGGCACGAAGCTCTCGTGTATGACTCCGACGAGGGCGGCGGCGCGCAGCGCGTACCGTTCGGCCGCCGAGGCGACTGCCGCCGCCCGGCCGCCGCCCCGGATTCCGCTCTGCGCGGCGGCGGCACCCATCAGATCCTGTACGACCGGGATGTACGGGACCTTGTGGCGGCGGGCCAGCCGGGCCCCGATGACACCGCCCGCGAGGCTGGGCAGCTGGGCGATCACCGCGTCCGGCGGACGCGGGAGGGGCGGGGACAGCAGGCCGTGCCCGAGCACCGTGGCCTCGAACGCGGCCCGGCGCAGGGCTGTCTGACGGGGGGGCACATAATGTCTTCGCCGGTGGACGGTGACCCCGGCCCGCTTCTCGGTGATCCGCCACACGCCCCGGTACTCGGCCTCCGTCCGCCAGGACGGATAGTGCGGCATGCCGGTCAGTACATGGGTCTCGGCACCGGACGCGGCCCAGTGCTCGGCAAGCTGCGCGGCGTACGGGCCGATGCCCGTCAGCTCAGGCGCATAGTTCGTCGAGACGACCAGCAGTGTGCGGCCTTCGAACGGTTTGTGACGATCGGCATCGGACATGGACGCCCGCCTTCCCCCCGGAACATTCTGTTCCCCCCAAGGAACAGCCCCAAAAGTGAGCTTATCCGTTCACGAGATGCGCAAGTGGTCTTCACAGTAAGGTCGTTGCACCATCAACACCGATACCGATATCCCGCAGCACCGGATGCCATGTCCGGACAACCGCTGCCGGACACGGACATCACGTTCACCGTGGGGGGAGAGAACGGATGGTGCACAGGGTCGGCTATGCGCCGGGGGTCTACGACCTGTTCCACATAGGGCACCTCAACATCCTGCGGCATGCCCGCAGCCAGTGCGACTATCTCGTCGCAGGAGTCGTCTCGGACGAGATGGCCGCGCTCGCCAAGGGCCACAAGCCGGTGATTCCGCTGCCGGAACGGCTGGAGATCGTACGCAGCGTCCGTTACGTGGACGCGGCGTTCGTCGAGACCGTGCCCGACAAGGTCGAGACCTGGCAGCAGGTCAGGTTCGACGTCATCTTCAAGGGGGACGACTGGCGGGACACCGAGAAGGGCAAGCGGCTGGAGCGGGACTTCGCCGAGGTGGGCGTGGAGGTGGTGTACTTCCCGTACACCGTGCACACGTCCAGCACCCAGCTGCGCCGGGCGCTGGACACACTCGTCAGCCCGCAGTCCGGAGCGCTTTCAGCTCCCTGAACCACTTGACGAGAAACGCCACCAGGAACAGCGCGTGCACGACGGCGAGCACCGCATAGCCGATGCGGAACGCGGCCTCGTCGCCGAGCAGCAGGAACACCAGGCAGAACACTCCGTAGTCGGCGGGCAGCAGTGCCACGGCCCGCACCCGGGACACCGGGGCCGCGGCGCTGCCGCCCGCCGCGGGACGGGCGGCCGCCTTGCCCAGCTGTTCGCGCAGCAGCCCGGCACAGAAGGTCAGCACGGCGGTGAACAGGAAGCCCAGCGGCAGCAGCAGCCAGCCCTGGGCCGGCAGATCGAAGAACCGCTGGAACGAGACCAGCACGGCGGTGTGTACGAGGATCATCTTGGCGCAGTCCACGACGTGGTCCAGCCACTCGCCGTCCGGGCCTCCCCGCCCGGTCAGTCTGGCCAGTTGTCCATCGGCCGAATCGAAGGCGAAGCCGACGGCCAGACCCGCGTACACCGCGACCGCGAGCCCCCAGGACGGCCGCACGAACGCCACCGAGGCGATGGCCGCGAAGGTGAACGCCGCACTGATCAGCGTGACTTGATTGGGTGTCAGCCCGACGCGGTACGCGCCTGCCGCGAGCACCCGCCCGGCCGGGCGGTTCACGTACCGCGAGTACAGCGACACTCCCTTGGCCGTCTTCTGTGCACCGCGCAACTCGCGCAGAACCGTGCCCGTGCTTCCCATACGCCCCCCAGCGTCTCGCCACTGACCGGCGGCATCGGCAAAACACCGCGGACGCCGCCGTCGGAGCCGCATCATGGCACGCGGGGTCCGTTTCGCGTGGCCACTCGCCCGCTCCGGGTGCGTGGGTCCGACGGCACCGCGCCTCAGGCGGGCGCTGTGCGGCACTCCGGGTGGCCCCAGCCGTTCGGGTTCTTGGCGATCATCTCCTGTGCCGCGTAAGGCTTTCCGCAGTGGCAGCGGCCCGCGAACCTGGCCTTGATCGTGGCGCCGGAGCGTGCGGCGCTCCCTGCCTTCTTCACCGGTTTCTTCACCGGCGCGCTCCCGCTCCGTCCCTCGGTCGCCCTGGCCGGAGCGGGCGTCGGCAGCTGCGCGGAGCCGTGTGCGGTACCGGCCGGCCGCTGCGCCGCGGCGGCCTCACTGGCCGCCTGGTCGGCGAGGGCGTTGAGCGGATCCCCGTCCACCTGGTGGGCGGGCACGTAGACGAAGTCCACGCTCCGGGCGGTCAGCAGGGCGTCGATACGGGCCACCAGGTCGCGGTTGGCCACCGGCTTGCCGGCCGAGGTCTTCCAGCCGTTGCGCTTCCATCCCGGCAGCCACTTCGTCACCGCGTTCATCGCGTACTGCGAATCCATCCGCACCTCGATCGGCGCGGACGGGTCCGTTGACTCCAACAGCTCCCGCAGTGCGGTGAGTTCGGCGACGTTGTTGGTGGCGGTTCCCAGCGGCCCCGCTTCCCAGCGCTGCGGTCGCCCCTGCGCGTCGGCCACGACCCACGCCCAGGCCGCAGGCCCCGGATTGCCCTTCGATGCCCCGTCACACGCGGCGATGATGCTCTCGTTCATGCCCCTGATCATGCCAGCGCCGCACCGCCCCCACGGCACCCCGTGACGCTGAGTGACGATTCGAGGTGCGGTGAACCGGCGACGCTGGTTCTCTGATGGAGCCCGCTCTTCCCAACCGCACAAGGAGCGATGATGAGCGTTGCACGTGAATCCGGTGACCGTGCGCAGCAGCTGCGCGACAAGGCCCGGCAGATGAACGAGGCCGCTGAGCGCACCACCGACCCTGAGCAGCGCCAGCGGCTCCAGGAGAAGGCCCAGAAGCTGCAGGAGCAGATCGAGCAGCAGGGCAACATCGGCGGCGAGAACATCCGCCGTAACAAGTAAGACCTGTCTCAGGCGAATGGCCGACGTCTTGCCGCTCTTCCATGAGTGAGTGGCAAGCGTCGGCCACTTCGATGTACGGACACGATGTGACCCGTACGGGGCGGGCGCGCACCGCTCCGGGGCCTGCGCGCCGTCCCCTCGGGCCGGGCCGATGCGTCGCACGATGGGCGGTGACGGATCTGGTGAGGTATCCCGGAAGCATGGTTGCCCGGCGATTCCTGCAGTCGTTCCGCGAGTCCCGAAGGCGCAGGAACGCTCTCGTGGCGGTGCCGTTCGCGCTGATCGCCCTCGTCACGGTCGTGGACGTCATCGCGCCACCGGAAGTCCATCTCGGCCCGTTCCTGGTGGCGGCGCCCGCGCTGGCGGCCTCGTTCACCGGGCCTCGCATGACCGCTTTCGTCGGTGCGGTCGCCGTGCTGGCCCAATCCCTGGTGGCCATTGTGCGCACCAGTATCAACGACCTGAATCACACCTACCAGATCATCGCGCTCGTCCTGATCTCCGGCTTCGTCACCTTCTTCGCCCATCTGCGGCAGCGGAACGAGCGGGCGGTGACCCAGCTGCGTTCGGTGGCCGAGGCGGCACAGCACGTGGTGCTGCGGCCGCTGCCCAAACGCAGTGGCCCGCTGCGTATCGCCTCGGTCTATCTGGCCGCGGAGGCGGAGGCGCAGATCGGCGGCGACCTCTACGCGGCCACCCGCACCGACGGGGGAACCCGCATGATCATCGGTGATGTGCGCGGCAAGGGGCTGTCCGCGATCGGTGAGGCGGCCAGCGTCCTCGGTGCTTTCCACGCTCTTTCCCGCCAAGAGGCGCAGCTGTCCGATCTGGTGGCGCATCTGGAGGAGAGCGTCGCTCTGGATCAGGACTGCATCTGTCACGAGGAGGAGGACGGGGAGGACGACCACGAGCGCGCGGAGTCCTTCGTCACCGCGGCGGTTCTCGACATCCCCGATGCCTCCACCGAACTCCGTCTGGTCAGCTGCGATCATCCGCCGCCGCTCCTGCTGCGCGCGGGAGAGGCGTTCCCGCTCCATGTCCGCGTACCGGCCCCGCCGCTGGGTCTGGCGCATCTGCTGGTCACCGAGCACACGGCGGAGACGTTCACCTTCGACGTCGGTGACACCCTGCTTCTGTACACGGACGGTGTCATCGAGTCCCGGGACCGGTCGGGGGCCTTCTATCCGCTCATGGAGCGGGCCGCGTCGTGGACCGGCGGGGGCCCGGAATCCCTGCTGGAGTCGCTCTGCGACGACCTGGTGCGGCACGCCGGCGGCAGCCTGGACGACGATGCGGCGCTGGTCGCCATCGAGCGGCTTCCGGCCTCCGGGTGAGGCCACGGGACCGGGCCGCTTCAGGTCCGGCTGCCCCGCAGCCGGCGCGATACGGCACGCAGCCAGGGGTGGCGTTCGTGCACTTGCTCCGAGCGCCGGTCGAGTTCCTTGCCCAGGCGTTCGGTGCGCTTGTCGATGTCGAGTTCGTCCAGAATCCGGTCGATCTCGGCGAGGAGGGCACCGTGCAGCTGCCACTGTCTGGGGTGCTCCTGGACGTCTTCGAGGAGCTGGTGCGCCACCCGGTCCCTGGTCGCGCGGCTGACGGCGAGTGCGTGGGCGAGCCGGGTCTCCGCGTCCTCGGCGTTCTCGGCGACGGGGGTGGTGATCAGCTCCGCGAAGCTCTCGATGGCACCGGCCATCTGTCCGAACAGGTCCGTCAGGGATGCGGCCACGTCCGCGGGGAACAGTGTCTCCTCGGTACGGGCCTTGGCCAGATCGGTCAGGGTGCGTGAGAGCACCCGGAGCACCACGGCGCAGATCTCCAGGGTGTCCAGACCGGTGCGCAGCACGACCCGGTACAGCAGCCCCTGCCGGACGCGCGGATTGAGGGTGAGGCCTTCCTCGGCCTGTCGCAGCGAGGCGTCGACCTCCACGATGTCGTGGTCCAGCCGACGCGCTTCGTGGAGCCGGTCCGCCGCCCGCTGGACGGGGATGTGACCGCCCACGTCCTCCCCCATGGCGCGGAGCATCCGTCCCATCGCGCGGGCCAGACTGTCGATGGAGGCACCCGCGGACTGCACCCACACGGGTGGTGCGAAGAGCAGGTTGAACAGCAGTCCCACACCCGCGCCGATGAGTGTCTCCAGCACGCGGTCCCATGCGGTGGCGGCGACCTGCGAGACGCCCAGGACCAGCATCGCGCTGATCGCCACCTCGGGCACGAACTCATCGACCCGCACCAGCCTCCCGACGATCAGCGAGGCGAAGATCGTCAGCCCGAGGCTCCACCAGTTGAGCCCCACCAGGGAACTGAACGCGCTGGCGATGACCACCCCGACGATGACGGAGTTCACCCGGCGGATCCCCGTGGTGAGGGTCGCGTAAAGGGTGACCTGTACAACGAGGAGTGCGGTGAGCGGGGCCGTGAGCGGTGCGGGGAACGGAAGGGTCCACACCGCCACGACATAGGCGATGACGGCAGCCGCCGTGGAACGCAGGGTCTGCGCTCCGACGGGCTCGGTGGTCCGCCGGACAAGCTTGATCACGGGCTCGGATACTCGTGCCATCTCCTTCCCATGCCCATCCGTACGCCGCCACAGCGCCTCGACGCACCGAACCCCACCGTACGGACGTGCCGAGGGGGCGGGGGCGTCGGCTCGCGAATCCCACGTGTACATGGCCGTGATGGGTGTTGTCGGTGAGGAGCTGATTCGGCGTCGCGCCGCCGGAGGGCCGGATCGAGGACCTCGTGTCCGTCGATCCGCCATGCGTCGACGGTCGTACCGCCCGCATGTCCGGGGTCCACGGCCGGTACACCACCATCACGCCGGCCGAGTCTCTCCCGTCACAGGGTCGTGATCAGTCCTCCGTCGATGACGAAGTCGGATCCGGTGACGTTGCCGGCACGGCCGCTCGCCAGCAGCAGTACCAGATCGGCGACTTCTTCCGGCCGGGTGAACCGCCCGGTCACCGACTGGGCCGCAACCCCCTGGACGACGGCGTCGGGTGCGCTGCCTCCGGCCGCGGCGACGGTGGTGGCGACGCCGCCCTCCCCCAGCCACATGTCCGTCGAGACGGGTCCGGGACTGACGGTGTTGACCCGCACCCCGTGCGGGCCGGTTTCCTTGGACAGTGCCTTGCAGAAGTTGGTCAGCGCGGCCTTGCTCGCGGAGTAGTCGATGATCAGGGGATCGGGCAGAAAGGCATTGACCGAGCTGACCGTGACGATGGAACCCGAGCCGCTCTTGATCAGGTGCGGCAGGGCGGCGCGCGTGGCGCGGACGGCGGTGAGGAAGTTGACCGTCCAGGTCCAGGTCCAGTCGTCGTCGCCGACGGACAGGAAGCCGTCCGCTCGCGGACGTACTGCCCCGACGTTGTTGACCAGGATGTCCAGCCCGCCGAACCTGGCGACCGCCTCCTCGACCGTCTCCCCCGGTCCCTCGGGCCGGGCGAGGTCCACCTGCACGAAATGAACGTCCCTGCGCTCCGCCAGGCCGGACAGGGCTTCGGTGGGAGTACGGGAGGCGGCGACCACACGCACGCCCTCGTCGGCGAGAGCCTGTGTCACGGCAAGACCGATGCCCTTGCCCGCACCGGTGACCACGGCCGCCTTGCCTGCCAGTTGCAGATCCATTCACGGGCTCCCAGCGAAGAACGGCACCGACCCCGGCGGGCTCAGGCGCGGTACGGAACGAAAGGCACCGCACTGTGAGCGACGCCGGACTCAGCTTCTCCGGATCCGGCAGCGACGGCGCGCCCCGGACCGCGGCAGAGTGATGCGGCGGACCGTCCGGGTGAGAGCGGGTCGGCCGGAACCCGCTGCCTCGCTCTGGCCAAAGCCGGGAGGCGTGGTCTATTCCTGTCCACATGGATGGTGTGCTGTGGCTCGTCCTGAGCACGAGCGGGCTCCTGGTGCTTCTGAATCTGGGCATCGGCGCCCTGGCTCTGTGGAGTTACCGATCCGGCCTGTGGGCGACGGAGCGTCTGCTCGCGTCGGGCGAGGTGGATGTGTATCACGCGACCTGGCTGATCGGGTCCGGGTACGAGCGCTCGGCGCCCTGGGGAAGGGAGCGTGAAGCGGCCGAGACGGCCCTGCGGTCGCTGACCGGCGCAGGGCTGGTGCACCTCGACCAGGACGCACGCCTCGTACCGACCGCAGAGGCGGATGCGGATGCCGGTGCCGGTGCCGGTGCGGATTGCGAAGACGAGGCGGATCAGCAGGGTGTGCGGTCTCCGGAGCATCCGCTGGACCTGGAGGCATGGCAGTTCACCTTCGGTTCGTGGTCCGTCGGACACCCGGTGACCGTGGAGGCGCTCGCCGCTCACCCCGCTTTCAAGACAGCTTGCGCGGCTCATGCGGAGCGGCTGTCCGGCTATCTGCCGTCCTACCGGATACGGCACGACGACCGTGCCCGGCGCGCTCCGTTCGCCGTGGGGCTGATCGTGGCGGGTTGGCTCACGCTCGGCACCTGTCTGCTGCTGGGGTGGAGCGTGTTCGGCGAGCCCGGCACCGGGCCCGGGGGCCCCGCGGCCGTCGTCGGCGTGCTGGCGGCGACACTGGCAACCGCCGTGCTCTCCGTGATCGTCCTGGTGGCCTTGCACTACTTCATCTGGCAGGCGTGGCAGGACCGCTGGCCCCGACGGCTGCGCGAACACTGCAGGGATGTGGTCCAGCGGGAATCCCGCGACTGGCTTCCCTTGTCTCGCATTCCATGGAGTGACGACGGCCACTGATCTCACGCACGCACGACGGCCGGCGAGTTCACGGTTCGTCACGAAAGTCCGTGCGTGGTATCCGTCTCTCGTGGGCTCAGGCGACCAGGGGCCGGTCCTGTGGGGCGATGGGCGCCGGAAGCACCGTGGAACCGCTCAGATAGCGGTCCGTTGCGGCCGCGGCGGCGCGTCCCTCCGCGATGGCCCACACGACGAGCGACTGGCCGCGTCCCGCGTCACCGGCGATGAACACCCCGCCGGCCCCGGCGCGGCCGGTCCGCCCGGCAGGCTCCACCGTCTCGGCCGCGAAGTCGGCGTTCCGGGCGAAGTTTCCCCGGTCGTCCAGCGTGAGCCCGAGCTGCCGCATGAGGCCGGTGCCCCGTTCGGGGCCGAAGAAACCGAGGGCGATCAGGACCAGGTCCGCCGGTATCACGTGTTCCGTCGCCAGCCGCGGCCTTCGGTCCTCGGGCTCCACCTCCGCCAGGCGCAGCGCGCGCACCCGGCCCGACCTGTTCCCCTCGAAGCTGAGGGTGGCGCAGGAGAAGACTCTCGGGTCGGCGCCCGCTCGCCCCCGGGCCTCCTCATGGGCATGGGATATCCGGTAGACCTTCGGATAGACGGGCCAGGGTTCGGTGTCCCGTCGGCTGTCACCGGGCTCCGGATTGATGTCCAGCTGTACGACGGAGGCGGCGCCCTGGCGCAGGGCGGTGCCCAGACAGTCCGAGCCGGTGTCCCCGCCACCGATGATCACCACGTGCCGGCCCTCGGCGGTGATGACCGGCACGTCGGGATCGCCCTGTTCGACCCGGTTAGCCAGGGTCAGGTAGTCCATGGCCTGGTGGATGCCGTACAGCTCGCGGCCCTGGACGGGCAGTTCCCGCCTGCCCGTGGCGCCGACGGCGATGACGACCGCGTCGTGCCGCTCCGTGAGTTCGGTGGCGTCGAGATCACTGCCGACGTCCACGCCCGTGCGAAATCGGGTGCCTTCCGCGCGCATCTGCTCGACGCGGCGGTCCAGGTGACACTTCTCCATCTTGAAGGCGGGGATGCCGTAGCGCAGCAGCCCTCCGATGCGGTCGGCGCGCTCGTAGACGGCGACGGTGTGGCCGACGCGGGTGAGCTGTTGTGCCGCCGCCAGTCCCGCGGGGCCGGAGCCGATGACGGCGACGGTCCTGCCGCTGAGCCGCCCGGGCGGCTGCGGCGTCGCGTATCCGCGGGCCCAGATCTGGTCGGCGATCGCCTGTTCGACATTCTTGATCGTCACCGGATCGGCGTTGATGGTCAGCACACAGGCGTCCTCACACGGCGCCGGGCACAGCCGCCCGGTGAACTCCGGGAAGTTGTTCGTCGCGTGCAGCCGCTCGGCCGCCGCCCACCAGTCACCCTTCCTCGCATACGCGTTCCACTCGGGGATGAGGTTTCCCAGCGGGCAGCCGTTGTGGCAGAAGGGTATGCCGCAGTCCATGCAGCGCCCCGCCTGCTCGGACACGAGCGGCAGCCGGGCCTGCCCCGCGTAGACCTCGTCCCAGTCGCCCAGCCGTTCCTCGACGGGGCGGGCCGGGACGGACCGGCGGGGGGTCTTGAGGAAGCCGTAGGGGTCGGTCATGCGCCGTCTCCGTCGCTGACTCGCGGTGCACAGGCGTTATGACCAGACTACGCCCCTATACCACTCTTCTTCCGTTTTTTCCCTGCCATGCTGCCACCCTGGCCGGCTGTCGCCCGTACGGGTGGTGCATCCCTGGGCACGGTCGTAGCGTCGATTCAGGAACAACCGCTGCGAGAAGGGGTCGCCCGCGTTCGAGTAGTGGCAGAACAGGCAGCTGGGGAGCCGATATGCAAAGAGACACGTTCAGAACAGCGGTCATGCTGTGTGCGGCTGCGGCGCTCACGGCGGCAGTGGTACCGGCATCCGCATCCGCAGGGTCACACCCGCACGCTCACGCGGTGGCGGTCGACTGTTTCTCGGAACCTCAAGTACGCCCCGGCGACTTCCTGCTCGCCTGCGGGGACGGCAACAACCGCCTCATCGCACTTCGGTGGTCCGACTGGGGACACACGACCGCTGTGGGCCGAGGACTCGATGCGGTGAACGACTGTCAGCCCTTCTGCGCCGAGGGCACGTTCCACTCCTACCCCGTCACCGTGAGGCTCGACCGACCGACGTCCTGGAAGAAGAACCCCGACCTGCAGCGCTTCACCCGGCTGCAGCTCGTCTACACCGACGGCACGCCCTCCCACACGCCGCGGCACGTGACGTACCGGCTCTGGGACTGACGATCCGCGCGTTCCCCCGGTCCGCCCCGCGAACTCGTGCGCCGGGCGCGGCCGCGATGAGGGGTTATCCGGCCGCGGCAGCGGTGTTCGCCGTCGGGATGGCCGGGACCACGCTGCCCACGCCGTTGTACGGGCTCTACCAGGAGCAGATCGGGTTCTCCGAGCTGATGGTGACCGTTGTCTTCGCGGTGTACGCCGTTGCCGTCATCACCGTGCTTCTGGTGGCGGGAAACTACTCCGACAAGGCCGGCCGCAGGCCCGTACTCCTGTGCGCCCTGGTCCTGTCGGCCGCGAGTGCGGGCTGCTTCCTCCTGGAGAGCGGTCTGCCGCTGCTCTTCGCGGGGCGGCTGCTGTCCGGCTGCGCGGCGGGCCTGCTGAGCGGCGCGGCGACAGCGGCCGTCATCGAGCTGGCCGGTCCCGGGCAGAAGGTGCGGGCCGGGTTCGCCGCCACCGCGGCGAACATGGGCGGTCTGGGCTGCGGGCCGCTGCTCTCCGGCCTCCTCGCGCAGTACACGCCCTGGCCGCTGATGATGCCGTTCTGGGTCCACCTGGGCCTGGTGGCGGTGGCCTGCGCGATCACCTGGTTCCTGCCCGAGACCGTGGCCGAGCCGAAGCGATGGCCTCCTCTGAAGCCGCAGGGGATCACGGTGCCTCCAGAGGTGCGGGGAGTGTTCAGGCCCGCCTCGCTGGCGGCGTTCGCCGGCTTCGCGCTTCTCGGGCTGTTCACGGCGGTCGCGCCGAGCTTCGCCTCGCAGACGCTGGGGGTGCGCAACCTGGCCGTTTCCGGCGCCGTGGTGTTCTCCGTGTTCCTCGCCTCGACCGCCGGGCAGTCCCTGACGCCGCGGATCGGCGCGCGCCGCGCGCTCCCCCAGGGGTGCGCCGTCCTCGTCGTCGGTCTGCTGCTGGTGGCGGCGTCGCTGGTCGCCGAATCCATGCCGCTGCTCGTCCTGGGAGCCCTGTGCGGCGGCGCCGGCCAGGGACTGGCCTTTCGCGCGGCGCTCACCATGGTCAGCGGCGCGGCTCCGGCGCAGCATCGTGGCGGCACCATTTCGGCGTTCTTCGTCGTCGCCTACGCCGGGATCTCGCTGCCGGTGGTCGGGGTGGGCGCCATGGCCGTCTGGCTCGGGCTGCGCCCGGCCGGGCTGATCTTCACGGGCTGTGTGATCCTCCTGGCGGCGGGCGCCGGAGCGTACTCCGCGCTCAGGCCGCCGGTGGCGTCGTGACCGGTCACGACCGCGACCGGGCGGCGGACGCCCGCCGAGGCCCGGACCGGTGACGCACGGCGTCCGGGCTGCCCCGGGGTGTCCGGGGCAGCCCGGGGTGCATGCCGGTGTTCTCCCGCTGCCGGTCAGGGCGCGGCGGGCGCGAGCACGACGGGCAGTTCCGCGAGGCCGCGGAAGGCCGGGAACGGAACCTCCAGCCAGGTCGCCTCTCGCGCCGGATCCGCCAGAGCCACTCTCGGGAAGCGGCTGAGCAGACCTGTGAGCGCGAGTTGCGTCTCCAGTCTGGCCAGAGGCGCTCCCAGGCAGTAGTGGATGCCGTGTCCGAACCCCAGATGGGCGCTTTGCGCATTCTTCGGCCGCATCACATCGAACTCGTCCGGAGAGTCGAATTTCCGCGGATCGCGGTTGGCCGAACTGATCGCGATCTGGACCAGGGACCCCTTCGGGATCAGTGTCCCTGCGATCAGTACGTCCTCGGTCGCGTGGCGGAACGTCGCGCTCTCCACCGAGCCGTCGTAACGCACCAGCTCCTCCACCGCCTGCCCGACCAGCTCCGGGTTCTCCCGCACGGCACGCAACTGCGCGGGATGGGTGAGGAGGTGGTGGACGGCGTTGCCGATGAGGTACGCGGTCGTCTTGTGACCCGCGAACATCAGCAGGAACGCAGTCGAGATCAGCTCCTCCTCGGTGAGTCCGCCGTCTTCGTCGCGGGCCGCGATGAGTGCGCTGAGCAGGTCCTCGCCGGGGTGGGCGCGCTTTCGCGCCAGGAGATCCGCGAAGTACGCGTGCAGTCCCTCCTCCGCCTTCTGCTGGGCCTGCTTGGACTCCTTGCTGAATCCCGTCTGCGCCACCGTGGTGGACAGGCGTTGCAGCTCGGACCTTTCGTCCGGCGGGACGCCGAGCAGTTCGCAGATCACGATGATCGGCAGCGGGAACGCGAACGCCTGCAGCAGGTCGACGGTTTCGCGGGGCGCGCAGTTGTCCAGCAGCGTGCCGACGACGTCCTGGATCCGCGGCCGCAGCGATTCGACGCGGCGCGGGGTGAACGTGGAGCTGACGAGCTTGCGCAGCCTGGTGTGCTTGGGCGGGTCGGAGTTGAGCATGTGGTCGTCCAGCGCCACCGACGAGTCACCGAAGATCCTTCGGTAGGCGTCCATGGCCCCGTACATGTCCTTGCTCAGCCGCGGATCCGCCAGGGCCGCCCTCGCGTCCTCGTACCGTGTGATCAGGTACGTGTCGACGCCGTGCGGCGGCCGCATGGGGCAGACGGGCGCCGTCTCCCTGAGGTTCGCGTACACCGGGTGCGGGTTTCGCCGGTACTGCGCGGTGCACCGCTCGGCCGCGGTGACCGGATCGTCCACTGTGGTCACGGACGGCTCCCGAGGTCGAAGACAGCCTCGGCGTTGCCGCCGAGAATGAGCTGCTGGGACGCCTTGTCGATCGGCAGCTTCTCGATCATGCGCATGAACTCCTCCAGGGGCACCGACATCGGCGGCGAGTCGGTGCCGAACAGCATCCGCTCCGGCCCCAGCACCTCTGCGTTGAGGCCCAGGTGCGCCGGGCTGAACGTGCTGGTGTCGACGTACATGCGGCGCAGCGCCGCAGCCGGATCGGCCGCCGGCGGCATGGCGGAGGCGGGCGGGGTGGCGGACGGTGCCTGCGGCTTGCCGCCGCCCCAGTGCCGGGGACGCGCCGCCGTCTGCAGGCGCTCGGGCAGCAGCGCGAGCGCGCCGCCGCCGGTGGCACCGATCAGCCGCAGGTCCGGGTACTTCTCCAGCCACCCCGCGAACGCGATCATGGCCATGCCCATGGTGACGTCGCCGAACCGGCCGATCTGCTCGACGAAGCCGAAGTCGTCGACCCGGTCCGTGCCGATCGGTTCGGCCGGGGCGTGCACCAGGACCGGCACTCCGGTCTCGGCGGCCAGCGCGAAGAAGGAGTCGGCCCGCGGGGAGCCGAGCAGTTCGCCGTGGACGCTGGAGGTGGTGATCAGGCCGACAAAGGCGGGATCCCGCAGGGTCTCGCGGACCCCTTCCAGGTGATCGTCGTCGCCGAACGGGTTGGCGTACACATACCCGCGCAGTTGGTCGGGGAAGGAGCCGACCAGCCCCGACATCCAGGCGTGGAAGGCCCGGAGCCGGTCTCTGGGCTGTGCGTAGTTGTCGACGCCCGGTACTCGCGCCATGGCGCCTGCGCCGACCGGGCTGCCGATGATGGTGAGGTCGATCCCCGCCTGGGCGCGGGCGGCGAGCATGCCGTCGACGTCGGTCAGGCTGGGAGGCATGGGGAAGCGTCGGGCGGCCTCCGGTGGGGACAGATGCCCGTGGATGTCGATGATCACGTGTGGGTTCCCGGGTTCGGTGTGATGGCGTGGGCGATCGCGACACAGTCCTCGTCGCCATGCCCCTGGTCGGTGGCGCGGAGGTGGGTGTGCGCGGCCGCGGCGACCAGCGGAAGCCGCAGTCCGGCCGCCGCTGCCTGGTCGGCGGCGAGCATGAGGTCCTTGGCCATCAGGCTCAGCCGGAAGTCCGGCTTGTCGAAACGCCCGGCGGCCAGCCGCTTGGACTTGTACGACATGACGGGTGAGGCGAAGCCGCTCCCGGCGATCGTGTCGAGGACGAGCTTGCGGTCCAGTCCGGTGGCGGCAGCCAGCTCGACGGCCTCGGCCAGAGCCTGCACCTCGATTCCCATCAGCAGGTTGAGGAGCAGCTTCATCCGCATGCCGGAACCGAGTTCGCCGAGGTGGACGACCTCCTTGCCCAGCAGTTCGAGCAGCGGCCGCCCCGCGGTGAAGACCCGCTCCTCGCCGCCGACGAAGAGCCGCAGCTCACCGCTGCGGGCATGCTCTCGGTTGCCCAGCATGCCGACGTCCAGGACGGAGTGCAGGTCGCCGGTGAGACGGACGACCTCCTCGGGTGCGACCGTGCTGGCGCAGACCAGGGAGCCGGAGTACGGGCCCCCGGTCAGCACCCCGCCCGGTCCGTGGAGCACGGCGGCGAGGGCCTCGCCGTCGGTCACGGTGCAGATGGCCGCGCTCGTGCCCTCGATAGCCTCGGCCGGATGGGCCGCGCCGACGGCGCCCGCCTGGATGAGCGGCTCGGTCCGCCCCTCGGTGCGGTTCCAGACCCGTACCTGGACGCCCTGCTCAAGAAGGCGGGTGGCCAGGCCCGTGCCCATGGTGCCGAGTCCGAGGACGGCGACGGGGCCGGTGGTGGGGTGCGTCATGCTTTCACCCCCACGGTCTCCTGAATGACCCGGTAGCGCAGCGACTGGGTCTGGTCGACCCAGACGCGCAGCGGGGCCAGCAGCGCGCGGTGGTCCTCGCCCTGTTGCCAGGCGAAGAAGTGGTCGGGCGTCTCCCATTCGCTGGTGATCACCCATTGACGGGAGTCGTCGATGGGTTCGCCCAGGCGGTCGATGATGTGTCCGGGAACGCTGGCGACGGACTTCCGTATTCGCTCATACGCGTCCAGGAACCCCTGCTCACCGCCCTCGATCACGTGGACCGTGTACACCACGGAAAGCCGGTCGGCTGAGCGGCCGTTCTGCTCAGTGTGCATGTCTCCTCCTGAAGGCTGAGATCTGGCAGAGCACGACTCCCACGGACTCATGGCCCCCGTGGCCACGCAACTCCGGCGTGGCCACGGCCCAATGGACAGAAGGCGGCCCCCGCGTTCGCTGGCCCGGTCGGGTGAGATCCGGGGCCTGCCCGGAGGTGGCTCCGAACGCCTCACGTCACAGCGGCGGGCCGGCCGCGCGGCAGCCTCCGCGGGCAGGCCTCTCCGGGCGGCGGGCCCGGACACCGTCGCGCGGGTGTCAGATGCCCGCGGCGCGCGCCGCCTCGTACACCTCGGCCGCCACGTCGATCAGCTCCGCGGCGTCGCGCGTCGTGCCCTGGAGATCGAGCAGGAACTCCGGTAGGCCCGTCTCGGCGTGTGCCACCAGGTCCTCGACGATCTGCGCCACGCTCCCCTGGAAGGGCGCTCGGCCCGCTCCCTCGAACGGCTTGGCGCTGTACTGGGCGTTGGCACGGACACAGACCTCGACGGGACGTTCCCGACCGCGCTCGGCGGCCATGTCCTGCACCCGTTGCCACTGCTCGGCCAGCTGTGCGACGCCCATGGCCACGGGCATCCAGCCGTCCGCCCGGTCCACCAGACGGCGGGCGGCGCGCGGGCTGTTCGCAGGCAGGTAGACCGGGATGGGGCGCACCGGCTTGGGGCCGACCTCGGAGGGGGCGATGGTGGTCAACTCGCCCTCGTACGAGACGGGATCGGGGCCCCAGACGGCCGCGCACACGTCCAGCAGCTCGTCCAGGACAGCGCCACGCCGCTCGAAGGGCGCGACGGAGGCGGCGGCGTACTCGTCCAGGGACCATCCCGTGCCGAGGCCCGCGATCACTCGCCCGCCGCTCGCGACGTCCAGCGAGGCGAGCGAGCGGGCCAGTTGGAAGGGCACGTGCAACGGCGCGATCAGGACGCTGGTGCCGAGCCGGGCCCGCTCGGTGGCCGCGGCGGCCAGCGCGAGCGTGACCAGCGGGTCGGCGACGCTGCGGTACTGGTCGGGCCAGGGCAGCCCCGGAACGCCGTACAGCCCCTGGGTGGCGGGCTCGGGGAACAGGACTCGCTCGAAGACCCACAGGCTCGTGTATCCGGTCTCCTCCGCGGCGCGTGCCACCAGGGCGACGTCGCGACCGATGTCGTACTGCTTCATCTGCGGGAGACCGAGTCCGAGTGAGATCGGCATGTATGCGCTCCTTCATGATGATTGCGGAGCAACTACCGTAGGACAGGCGCTCGCTGAAGCCGGTGGACATGCCGACGCGAGGGGGAGAAAGAAGGATGACCACCGACCACCGCGGGTCTGGAGGAGGCCCGGTTGCGCGTCGAGCGTGCCATGAAGGCCCCAGGGCCCGTCCGGCGGCTCAGGGCCGGGATCAGCGATCCGTGTGGTGGCGTCCCGGACGGGTGTGGGGGGTGGGGCTGCGGTGAATCGCGATGAAGGCCGCGTCGTCGCCCAGATGCCCCCCGGCGTGGGCGAGGAGATCGCCTCGCAGGTGGTGCAGGAGCGACTCCGGGGAGGCCTCGGTCCACCGGGCGGCCCGCTCGGGAAAGGGGTAGAAGGATCCGGCCCGGTCGCGTGCCTCGATGACGCCGTCCGTGTAGAGAAGGAGGGTGTCGCCCTCCTCGAAGGTGAACACGTCGACGGCGTAGCCCGTCGGCCCCGTGCCGCCGACCCCCAGTGGGGGCGCGGGGTGCAGGCTCGGGACGGTGACGGCGTGGCCCGGGCTCAGCAGCAGCGGTGCGGGGTGTCCGCAGCTGGTCATCCGGCTGATGTTGCCCTGGTCGGGGATCTCCAGCAGCAGAGCGGTGGCGAAGCGCTCCCCCGCCTCTTCCTCCGGCTCGAAGTCGGCCTGGTAGCGCGAGACGCTCCGTTCGAGGGCCGCGGCCAGTTCGGGCAGGCCGGTGTGCTGGTGGGCGGCCTCGCGGAAAGCGCCGAGCACGAGGGCGGCCTCTCCGATGGCGGCCAGACCCTTGCCCCTGACGTCACCGATCAGCACCCGGGTTCCGTCCCCGACGCGGGTGGTCGCGTACAGATCACCGCCGATCTGGGCCTCGTCCTCGGCGGCCAGGTACAGGCAGGCGATCCGCAGCGGGCCGATACGGTCCGGGAGCGGCCACAGCAGCACATGCTGCGCGGCTTCGGCCACCGACCGCACCCGGGCGAGTTCCCGTCTGCGCCGCTCGCGTACCACGCAGAAGCACACCACCACGGCCGAGAGCACGGCGAGGGCGGCGATCTGCACGATCACGTTCCGGGAGGTCAGCACGCCGAAGTGCAGGCCGATGTACGCCTGGGCCGCCACCGCCAGGAGGCCGACCGCTCCGGTCAGCAGGGGGCCGGCGAAGGAGGCGGTGATCGCGGGCGCGATGACCAGCAGAGGCCCCAGGTGGACGTCCTCCGGCACCAGGAGGTCCATGACGGTGATCACGACGATGAGCACGAGGGGAATCGCCAGCAGGGCATGGCTCGGCCGCCATACCTGCGTCAGACCCGGAAAGCGTTCGCTGAGGCCCACGTCTTCCACAGTGCACCGGTCCCGGGCGGCTGACGAGTCGGCCGGGCGTTACGCTTTTTGTGTAGGCATGCGTTCCGACAGCGGAGGCTGCCATGAAGAAGCAGGACGAGTACCCGACGCCGTCGCAGGCAGAGGGCGAGCGGCTGGATGAGGACATGAATCCGGCCGAGGAACGGCACCCCGCCACGACGCGCACGCAGCCGTCACAGGCGGAGGGCGAGCGCGCAACGGACGAGACCGAGAGCTGACGGGGGCGGCAGCTTGAGGGTGTGCGCTTCAGGGTGTGCGCACGGCCCACGCCGGGCTGTTGGCCGGTGTGGGCCGTGGCCCCGATGTACCGGTAGAGGATGACCCGGCCCCGCGTGCCGCCCACGTTCCAGGGCCACCCTCCGCAGTCCCTCATATCGACCTCTACCTCATGGCTCCAGGCATTCCGCCCCGCCTCGAACGTCCACGTGCCGTGGCCCGTACACTCCTTCACCGCCTCGTCGAAGCGGTCATCGGGACCGGGGTCATCGACCCCGGAGGCCCTCACCCTGCCGTCGGCCGTGAACGTCAGCGTTCCGCCCCTTCCGTCGGACCAGGTGCCGCCGCCCGGACTCCTCCAGGGCTCGCCTTCATCCACGGTCCAAATCCCCCTCGCGGCAGGACCAATGAGCACCGCACCCACCGGACAGCCGCGGCATCGGCCATCCTGTCGGCGACATTGAACACGTTCAACGCATTGCCGGAAGGATCGAGGGGGTCGTCGGGGCAGCGGCGACGCAGGGGGCGTGGAACCCGGGCGTCGCGCCGCGAATGCGCGGGACCGCGCTCGCGCCCTCATGCTGGATGCGGGTCCACTTGATCCGTACGAGAGGAGTGCGCGAGATGATCCGTCGCAAGTGTGCCGCCCTCGGCGCAGCACTGCTGACCGCCGGGGCTCTGGTGACCACGACACACGACGCGGTCGCCACCGAGAAGACATGCTCACACACGTCCCCCATCGAGCGCCCCGGGCTCACCCCGGTGAGCACCGGTCCGTCCGTGAAACAGGCGCAGTGCCTGAGCAATGTGTGGGGAGGCGTGCCGAAACTCGCGGTCGACGGGGTCTTCGGCGACGCCACGTCGAAGAAGATCATATGGATCCAGGGCTGCCACGGTCTGGCCAGCACCGGAGCTGTCGACGCGAACACCTGGCAGGTGCTGTACCACCCGGCACTGGACTGCTACGACCCGTATCCGAAGTGACCGGCGTGCGCCCTGGAGCGCACCCCGGGTCACCGGGCGTACCACCTCGCGGACCGGCTGCTCGCCACTCGTATGCAGTACGCCCGGAACCGTGCGCCGCACACCGCCGGGCCTCCGGCGGCGAGGCCCTGGCGCCGTCGGGAGCTGCTGCCGCACCGGCGCGATCGGGTTCGAGTGGCAGCCCGACGGCGGACAGCTGAGACTGAGGCGACGGTTCTGGGATCGGACAGCGGATCCCGGCCTCATGGCCTTTGGACCACTCGCTCCGGCCATCGAAAAGCGCGAGCAACGGGCACCGGCCGTCATGGCCGGCGGCGATCGAAAACCCCTCAAGGAGTTCGCATGGAGGAGAAATCCGTCGAAGTCCTGACGCCCGGGCCGGATGAATCCGCGATCGACAAGCGCGAATACACCGGCCCGACGACCGGCATCGAGAAAGACCTCGCCGAGGTGCTGGCCGACGTCATGGGCGTCGAACGGGTACCGGTCGACAGTCACTTCTTCGACGACCTCGGTGCCAACTCGCTGGTGATGGCCCATTTCTGCGCACGGGTCAGGAAGCGGGCGGACCTCCCGTCGGCATCGATGAAGGACATCTACCGCCACCCGACCGTCCGGAGCCTGGCAACGGGACTCGCGGACGTCGCGCTCTTCCCCGTCAAACCGCCGGTCCCGGCGCCCGCCGGGGTGGTGACCCCGTCCGGAACGGTGCGGTACGCGCTCTGCGGAACACTGCAGTTCCTGCTCTTTCTGGGATATTCCTTCCTCGCCGGACTTGTTGCCGACCGGGGCTACGCCTGGGTCTCCGCCGGCTCGGACGTAATCGACATCTACCTGCGGTCGTTCGTCTTCGGCGGCGTCGGATTCATCGGTCTGTGCACCTTCCCGATCGTGGCCAAATGGCTCCTCATCGGCCGGTGGAAACCACGAGAGTTCCCCGTCTGGGGTCTGACGTATCTGCGTTTTTGGACCGTCAAGGTGCTGATCCACGCCAACCCGATGATCTTCTTCGTCGGCAATCCCCTGTACGTGCTGTACCTGCGGGCCCTGGGCGCACGGATCGGCAAGGAGGTCACGATCCTCTCGCGCAACATTCCGGTCTGCCCCGACCTGCTCACGATCGGCGCCGGCACGGTGATCCGCAAGGACTCGTTCTTCCTCTGCTACCGGGCGCACGCCGGCCGTATCCAGACCGGCCGGGTCACCCTCGGCCGGGACGTGTTCATCGGTGAGAAGACCGTGCTCGACATCGACACATCGATGGCCGACGGAGCCCAGCTCGGCCACACGTCCACGCTGTACAGCGGCCAGCGGGTCCCGGGCGGCCGGCACTGGCACGGATCCCCTGCGCAGCTCACGGAGCACGACTACCTGAGCATCGAGCCGGCCAGGTGCGGCACCCTGCGCAGGACCGGGTTCGGGCTCGTCACCGTGCTTCAGCTGTTCTTCCTCTACGTGCCGCTGACCGTCGGGGGCGCGTACATGCTGTTCACCCTGGTTCCGGCGCTGCACAGCCGGCTGGGTCCGGGCACGGTGGGGTTCGCCTCACCCGTCCTCTACCTCGACGCGCTGGTCCTTTCCCTCCTGCTGTTCTTCGGATTCGTCGTCCTGGGCCTGGCCGTGTTGTTCACCGTTCCGCGTCTGCTGAACCGGTTCATCGAGCCGGACAAGGTCTATCCGCTGTACGGGTTCCACTACTCGGCGCACCGGGCGATCGGCCGCATGACCAATCTGAAGTTCTTCACCTGGCTGTTCGGTGACAGCTCCTACATCGTCCACTATCTGCGCGGCCTCGGATACGACTTGTCCCGGGTCGAGCAGACAGGGTCGAATTTCGGCACGGAAGTGCAGCACGAGACCCCGTATCTGTGCTCGGTCGGCAGCGGGACGATGGTCGCCGACGGGCTCTCCATCGTCAACGCCGAATTCTCGAGCACGTCGTTCCGGGTGTCCCGGGCATCGATCGGGCCGCACAACTTCCTCGGGAACAACATCGCTTATCCCTCGGGGGCCAGGACGGGCGAGAACTGCCTCCTCGCGACGAAGGTGATGATCCCGCTCGACGGCGACGTACGCGAGGGAGTGGGTCTGCTCGGCTCGCCGTGCTTCGAGATTCCCCGGTCGGTCGAGCGCGACTCCCGGTTCGACCATCTGCGCACCGGCGACGAGTTGCGCCGCAGCCTCGCAGCGAAGAACCGCTACAACATCCGCTCGATGGTCTTCTTCCTGCTCGTGCGGTGGCTGCACTTCTTCGTGCTCACCGTGCTCGCACTGGCCAACGTCGATCTCTACGACTCCTACGGGCATGTGCTGACCGCTGCGTTCCTGGTGTTCAGCCTCGGGTTCACCGCTGTGTACTTCGTACTGGTGGAGCGCGGCATCGCGGCATTCCGTTCGCTGCGGCCGCAGTTGTGTTCCATCTACGAGCCGTACTTCTGGTGGCACGAGCGCCTCTGGAAGGTGCCTGACACCTACCTCGACGTCTTCAACGGCACCCCTTTCAAGAACGTGATCTGGCGGATGCTGGGGGTGCGGATCGGCAGCAGGGTCTTCGACGACGGCTGCTATCTGACGGAGCGGGCGCTCACCACCATCGGGAACGACTGCACGCTCAACGCGGGAAGCAAGATCCAGTGCCACTCGCAGGAGGACGGCACCTTCAAGTCCGATCGCAGCACCATCGACGCCGGCTGCACCCTCGGTGTGGGGGCCCATGTCCACTACGGCGTGACGATGGGCGAGGGCGCGGTGCTCGCTGCCGACTCCTTCCTCATGAAGGGCGAGGAAGTCCCGTCGCACGCGCGCTGGGGAGGAAATCCCGCCACGGAGTTGCGAGAAACCCCTTATCAGCCCGAGGCGCTGATCCGGCAGGGATAGCAGCGCCGCCCTTTTCGGCGCCGAACAGCACGGTGGCGACGGTGAATTGGAGTGGGACGACCAGATGGGAATACAAGTGCAGGCCGACCGGGAGTTCTGGCGCGCCGTGCTCGTCGCCGGTGGATTCACCGCGATCCCGCGGTGGACGACCGATCCGGTGACGGGTGTCGACGAACACGAGGCAACGGTTCCGGACGAAGTCGTGGCGGCGTTGGGCCGGCTGGCCGGGGACCTGGCGGTGTCGCTCGACTCGGTGCTGCTGGCCGCGCACGCCAAGGTGCTCTCCGCCCTGTCCGGCGAGCACGAGGTCGCGACCGGCTACGTCACCGCGGAGGGTGGTCTGCCGCTGCCCTGCCGGCTGACCACCGCATCCGCCTCGTGGCGGACGCTGCTGCGCGACGCCCATCGGGCCGTGTCGGATCTGCTGTCGCACCAGGACTTTCCGGTCGACGAGCTCAGGCGCGAACTGGGCCTGGCCGAAGTGCCGATGGAGGCCGTGCTCGATCCGCACGGCACGGGCGGTGAACTCGCCGGTGACACCGTGCTGCGGGTGGGTTTCTCGCAGCGCGGCGGCCGGCTCGTGCTGCGGCTGCGGTACCGGACCGACGCCCTCGACGCGGACTGCGCCGTCAGGATCGCCGGTTACCACCTCACCGCACTCGCGCTCATCGCCGCCGGTCCGGACGCCGAGCACGGGCGGCAGAGCCTGCTCTCCGCCGAGGAGTTCCGTTTCCAGTTGGAAGGGCTCGCCGGTCCGCGCCGGGAGCTGCCGGACCGCCGGTTCCACGAGCTGTTCGAGCAGCGGGTGGCGATGCACCCGGACGCCGTCGCGGCGGTGCACGGGGAGCGGCGGCTGACATACCGCGAACTCAACGCGCGCGCCAACCGGGTGGGACGGGCCCTGCTCGCGCGGGGGCTGCGCCCCGAGGGCGTCGTCGCGGTGGTGACCGAGCGCAACCTGGACTGGATGGCCGCCGTCCTCGCCGTGTTCAAGGCCGGAGGTGTGTACCTGCCCATCGAGCCGCATTTCCCGGCCGATCGCCTCGCGGCCATGCTCTCCCGCGCCGGGTGCGGGCTCGTGCTGACCGAGCCCGGCAGCGCCGCAACGCTCGACCGGGCCCTCGGCTCGCTGCCCGGGGTCCAGAAGCTCTTCGTCGGCGCGGCCCGCGAGGAGGGCCATGCCGACGACGATCTGGGCGTCCGCGTGGCAGCGGACCAGCTCGCCTACATCTACTTCACCTCCGGCTCCACGGGTGAGCCGAAGGGCGCGATGTGTGAGCACGCGGGCATGCTCAACCACCTCTACGCCAAGATCGACGACCTGGGGATCGGCGAGGGACAGGTGGTCGCCCAGACCGCACCCCAGTGCTTCGACATCTCACTGTGGCAGCTGGTGTCCGGGCTCCTGGTCGGGGGTCGGACCCTGCTGGTGGAGCAGGAGGTGATCCTGGACGTCCAGCGGTTCGTCGACAAGATCGTCGACGGCCGGGTCGCCGTACTCCAGGTCGTTCCCTCCTATCTGGACGTCGTTGTGTCCTGTCTGACGCAGCAGCGCCGCGAACTGCCTGACCTGCGGTGCGTGTCGGTCACCGGCGAGGCACTGAAGACCGGGCTGGTGCAGCGCTGGTTCGCCGCCCAGCCCGGGATCAGACTGGTCAACGCCTACGGGCTGACCGAGACCTCGGACGACACCAACCACGAGGTCATGGACCGAGTGCCCGACGGGGGCCGGGTCCTGCTGGGTCGCGCGATCAATAACGTGCGCGTCCACGTCGTCGACGAGCACCTGGCTCCGGTACCGCTCGGCGCCCCCGGTCTGATCGTCTTCTCCGGCCTCTGCGTCGGCCGCGGATACGTCAACGACCCCGAACTCACCCGGCAGGCCTACCTGTCCGATCCGCACCGTGCGGGCGCCCGGCTCTACCGGGGCGGCGACTACGGCCGCTGGCAGCCCGGGGGCAAGCTGGAGTTCCTCGGCCGCAAGGACACCCAGGTGAAGATCCGTGGTTTCCGGATCGAGATCGGCGAGATCGAGAACACGCTGTTGCGGGTGCCCGGTGTTCGCGACGGCGCGGTGGTGGTCGCCGAGCGGGCCGGTCGGAGCAAGCGCCTGGTGGCGTTCTACTCCGGTCGGCGGCCACTGGAGGAGGGCGTACTGCCGGAGCGGCTCGGTGAGTCGCTGCCCGAGTACATGGTCCCGTCGGCCTTCCACTGGCGAGAGAGTCTGCCGCTGACGACCAACAGCAAGATTGACAGGAAGGTTCTTCGGACGCTCGCCGGAGAACTCGATGTGATCCAGGACGACTTCCGCGCGCCGCACACACCGACCGAACTGCGCCTGGCGGCCGCGTGGGCGAAGGTGCTCGGCATCCCGCAGCACCGGATCGGGCGGCAGGACCACTTCTTCGACCGCGGCGGCACATCGCTGTCGGCAGTCAAGCTGGCGATCACCCTGGACCGTGCGGTGTCCCTCAAGGACGTCACCCTTCATCCGGTCCTGGCCGATCTGGCCGGGCTGGTCGACGGCAGGTCCCAGCGGCGCTCCGGGCTGCTCCAGTCGCTGTCGGAACCGGACGGTGCGCAGGCCGCCGCTGCCCTGGTGTGCTTCCCCTACGCCGGCGGCAACGCGGTGGACTTCAGGCCGATGGCCGGGGCGCTGCCGGACGGCGGCCTTGCGGTCTACGCCGTGGAGCTGCCCGGTCACGACGTGACGGCCGAGAGCGAGCCGCTCGCGTCGATGGCCGAGGTGGTCGAGCAGGTCGTCGACGAGATCGTCCGGCGTGGCCTGACCGGCGTCCTGCTGTGGGGACATTCCTCGGGCACCGCGCTCGCCGTGGAGACGGCCAGAAAGCTGCAGGAGCGCGGGGTGGACGTCCAGCGGGTGTTCCTCGCCGCGCAGCTGCTCGGCAACGCCGCCGACCGGCGCGCCGCCATCGCCGGGCTGACGGGGCGAAGCAACGCCGCGATCGCCGCAGAGCTGGGCGCGGGCGGCGGATACACCGAGCTCGGTGAGCTGGATGCGAGGCACGCCGAGCACGCCGGTGCGACCTACCGGCACGACTGCGTATCCGCGCACCGCTATTTCGCCGACGCCCTGGACAGCCCGCCGGCGCCGAAGCTGTCCGCGCCGGTCACCGTGGTCGTCGCCGCCGACGACCCGGGCACGGCGCAGTACCGGCGCCGGTACCGCGACTGGCAGCTCCTGGCCGAACAGGTCGACCTGCACGAACTCGCCGACGGCGGCCACTACTTCCTGCGCACCCGTCCGGCCGAGGCGGCGCAGGCCGTGCTGCGCGCCGCCGAACTGTTCGCCTCTTCCTGAGCGGCGACTGAAAGGAACCGATATGTCGTTCATATCCACGGCGTCGCTGGTCGACGTGGAACGGGAACCCGGCAGGCCTCCCATCCTGCGGGCCGCAACCACCGGCGACGCGCCGGGCTGGGCCGCCGAGCACCGGGACGCGCTGCGCGCTGTCGTCGCCGAGCACGGTTCGGTCCTGGTCCGCGGACTCGGGCTGCGCGACGTGGCCGGGACCGGCGCCGTCTTTTCGAGGCTGGCAGGCGGTCTGATGGCCGAGAAGGAGGTCTTCGCGCCCCGGGAGACGTACTCGGACGGCGTGTACTCCTCGACGAAGTGGCCGTCGAACCAGCCGATGTGCATGCACCACGAACTGAGCTACACGCTTGAGTTCCCCGGCCTGATGATGTTCGCCTGCGTCGGCGCGCCCACCGAGGGCGGGGCGACCGCGGTGGCCGACTCACCGGCCGTGCTCGACGCACTGCCCGCCGGGCTGACCGAGCGGTTCGAGCGGGAGGGCTGGCTGCTCACCCGCAGCTACAACGACGAGATCGGGGCGTCCGTCGCCGAGGCGTTCGGCACCGACGACCGGGGCGCCGTCGAGAGCTACTGCCGCGCCAACGCGATCGGGTTCGAGTGGCAGCCCGACGGCGGACTGCGCACCAGCCAGCGCCGCAGTGCCGTGGTGCGTCATCCGGTCACCGGCCGGCGCTGCTGGTTCAACCAGATCGCGTTCCTCAACGAGTGGACGATGGCCCCCGAGGTGCGCGAGTACCTGGTGGACGTCTACGGCGCCGACGGGCTGCCGTTCAACACCCGCTTCGGCAACGGCGACCCGATCGGCGAGGACGTCGTACAACTGCTCAACGACGTGTACGAGGCCAATACCGTCCGCGAACCGTGGCTGGCCGGAGACCTGATGCTGGTCGACAACGTCCGCACCGCGCACAGCCGGGAGCCCTTCGAGGGACCGCGCGAAGTGCTCGTCGCCATGGCCGACCCGGTGCGACTGGCCGACTGCTCGCCGACCGTCGAGGTGAGCACAGGATGACCGTCACCGGTTCCCCCGCGACAGAGGACGCGACCGCCTCGCCGGTCACCGTGCCGCCGTTCGCGGTGATCTCCGGTGCCCAGGTCCGGCGCGCCCTGCACGGGAACGAGAAGCGGATCGTGGAGCTGACCGAGGCCACCTACCGGGCGCACGGCGCCGGTGATTCGGTGAATCCGCCGTCGTACTTCCTGCGTTTCCCCGACCGTCCGTCCTCCCGGATCATCGCGCTGCCCGCCTCGATCGGCGGGACGGTGCGGGTGGACGGTGTGAAGTGGATCTCCAGCTTCCCGGAGAACGTGGCGGCCGGCGTCCCGAGGGCCTCGGCTGTGCTGATCCTCAACGACCATGACACCGGCTATCCGTTCGCCTGCCTGGAGAGCTCGATCATCAGCGCCACCAGGACGGCCGCGTCGGCGGCTTCGGCGGCGAACTGGCTCAGCCGCGACCGGCCGCGACCGGCGCGTGTCGGGTTCTTCGGGACGGGCCTGATCGCCCGCTACATCCACACCTTCCTGGTCGGCACCGGCTGGTCGTTCGACGAGATCGGTGTGCACGACCTGTCCGCCGACAGCGCGGCCGGCTTCCGGTGCTACCTGGAGCAGTCGGGCACCACCGGCCGGATCACCGTGCACGACGGTGCCGAGCAGCTGATCCGCAACAGCGACCTGGTGGTCTTCGCCACCGTCGCCGGTCAGCCCCATGTCAGCGACCCCTCGTGGTTCGCGCATCATCCAGTGGTGCTGCATGTGTCGCTGCGCGACCTCGCGCCGGAGATCCTGCTCGCCTCGACCAATATCGTCGATGACATCGAGCACTGTCTGAAGGCCGACACCTCGCCGCATCTGGCCGAACAGCTCACGGGCGGCCGGGAGTTCCTGCACGGCACATTGGACGACGTGATGGCCGGGCGGGTGTCGGTTCCCGCGGACCGGACGGCGGTGTTCTCGCCCTTCGGCCTCGGGGTGCTCGACCTCGCGGTCGGCAAGTACGTCTACGACGAGGTGGTCCGCTGCGGGGAGTTGCACGTCGTCGACGACTTCTTCCACGAGCTGAGCCGGTACGGATGAACGGACCGGGAGCCCCGGCATCCTGACCCGGGCCGGTCCCGGGAGGGACCGGCCGCACGGGCGAGAAGCCCGCCCACGGTCGGACGGACGTTCTGAAAGCGCTCTGCTCCAGACAGAGGAGATCATCGTGCCCGTCATATCCGTTCCCTACGCCTTCAACGAGGAGGAACTCTATGTCGACCTCCGGCCGACCTTCGGGCACTCCCTCTTCCTGAAGTGCGAGGGCTTCAACTTCGCCGGCTCGATCAAGTTGAAGGCCGCCACCGAGATGGTGGAGACCGCAGAGCGGGAGGGAATCCTGAGGCCGGACTCGATCCTGGTCGAGTCCTCCTCCGGAAACCTCGGCGTGGCTCTGAGCATGATCGCGGCGAGCAAGGGCTACCGGTTCCTGTGCGTGACGGACTCCCGAGGCAGCCTGTCGACCCGGATGATGATGGAGGCGTTGGGCAGCCAGGTGCACGTGATCGCCGGACAGGAGGCCAACGGCGGCTTCCTCAGCGCGCGGATCGAGTTCATCCGCTCGCTGTGCGCCTCCGACGACCGGTACGTGTGGCTCAGCCAGTACACCAATCCGAGCAACTGGAAGGCGCACTACCGCAGGACGGGACCGGAGATCGCCCGCCAGTTCCCGCAGCTGGACGTGCTGTTCGTCGGGGCCGGCACCACCGGGACGCTGATGGGCTGCGCGCGCTACTTCCGTGGGTGGCACCGGCCGGTGCGAATCGTCGCGGTGGACAGCGTCGGCTCGGTGTCCTTCGGCGGGGCGTCGGGCCGGCGGATGATTCCAGGGCTGGGGATGAGCATGCGCCCGCCTCTGCTCGACGAGTCCTATGTGGACGAGGTGATACGTGTCGAGGAGGCGGACACCATCCGCACCTGCCACCGTCTGGCCAGGCGAGGCTTCCTGTTCGGCGGCTCCACCGGCACGGTGGTCAGCGGCGCGACGAGCTGGCTGGCCCGGCACGACGCGCCCGACATCACCTCGGTGGCCGTCAGTCCTGACCTCGGTGAGCGCTACCTCGACACCATTTACCAGACCAACTGGCTGCAGGATCTCTACGGCGACGACGTACTCAACTCCGAGGAGGTGGCCGCCGGTGCCTGGGCCCCCGCCCCCGCACCACCGAAACGGTGGAGACGGCGCCTGGGCCTGCAGACCGGCGACCGCAACGGCGACCACCATCAGCTCCAGGACCGTCAGACCTAGGGTCTCTCGTCCACCAAGCGGGTGATGACGGCCGCGGTGCTCAGCCGGTGGGCGCCAGCACCGTCGTACGGCCGCCCAGCGCGACGGAGAACCCGTCCGTGACCTTGACCAGCGCCTCGGCGGCGCCCGGCGCGACGGTCAGCGTGCCGTCGTCGCCGACGGTGATGTCCTTGTCGAGCGTGAACCAGCCCGGGACGATGTGTGCGGCGCCCATCGAGCTCAGCACCGGGCGCAGCGCGTAGTCGATGGCCAGGACATGGGCCGTGCTGCCGCCGGTGGCCAGCGGCAGCACGGTCTTGCCGGTCAGCGCATACTGCGGGAGCAGGTCGAGCAGCGACTTCAGGAGCCCCGAGTAGGCGGCCTTGTAGATGGGGGTGCCGATGACCACCCCGTCCACCTGCTCGAACAGCGCGGTGGCCGCGACGACGGCCGGGTGCCGGAAGTCGGCGCCGAGCAGCGCGTCGGCGGGCAGGGTGCGCACGTCCAGCGGGGTCACGTCGTGGCCCTGGTGCCGGAGCCGGTCGTCCAGGTGGCGCAGAAGCCGTGCGGTGCGGGAGGTGGCGGAGGGGCTTCCGGAGACGGACAGAATGGCGGCCATGGGAAGACCTTTCGGGTTCGGGGGTCAGGAGTGACTACCGGGTGGGCCGGATCGGTTCGCCGGCGCTCACCATGCGCTCGGGTCCACCGCGATCACCGGCACCAGGTCGTTGCGCAGGGTCTCCAGGAAGGTGACGGTCTCGGCCGCGACCGAGCGGTGCTGCAAGTCGTTCAGGACGTCGTGATGCGCGCCGCGGACCACCGAAAGGCGGGCGCGTGGCAGTGACTTCGCCGCGCGGACGAGTGCGTCGCGATCCGCGAGCGGATCGGCGTCGCCGATGAGGATCAGCGCAGGGACGTCGACCTCGCTGTCGTACGCGGCCGTGAGCAGTGCGTCCGGCACCGCGTCGTCGAGCGAGCCCCGCCGGACCTCGGAGTCGTCGGTGAGCGTGCCCCGGTGGACGGGACAGAAGGTGCGTACGTCGAGTTCGTGGTCCCACGTACCGGCGGCGGTGGCCGCATGGCCCGGAAGCCCGGCGAGAACGACGGCGTCCGGCCGCGGGGCGGCAGGGGTCTCTTCCCGGCCGAGGAGCGCGGCGACGGCGCCGGCGCCGGTGCCGGCCCCCACCAGCACGACGGGGCGGACGACACCGTCCTGCGCCGCGGTGTCCTCGACGGCGTCGGCGAGCCGTGCGCCGAAGCGGATGAGCGAGCCGGTCAGGTCGTCGGCGTCGAGGTCCGGGGCGTCGACGACGCGGACGCGGTAGGCGTCGGCGGCGAGCCGCTTGCCGAACCGGGCGTAGGTCGCCCGGGTCTCGCCCCGGCCGGGCACCACGACGATCGTGCCGCGTGTGCGCAGACCCTCGGGTGCGTGATGGTCGGTGTACTCGGTCATCTCATACTCCTGCGGATTGGGGCTCCGGCTCGGTCGCGGGCCGCCAGCCCAAGGCGGGTGCCACCTCGGTCGCGATGAGCTCAAGGGCTCGGATCGCGGCGTCGTGGTCGGGGACGGCGGGGTTGAACTGGGTGATCAGATCGGTTGCGAGGGGCAGGACCTTCTCCTGCACCAGTGCGGCGACGATCTCTTCGGGGGCGCCGTGGAACGAGTGGAAGCGGCGCAGCGCCTCGTCCCTCCCCAGGCCCTCGGGGAAGGCACCGCTCTGCGCCATGCGCAGAGCGGCCCGGTGGACGTCGTCGCCGATCTGCTGGAGCGCGGTGCGCCTGTCCTTCGCGGGGAACACGAACCGGGACAGCCCGATCCGTGGCCGGCGCGGCTGGTCCCAGGCGGCGAGGTACGCGTCCGCCCAGGGGCGCTGCACCTCGTCGGTGGGGGCGTCGAGGTCGTGCCCGCTGAAGTCGTACGCGCCGAAGGAACGGCCCAGGAGCGCGAGGTTGCGCTCGAAGCCGTTGTCCTCCTCGAAGATCTCCCGCTCGCGGCGCCTGGCGGCTTCGTCGGTCGCGCCGCCGATCGGGCCGCCGTGGATGAAGACCTTGATGTGGTCGGGATTGCGCCCGTAGGAGGCCGTACGCCTCTTGATGTCGGCGTAGTACTCCTGCGCCTGCTCCAGGGAGCCGCCCGGGGCGTAGATGCCCTCGGCCACCCGCGCGGCGAGGTCGCGGCCCTCGTCGGAGACCCCGGCCTGGAATATGACCGGCTGTCCCTGGGGCGAACGGGAGAGGTTGAGCGGTCCTGCGACCTTGAAGTGTTCCCCGGCGTGGTTGAGTTCGTGCAGCTTCGCCGGGTCGAGGAAGACGTCGCGTGCCACGTCGGCCGGGAAGGCGTCGTCCTCGTAGGAGTCCCACAGGCCGCGGGCGACCTGGACGAACTCCAGGGCCCGGCCGTAGCGGACACCACATCCGCGCCGATGCCCTGGACGGCGACACAGCCCAGACCGGCGGCATGCGCAGGTTCGCCGCCGTCAGCGGGAAGACCGTCGGCTCCGAGAAGCTGTGGATGGGCCAGACCCACGTGGCGCCCGCGACCTCCTCCTCCGACCACCACCACGGCGAATCCGAGACCGCGATCCATGTGGTCAGCGGACACCCCGAGTTCGTCTTCCTGGACGCCTCGGGCGACGAACCGGAGGAGGTACGGCTGCGCACCTCACCCGGTGACTACATCTTCGTCCCGCCGTTCGTGCCGCACCGCGAGGAGAACCCCGACCCGGCCGAGGAGGCCGTGGTCGTGATCGCCCGCAGCACCCAGGAGGCGATCGTGGTGAACCTCCCCCGCCTGTACGCGCTCCCGGCGGAGGAAGCCTGACGCAGGAGCCGGATCGCCGGTTCGATGTCGTACGGACCGGCTTTCGACCGCCGTTCGTGCGGGGTCTCAGCGGACGAGCCGGACCACGGGACGCAGTCGGGACGCGAGGTCGGCCAGCAGTTGTTCGGCCGGTGGCAGTACGCGCGGTCCGAGGGAGGCGGTGCCGACCGCGACGGCGACTCCGGCCCAGGCCAGTGGGCCCAGCGGCGTACACCCGAAGAAGTGACTGACGACGGGTGTCTGAACGAGGCCGACGAGCACGGCGGCCGTACCGAGGGCCGTGGCCAGGACCAGCGGGCTGTGGCGGCGTCCGGCGACGGTCTGCGTGAGCTGGGCCCCGACCACACCGCACAGGGCCATGGTGCTGGTGCGTCGTGCAGAACCGGGGGTGAGGGTGCCGATGAGCCATGCGATGGCCGCGCCGATACCGGTGATCAGGCCGCGATGGCGGATCTGGCGTGTCAGCGGTTGCCCGAGGACGGCGAAGCCCACGGGTTCCGTGTCGGCCGCGGTGGGCTCGCCGGCAGGTTCCGGGTCGGGAGGGGTGACCGCGACCGCCATCGCCGGGAACATGTCGGTGAGCAGGTTGACCAGCAGCAACTGACGTGTCGACAGCGGCGAAGTGCCGGACAGCAGTGTGCCCAGTACGGAGAAGCCGACCTCTCCGGCGTTCCCGCCGAGCAGGATGCTGATCGCGTCGGCCACGCTGCGCCACAGGGCCCGGCCCTCGCCGATGGCGTCGATGAGAACCGACAGTTCGTCGTTGGTGATCACGAGGTCTGCGGCGTTGCGCGCGGCTGCCGATCCGCGCGCGGCGATTCCGACGCCGACATCGGCGGCGCGGATGGCGGCGGCGTCGTTGGCGCCGTCCCCGACCATGCCCACGACGCAACCCGCCTCCCGGAGCGCCTCGATGACCTGGAGCTTCTGCTCAGGTGCGACGCGGGCCACGACGCCGCAGTCCCGGAGCAGACGGGCCCGTCCCGCCCGGTCCAGCGAAGCCAACTCGATGCCGGTGACGACCGTGACATCCGGGGGCCAGCCCAGGGCGACTGCCACGGAGCGGGCGGTCTGCGGGTGGTCGCCGGTGAGCATGACGGGTCGTACACCGACCTCTCCGAGACCGGCCACGAGCGGAGCGGAACTGGCGCGGGGGGTGTCGGCCAGCGCCACGAACCCGATGAGTTCCAGCAGTTCGAGGGGCTTGTCCAGTGCCTCCCTCGCCTCGTCGTCCGTCGCGAGACGGCGCTGGGCGACGGCCAGGAGCCGCAGGCCCCGGCCGGCGAGGGAGTGTGCCTCCTCGACGGCTGCCGGATCCGTGTCCGGGCAGCAGGGCAGCACGACTTCCGGCGCGCCCTTGACGACCAGCATGCCGGCGCCGTCCGCTTCTCTTCCGGTGGCTGCTGCGTAACCCCGGCTCGCCTCGAAGGGCTGGGTTTGCACGGCGGTCCACCCCGCCTCGGGCGGGGCTGCTGCCAGGACCGCCTCGTCGGTGGCGTGCGCGTGGACTCCCGGCTGTTCGGCAACACGGGGGCAGGCCCGGGCGGCGATGCGGAGGATGTGTTCCGCCTCGGGGGCGTCGGCCAGGTGCTCGGTGCCTGTGCCGGCGATCAGGCGGACGACTCGCAACCGGTTCTCCGTGAGGGTCCCGGTCTTGTCGAAGCAGATGGTGTCCACGCGTCCGAGCGCCTCCAGGCTGCGTGGCGTGCGTACCAGGACGCCGAGCTTGCTCAGCCGCCGTGCCGCGGCCATCTGCGCGACGGTCGCCACCAGAGGCATGCCCTCGGGTACGGCGGCCACCGCGACTGCCAGTCCGCCCTGGAGGGCTGTGCGCGCGGGGTGGCCGCGCAGCAGGGACAGCCCGGCCACCGCGGCGCCGCCTGCGAGGGTGAGCGGCAGCACCCGGCGGGTCAGCCGGTGCAGCCGTGTCTGAACCCCCGCCGAGGCGGGGACGCGGGCGGCGAGGGACGCCGCCCGGCCGGCTTCGGTCTGGTCGCCCGTGCCCACGACCACCGCCCGGGCTCGGCCCGCCACCACCGTGGTGCCTTCGAACACCATGCAGCTGCGGTCGGCGACGGACGCCTGCGGTACGGCGGCGACTTGTTTGCGGGTGGGCAGCGACTCGCCCGTCAGCGAGGACTCGTCCACCTCGAAGCCACTGACCTCCAGCAGCCGCGCATCGGCCGGCACCACATCGTTGGTGCGCAGCTCGATCATCTCGCCGGGCGCCAGTCGTTCGGCCTCGACGACGGATGCCTCCCCCGCTGACGGGTGGGCGAGTCGCCGGGCGGTTCGCCGCTGCCCGGTCACCAGCGCGGACAGCGCCCGCTCCGCACGCAATCGCTGTACCCCGCCGACCAGGGCGTTCACCGCCACGGCGGTGATGACAAGGAACGCGTCCACCGCGGATCCCAGCAGAGCCTGCGCGGTGGCACCGACCACCAGGACCGGGGTGAACGGGTCGTCCAGTTCGGCCCACACGGCGTCGGCCAGACGCGCGCTCACCCGTGCGGGCGCGAAGACCGGGTGCGCGGCAGCGGCGCCCGCGATGTGGCCGGCCCGGGTCCGTACCGCCGTCAGGGCGGTGGGCGCGGCACGCGATGCCTTCGCCAGCCGGGCCATGACCTGCTCGGGCTGCAGTGCGTGCCAGGGCACCCGCGGAGTGGGGTGGGGGGTCGTACCGGCGGCCACACCGAGTGCGGCCCACCAGCCCATGACCAGGGCCGCGCCGGTGGCGATATTGACGGGGCTGAGCCGCACTTCGAGGGGGAAGGGAACACGCTGCGACCGGGCCCCCCGGGTGAGTACCAGCAGCTCGGAGAGCGTGGCGCCCGCCTCGGCGCAGAATTTGGCACGCCGGCTGACCGCCCGCGCCGCAGGCACGGCGGACAGCAGCCGCCACACGCCCTCCAGTCCGCGCAGGGGCAGAAGGTCGGCGCCCCAGACGACAGCGCTGCGTTCGTCGGTGACTGCGACGGCGACGTCGCTGCGCAGCAGTCCGTCGAGTACGTCATGGGCGGCGGCAGTCAACTTCCGTTGGGCTGCCGCCCGGTCGTGCGCGACGCGCGCCACCGTGAGAACCGTTCGCCCCTCGTTCTGCAGGGCGGTCACCACCTCGGCCAACGGGACCTCGGCAGAGGCGAGTTGGTCGGCCAGGGTTCCGAACTCGCCGAGCGAGCAGTCGTCCACCACCACGACGTGCAGACCGGCTCGGCGTGCTGCGTCCAGCGCGGCTTCGGCCATGGGGTCGACCTCCCAGCCGACCAAAACGGTGCCGACGTCCGTTCCGCGAACCGACGCGATCATCAGTCCCGCGTCCGACGCCGTCTCATCGGGCACCGGGCGAAGGCCGATGCGCGGCTCCTCGGGAGGCGTTGCCACGTCGTCGGATGCGCTCAGGGCCGCGGTGGCTTCCTGCCACAGCCGGCGGTGATCCCAGCCGGTCCTGCTGGGGTGGACCTCAAGCACGGTGCGCCGAGTGCTGCGCAGCGCTCCGGGATGCATGACCACGGTGTCCACGAGCTCCAGTCGGCGCAGCCGCTCGGGGTCGCGGACCAGCACGTCCTCGCGTGCCAGGGCACTGCCGAGAGCCGCGGTGAAGGCCGCCGGGCCGTAGCGTGCGGCCTTGGGTGAACCGGCCAGTACGGTCTCGGCCGCCTCGTCGAGGCTGCGGGTGAACAGGAGCTTGGTGGCGGCGCCGCCCAGCATCCCGTTGACCGCGGCGGCGGCATACTCCTCGCCCGGGCACGAACGCAGCGGCGGACGTACGACGTCGGTGTCGGCAACCGTCAGCCGGTCCGGGGCGCACAGCGTGTCGTGTACGGCGTCGAACGTCGCGAGCTGAGCAAGCGACTCCACCAACTGGGCGGTCCGCAGTGCCGCGTCGAGCACGAGCGGGCTCGGCGACTGCCCGATCCCGCAGACGGCCGCGTAAGCCGCGGCCAGCACCAGATCGGCCGCATCCGGGCCCAGCGCACGGCTCAGCACCGCGCGTACTCGCGAGTCCTCGCGCATCATGACGACAGCGGCCACCACGGCCTCCGGCGCGCTCTTGAGAAACGCCGCCCGTGCCGCGACTGCGACGCCGATGCCCGCCACGTCGCACGCCAGGGCGACAGCGCCGGCGCGCACGCCTCCGGCGGCGCCCGGGTGCACGTGTTCCAGCGTCTGGTCGCCGACGTGCACAAGCCCGTGTCCCGCGGCCAGTTCGGACACCTTGTCCACCACCCGCTCGCCGACCGCGTCGTCGGTGGTCTGCACGACCAGCCGCCCCAGGCCGCCATCCCAGTAGGCGATCAGCACGTCAGGGTGCTCGGCCAGCTCCAAGGCCACCTTTCTGGCAGCGGCTTCGAGTCGTTCCACGGTTCGAACGGGCGCGTCCGGGTGGTGATCCAGGGCGAGGTGCATCCGGGATCCGGCGCGCCAGTATCCGACCTGAGGAGTCATCGCGTTGCGGGCGACCCGGCCGACCCGCAGCGCGGTCGCCGACACCGCCGCCGCTCCGTCCACCGCGCCGCGCGCAGCGGCGTTCATGAACTCAGCGGCCGACCGCGCCGCATCCGCGGCCGGCGGGGCGATCTTGCGGGTGGCCTGGACCGGCACCGCCAAGGCGCTCTGGAGGGCCACGGCGGGCAGCCCGGTCAGCAAGCGGAGCAGCATGTTTCACCTTCGCGGGCTTGCCGCACGGGCTGGGCGCGGAACTGTCCTGACAGGCGCCGGGCACGGAACGGTCGTAACAGCGGGTGGGAGGCGGCCTCAGGACTTCTTCCGCCCACCTGCCTTGACACGCGACGGTCCTGTGGCGCTCGTGGCGGCACGCTTGGACGCGCGGGGCTTCGTCGTCCCGGAGGCGGCCGATGACTTGGCCGGACGCTTCTTCGCCGTTTTCGAGGCGGTCGATGCTTTGGCCGCGCGGGTCTTCGCCGGCCTCGCGGTGGACTGCGCCTTGGCCGACCTGGCGGCCCGCTTCGCCCGCAGTCCTTCGGTACGGGCCTCGCCGGCGGCAGGGGCTGTGGCGGAATCCTTCGGACGCGACTGCGTGAGCCACACCACCGCGGCGCCCGCCATGGCCACCGGCCACTCGACCACACCGGCTACGCCAAGCAGTCCGGCACCGGTGTACGCCGCGACACGCCGTGCATGCGGCGAGACGATCCCGACGGAGTCCAGGACACCGTCGACGACCCCCTTCACCCGATCCGCGCCGGGGACCCTCTCCACTGCTGTCGTCACGGTCCGCATGGGGTGCGTCAGTGTGTCCTGGACGGGGTGCCGCACCTTCGTGTCCCCTGAATCGGACGCATGGGAACTGTCAGTCATGGTCGCTCTCTCTCCGTGGAGCCGGGGTGACCGACGGCACGTGGCCGTGACGCCTCTCACCTTTCAGCAACCTTGACAAGATCGCGTAACTCCGGCAAGCCTGGACATACCCATCTGCCGCCAAGTGAGGTAACGGGCGGTGGATGCCCCAACGCCACGGGCCATCCCGGCTGCGGCAATTTCGAGGAGACCGACTGTCCGGTCCCGACAGCGGGTCGTCGCGGATCGCTCACCGACGCCGCCGCCCGTCCGCGGCCTCGCACCCGTCGGCCGACCCACCGAACACTGCACTGTGCCTGACCGGCCGGAACGACGTCAGGTCCACTACCTCCCGTGGAGGCCGTCTCATGCGCATCGAACTGACCTGGCCGCGCCCCGGCGCAGAAGACCGGACCCTGGCCCTGGCCCTCCCCGACCTTCCCGCCACCGGTCTTCTGCGCCCGGCTCTGCGGTACACGAGCCGGTTGTGGAGTCCCGCTGTCCTGCGGCGCGTCGGCGCATGCGCGGAGCCCGTCATCGGAGCCGCAGCCCACGCCTCCGGCGCGAACGCTCTCACCCGGGCCGCCCTGCCGTACGCCATCCGTTTCACCCGGCAAGCACTCCTCAGCAGCACACCCGCCGACATCCCGGGTCAGGCTGCGCGATCACCCCGTCCGGATCGCGCCCGCTGACTTCATCTGCCGGACGGCACTGTCGGGCGCTGACCGGTGGGTCGCGTTCGTCGACGCACTCGGACGGTCAGCTCTTGTGCGTCTGCTGGTCGCGGAGCCTCTGCTCGACGGCTTCCCGTACGCGGGCGTCCTCGCGCAGTCTGCGCCGTACGCGGTTGCGGCGGGAGAGGACGAGCGCCCCGACGATGGCCGCGATCACCACGACGAGCAGCAGCAACAGCGTCCACGGAACGGCCCAGCCGTGTGCCGTGGCCTGGACCGGCTTGAGCAGGGCGGTGGAGCCCGACGCGTCGGCGAGCACGGGCGTGAGGGTCGCGGTCGCGGCCAGGCTGACTCCGGGCGCCACGCCGTGGACGGGCACCTTCACCTTCCAGCTCTCACCGGGGAGCAGCTCCGGCGGCGGGGCGATACCGCCGGCGTCGGCCCGCAGCCATCCGAACGGGCCCGAGACCGACACCGCCTGCTTGGCCGACAGCATGGCGTTGCCGGTGTTGTGGATCGTGTAGGTGACGGTGGCGTCGCCCTTGGCGAAGGGGTTGAGCGAGCCGGCGTAGTCCACCTGGAGGCCCTCGATCGCGAGCTTCGGCTTGAGTTCGCCGCTGACCCGCAGCTTGACCCGGATGCCGAGGCGCCGGTCCACGTTGATGCCCTCGGCGTCGTCGGACTGCTTCAGGGAGGTGAGGATGCCGCCCACGTAGTCGCCGGGCGTGGCGTTGTCGGGAACGTTGACCGTGAAGGGGACTTCGGCGGACTTACCGGGCTGGATCACGACGGTGTCACGGCCGGCGTGAACCCAGGCGCCGATTCCGACGGACTTCTTGTCCTTGGTGAGCAGGTCGAGCCGGCCCATGTCGGTCGTGAAGCCGTCGGCGGCGTAGACCGCGAGTTCAAGCGGAGACTTGCCGCGGTTGGCGACGGCCATCGTGTCCTTGAGCTGTCCACCGGGGTTGACGTTGTAGCTGAAGCTGGACCGGTCGGCGCCGTAGCTGTTCGAGGCCGTCCTGACCGTCCAGGTGACGTTGCCGTCCTCCGCTTGAGCTGCGCCGGCGGACAGGCCGGCGACCGCGAAGGCAGTGAGCAGGACCAGGACGGCGGTACGGATGAGGGCGGCGACTGTGGTCGTCCGGCGTATTACGGGCGCGTGCATCTCGGGGTTCTCCTGGAGCAGGAGGCGGGGCAGGACACCCGAAGGCGCCCACCCCGCCGGTTGAGACGGGGCAGGCACCGGAAGGTGCCCACCCCGTCAGGTGGAACGGGTCGGATCAGCTGCTCAGCGCAGTGATCGTCAGGGTGGCGCGGTAGCCACCCTTTTCGACGCTGTCCGGGATCTTCAGACCCAGGTCCGCGCCCAGCTTGGCCGAACCCCGGGGGTGGCCCTGCTCGGCGGAACCGAGACCGCGCGAGACGGACAGGCCCTTGCCCTGGTCGTCGTAGCCGGAAGCGACCGGCTCGCCGGCTATGGCACCCGCGCCGCCGTCGAGGAGGTGCGGTGCCCAACCGAGGTAGGAGCCGGAGAACGTCTTGTCGGCGTCCTTGAAGTCACTCACATTGGCCGAGACCGACCACGGAGCGAGCGAGCGACGGCTGTCGGACACGAGGATCGGGTTGATCTTGCCACTCGCCTCGAAGTGGTCGCCGTTGCGCTCCTGGGCGGTGCCGAGGTCCACCAGACCGTTGTAGCCGTCGATCGTCCAGCCGAACTCACCCGGAGCGGCGTTCGGCACGTTGACCTGGAGGGACTGGCTGTCGCCGTTGTACGGGTGCACAGTGACCTTGTCGACGAGCGAGCCCACGGGCTGGTCGGCGGGGGTGTTGTTGCACGGCGCGGCATCCGAGTTCGGGGCCGCGCAGGTGCTGCTGCGGAGGTTCTCGACGACGAGCTTGTCGTTGCGCACCTGGACCTTCACGTAGGAGCGGACGTGCTCCTGGTTCTGGACCGAGTTGTACCAGTAGTTCTTCGGGTTGAGCGGGTCGGCGCCGTTGCCGGCGCCGCTCGTCCCGCTGTTGTCAGGCGTGGTGATGTCGTAGTACTTCGAGCCCGAGGCGGAGTTCGCCGTCACATAGACGACACCACCAGGACCCGGATACACATCAGCGGCCCCGGGCTTCTCGTCCGGGTTCGCCTTCTCACCGTTCTTGATCAGGTAGCTGCGGGAGTAGCTGTGGTCGTGACCCTGGAGGACCATGTCGACGCCGAGCTTGGAAAACGTTGTCGGGAAGTCGACACGCCTCTTCTTGTTGTCGCTGTCCTTGGCGTGGCTGGCCGGGGAGTAGATCGCGTGGTGGTAGACGAGGACCTTCCACTTGGCCTCGTTGCCGTGCTTGTTGATGACGTCGGTGACGTAGGCGGTGTGGGCTGCGTCGCCGCCGCCCTTCGCCTCGTCGTAGCTGTTGCTGTTGAGGTCGATGAACAGGACATCCTTGTAGATGTACCAGTAGTCACCGCCGGACGTGGTGGACGTCGCCCCGTCCTTGTAGTACAAAGCCGAATTGTCGGTGTTCGGCGTGGAGAAGTGCTGCTCGTAGGCCTTGCCGCCGACGTCGTGGTTGCCGATGGTGGCGGCCCACGGGTACTGGCGCAGCTGGTCCGGGGCGAGGAAGGAGTTCCACTGGGACTCGTTGTTGGCGCTCTCGACCTGGTCACCACCCGACACCAGGAGCTCGGCGTCGGGGTTGGCCTTCAGCGAGACGTCGACCGTGTCCTGCCAGCCGGCCTGGTCCTGGGCGAGATCGCCGGACGAGCCGATCTGCGGGTCACCGTAGAACAGGAAGTCGTAGTCGCCTTCGAAGTCCTGCGTCTTGAAGGAGTACGCCGTGGACCAGTTGCCCTCGGTACCGACACGGTAGGAGTACGCCGTGTGTTCCTTCAGGCCGGTGATCGTCGCGTGGCGGTTGAAGCCGCCACTGGTGGCGATGTTCGCTCCGCCGATGGCGTCGAAGGTGTCGGCGCCGGCCGGGAACTCGCCGTTGACGAGCTCCGCGGTCGGGGCGACCTGGAGCTTCTGCGCGGTGTCGGCCGAGGAGTACCAAGTCACGGTGCGCTGGGTCTCGTTGGCGCCCACACCGAGGATGATGCCGGTGAGCGAGGCGGTCTCGTCAGCGGCGGCGGGGGACGCCATGCCGCCGCCGATGGCCACTGCCAGGCCCAGGAATGCCGCTGTGGCGCCTGTGGCCACACGGCGCCGCACAGGCCCGGAGGCCTGCGTCGGGGTTCTCAGATTCATCGGTTTTTCGTTCCTTTTGCGCACAGTAAGGTGCATGAATGGAGACCGTTAAGCTCTCATCGCCCGGTTAACCAGCCATAAATGCGATCTCGGCATTGGTTGAACTTTCTACGGAGTCTGATCTGGTTTCAGAACCCGGACACCCGTTGCACGAACCACACCAACCCCATGACGGCCACGCCCGCGGAGATCGCGCCGGTGGTCCAGAGACCGGCCGTCGGTGCACGGTGGCGCACCAGGGTCAGCAGCGGGAAGACGATGGCGATGATCGCCAGTTGCACGCCCTCGATGCCGACGTTGAACACCAGCAAGGACCACAGCAGGGTCCACGACCACGCCTGGTCGATCCCCAGTGCGCCCGCGAAGCCCAGGCCGTGCACGAGGCCGAAACAGAACACGACCCCGAGGCGGGTCCAGCCCGCACGGTCCAGGCCGAAGTGGCTGCCCTCCACCGCCTCGAGGTCGGTGGCATGGCCACCGCGCCGCCAGATCCGCCACAGGTACCAGCCGGCGACCACGGCGATCGACAGCGCGATGACGGGCTCCACGACCTTCGCCGGAACGTCGACCAGGCCGAGAGCGGCGAGCATGAACGTCACCGAATGCGCCAGGGTGAAACTCGTGGCCGCGAGCACGATCTCGCGCAGACGGCGTGACCCGGCGATGAGCGCCAGCAGGAACAGGATGTGGTCGGTCCCGGTCAGCAGGTGCTCGGCGCCCAGGCTGAAGAACTCCCAGAACCGCGCGTACCACGACTGACCCAACGAGAAGGACGGATGAGCGGCGTCGAGCGCGGCGCTTCCCGAGCGGCCGTCGATGTCGTAGGTGACGATCGTTTTGGTACCGGTGACGTAGTCCTCTGAGTCGGGGAACAGCCCGCTGCGCAGTACGCGATCGTCGCCCTGCTCGGTACAGGTCCAGTCGAGCAGCAGAGCGGCGTACGGCACGTCCTCCTTCCGGGTCATCGTGAAGTCGCCGACCTGTGCCGGCGTGCATGCCCTGCCGTCCGAGGTGACCGAGAAGCGATCGGCGACATACCTCATCGCCGACTTCGAATGGGCGTTGAGTGCCGCGGCCTGTCCTTCGGTGTCACCGGACTCGAACGCGGCGTTTCCTGTCCGGAAGAGTGGATCGTCGTTCTCGGAGTCGGCGGTGGACGCGACGAAGAGGTCGTATTCGAGCTTCAGTTTCGTCCGTATATGACCCTCGTCGCCTGCGGTGACATGGGCGTACACGACCGAGGTGAACCCGTGGGCGAACGCCGGCTGCCCGACGCCCAGAAAAGCGATTACCGCCGCAGCGATCCCGATGATGCCGAGGCGGACCCGTTGTGACATGAGGGCTCCTTGAGGTTGCCAGTGCACGTTCCATGTCACGGGTGAACACGATCCGGCCCGTCGGCGAATTACGGAAGAACAAAGCCGAGAACGGCACCCGTGGAGGAAAGCGACAGGAAATGGGATAGGAGGATGTAGGCGCACCATCCACCACCACACGAAGGACGTTCGCCTTGCGCCCCTCGCTTCGGGCCGCTGCCGCGCTGGCCGCGGCCGCCGCGCTGCTCACCGGATGCAGCTCCGGCGACGACTGGTCACGGCCGCATCCCGAGCCCACCGCCATCGGTACTCTCGACTCCGGGTTCATCGACCACTCGTCTCCGCCCGCCCCGGAGGCGACCGCCACTCCAAGGCCCGGCTCCTGGACCGGGGTCCACCCGTCAAAGGGCTACCGCGTGGTGCTCCTCACCGCGGGTGACGACCGCCCGACCAAGACCCTTGTGACGGCGGTCGAGGACTGGGCCGAGAACGAGGACGTCGACCTCAGAACGGTGGTCGCCGACGGCCCGGCCGACCTTCTCCCCAGCATCGTCAGCGCCCTTGAGATGGGGCCGGACCTCATCGTCAGCGCGGGCAACGACCTCATTGACCCTCTCTCGACGGTCACTGCGAACCACCTGTCACAACAATTCCTCGTCGTGGGCGCGGAGCTGGCCGAGCCCACCCACAACGTCACGGCGGTCGACTGGTCCGGCGCGTCGTTCCGCGGCGAAGGGCTCGGCACGTCCTCGGCGTACGACGCCGACTCGTTCACCGCCGGACGCTGCGCGTCCGCCATCAGGGCGGGCGTCGCGGCCGTGCTCAACGACTGGACCGGGATCGTGATCTGGCTCGACGAACACGAATGATGCCTGGCGCGGGGATCACTGCGGTGACCCCGACGACCTGGAGACGGCATCCGCAGCGCCGCCGACCACCCGCTCATTCGATCAGGGCTATGACTTGTGGTTCTCCACAAATCTGTTCCTCGAAGTCAGCACGGAACCAGCACCGGGTCGACGGCGTGCTGACTCGGTGCTGACAGACTCACTCCCTGGGGCGTGCAGACGATCAGCCCGTACGGTGCGGGACCGAGAGATTGGATGACCTCCCCGTCGGTGCTCGTGGCGGTGTACGACACGAGGTCCCGTGGGCCGATCAGCTTGCTGCTCACCTCCTCGCAGCTCTCGCGTTGCGTCCCTGCGACCGGCCGTCGACGGTGACCGGGCGCATGAACCGCTCGATCGCGCCCATGCCCACAGAGGTGAAGCGGCTGTCGGAGGTGCCGGGAGGAGGCCTCCACGGGCGGTGGCGTACGAGACCTCCTGCGGGATCGAAAAGGCGTTGAAGCCGCTCGACGCCCAATCGGGGTCCTGTTCGCGCAGGTTTGCATGTGGCCGGGCGCCTGGGGCGCGAGCGCACCGCATGAGGTGGGTGACGTCGATCGCCGGAGTGGACCTTCGTGTCGGTCGAAGCTGCATGATGGCGAGGTGCCGCATTCCGGGCCGATGCCGATCGGGCCCTCGGCCAGAGTGGTGGTCCGACGACGAGCGCCGACACAGGAATGTGCCATCGATGCGCGGGCCGGCGCGTACCCGCATCCGATCTTGGCGATGTGTGCCGGGGTTTCACGCACGGCCGCCACATGCAGCTGTCCCGGTCGGGGTTCAGCACGGCCGACCTCGCCGGGACAGAACGCTGCTACGTCTGAGCATGAGCACAGGGTCGTATTACCAGGCGCTCGCACCGCCGTCGACAACGTAGTTGGCGCCGGTGATGTAGCCCGCTCGGTCCGAAGCGAGGAACGCGGCCAGCTCGACGATCTCCTCGGGGCGGGCGAAACGCCTCAGGAGCGTCTTGCCGATGATCGCGTCCCGAGCGGCTTGGTTGTCCCCCAGGTCACGGTCGCTGGCCGGGGTCAGGACCGGGCCCGGGCTGATCGCCACCGCACGGATGCCTAGGGGGGCACCCTCCAGCGCGAGCTGCCGCGTCATGCCGATGACACCGGCGTTGGCCGCTGCATGCGCGATCATCGGCGGTGTCGAACCCGCGATCATGCCGGCCACCGACGCGACGTTGATGATGACGCCACCACCACGACGGACCAGATGCGGCCAGGTGAACTTCGACACAAAGAAGGCCTGACCGCTGATGGGGTGTCCGACATCGCCTCCCCCGCTCGGGACGCCATTTCGATCCTCAGGCCGTTGACCTGTCGCGCGAGGTGACGAGCAGCACCTACCGGCATGCGAGTTGTCCTCTCAGCAGCGCACGTCGGCCTGCAGAAGCCGAACGGCGTCAAGTGCAACCTCGGTCGCCACATGACCGAGTGAACGACTCGCGCGGCAGCACGCTGTCCTGGCCTTCCCGGTCGCGGCCGCCTCGTAGCCGCCGCCTGACCGGGGCCGGGTGCGGCCCGACTGTCTGCGGAGCGCAGCAACAAGCCCCCCTCACGCCTACGCTCCGGGCGCTCTTCGGCGAGCGGCGCCGGCATTCAGTCGTCAGCGATCTGCTCGCCCGGTCCATATTCGAGTCCGCCACGCTGCTGCACGCAGCGCCGGGGAAGCCGGCGGACCCGTCCGGGACGGCAGCGTGGACCGGTTGACCAGCCTCATCCGTGTCCGCCGGACGGCTGACAGGTGTACGCAAGGGGACCGGCAGGTACGTCAGGCCTCTTCGGCGGACGTGGTCGGCACAGCGGTGCGTGCCCTGCTCACCTCTCGGCCGTACCCGGTCTCCGGGAACCGGTCGAGCATGGCGCGTAGTTCGTCGGCGCCGACTCTGGCACCGAACGGCTCGGTGCCCGGCTGCAGCCGCACACCGTCGGCGAGGGAGCCGGCGATGACGGGGTCGAAGCCGAGCGCGTGGACCAGGTGGGCGGCCGTGGCCATGTCGTCGGGGTGTTCACCGGCGATGGCGATCGCCTTGCGGTCGGCAGCCCCGGTGGGCCGTGCCTCGTCCCCGAGGTCGTGGTAGCCCATGTGGTTGAACGCCTTGACCACGCGGGAGTCCGGCAGGAACGCCTGGACCATCTCGCTGGTGGAGGTGCGCGGGTCGGTGAAGTCGTCGCGTACGCCGTCGACTTCCCACCAGTAGTTCATGGCGTCGAGGACGAGTTTGCCCCGCAGCGCCTCCACCGGGATGCTGCGGTACTTGCCCAGGGGGAGGGCCAGGATCGCCACGTCGGCCCCTGCGGCGGCCTCGGCCGCGGCGACCGCGACCCCGCCGGGGGCGAGGACCTCCACGGTGAGAGCGATGGCGTCGGCGTCCCCCGAGCCTGCGATCAGCACGCGACAGCCCGCCGCCAGGGCGCGGCGGGCCAGTACGGTTCCCACCTTGCCGGCGCCCAGGATGCCGATCGTGCACACATCTGTGATGTCCATCGAATTCCTTCGGGTTCCTTCGGGTCAGCCGGCCAGCATGTCGCGGACCCGGGGGATCACCTTCGTGCCGTACAGCTCGACCGTGCGAAGGCGGGCGCTGACAGGCAGCGCTCCCGCGGTGTAGAGGAGATCGAACCGGCCGACGCCGAGCTTGCGGACGACACCGGCGATCTTGCGAGCGACCGTCTCGGGTGAGCCGATGTAGAGGGAGCCGTGCTCGATCTCGGCCTCGTACTCGGACCGGCGCAGCGGCGGCCAGCCGCGCAGCGCGCCGATGCGGTCGCGGATCTCCCGGTACGGCTGCCAGTAGACCTCCCGGGCCTCTTCGTCGGTGTCGGCGACGAAGCCCGGCGAGTGCATGCCCACCGGATGGGCGGTGGTGCCGAACTGGGCCGTCGCGCGCCGGTAGAGGTCGACGTAGGGGACGAAGCGCTCGGGGGAACCGCCGATGATCGCGAGCATCAGCGAAAGGTTGTGGCGCGCGGTGCGGACGACCGACTGGGGCGAGCCGCCGACACCGACCCAGGTCGTCAGGTGTCCGGACTCGGTCCGGGGGAAGACCTCGGCGTCTTTCAGAGGAGCCCGTACGGTGCCCTTCCAGGTGACGGGTTCCTCCTTGAGGAGTCGCACGAACAGGTCGAGCTTCTCCTCGAACAACACCTCGTAGTCACTCAGGTCGTAACCGAACAGGGGGAACGACTCGGTGGAGGAGCCACGGCCGAGGATGACCTCGGCGCGGCCCCCGGAGAGCGCGTCGACCGTCGCGAAGCGCTGGAACACGCGGACCGGGTCGTCCGAGCTCAGCACGGTCACGCCCGAGGAAAGGCGGATGCGCCGGGTGCGCGTGGCGATACCGGCGAGCACGGTCTCCGGCGTGGACACCGCCCACTCGGGGCGGTGATGTTCGCCGACGGCGAGCACGTCGACGCCGATGTCGTCCGCGAGAACGGCTTCGTCGACGACCTGCCGGATCGCCCCGGCGTGGGTGAGCAGGGCACCGAAGTCGTCCACGGGCACGTCACCGAACGTGTCCAGGCCGAGAACGAGGTCAGACATGGGAGGGCTCCTTGGTGAGCAGTTCCCGCACACGCGGGGCGACTTCGCGGCCCAGCAGTCCGATCACGCGAGCGCGGGTCCGGCGAGGCGATCTTGGCAATCTTGCGGGCGACGGTCTCTGGGGAGCCGACGCAGAGCGTGCCGCCGGTGTTGGCGATGAGACCTGAGGAGTGCTGGCCGACGGGGTTGCGGGTGGTGTCCGGACTGCTTGAACGCCCGGTGGTAGAGGTCTACGTGGCCGGCGAAACGCTGCGGGCGTCCGCCGACGAGGCCGGCATCAGGGGCGGGCCGAAGCGAGCGGTTCGCCGTCATGATGTCCTTCCCCTGGCGGCTCCCGGACGGCTGACCATCCGGATTTTTCATTGACTAGTCAAGTATCTCTCGATATGATTGACGTGTCAATCGAGAGCGTGTCAGCAATGGGTCGGCGACACAGGGCATACCCCACGGCCGAGGAGCTGCGGATCTGGCGCGACTTCATCGAGACCGCGCAGACACTCCGCGCCGAGCTCACTACGCGTCTGCACAGGGAATCCTCGCTCTCCTCGGGAGACCATTCGGTGCTGCTCGCACTGAGTGAGGCGACCGCTCGCGGTTGCGTCCCTCCGTGTTGGCGAAGGTCCTCGGCTGGGACCGCAGCCGCCTCTCCCACCGGCTCGGGCGCATGGAGCGCCGCGGTCTGATACGCCGCGAGGAGTGCGCCACCGACAGCCGTGGCGCCGAGGCAGTACTCAGCGACGAGGGGCCCCAGGCCTTCCGAGTGGCGGCGCTACCCGGCCAGTTGCGCGGCCCGCCGGGCCAGGGGGCGAAGTGGCCTCCTTCGCCGACCTCGCTCCTTCGGCAACGCCGACGTCAGGAACGCGGTGACCCTCTACCACGGCGACACCGTCGTCCGGGCCTCCGGCACCGACGCCATCGGCAGCCCCGATTCCCGCTCGCGCCGCCGCCCGAGGAGCTGCGGTACCGCCTGGTCCCGGAGAACTCCCGGGCGGCCTGGAGGCACAACTACTCGACCAGCACGCCGATGCAGCTGGACTACGCCGTCGCAGGACGGAGACGGCGCCGGAAAGGCCGGACGCTACACCGGCATCGCCGCCTCCCCCTCGCACCTGCCTGGTGGTCCCGGCTCCGGCTCCGTCCGCAAGGCCGGTGTGGACGTCTCCTACGACGACGGTGCCACCGGGCAGGCAAACGGGGCCCACAGCGACGGGGCACGACCGCAGGCCGGGCGGGCTCGCCCGGCCGTCGACGCGCCCGCCACTCCCAGCTCCACGCCTGGCTCCGGCTGACGGGTTCACGGCGGTGGCGGCCACGTCGGGAGGGCTCAGGGTCCTCATGGATCCGTGCCGCCCCGGAGGCCGGACGTGGAGGCCATGCCGGAGGGGCTACGCCCCCGTCTCGCACGCACGGCCAGACGACGCACACGTGCCTCGCGCACGTCGGGGTACGTCATCCGACCGGCCGACTGCCCGACCATCCGGGCACCGGGAGCCCCGCGCAAAGGAATCGACGACCACGCCGTAACCTGCTTGACAGGTGATGAGGGAACCGCCAAGCTCATCATCACTTCCACAGGTGACGTACATCAACGCGACACCTCCGGCCAGGAGATCGAAAGCGCAATGGACCTGAAACTCGAAGTTGTGGTGCTGCCTGTTTCCGACGTCGACCGGGCCAAGGCCTTCTACGGGGCGCTCGGCTTTCGCCTGGACGTCGACTACATCGCCGACGACAGCTACCGGGTGGTGCACCTGACCCCTCCCGGCTCACAGAGCTCGATCCTCTTCGGCACCGGTGTCACCACGGCCGCACCGGGGTCGGTGCAAGGGCTGCACCTCATCGTGGACGACATCGAGGAGGCCCACGCCGACCTCGTCGCCCGCGGCATCGACATGGGCGAGGTCTTCCACGACGCCGGCGGGGTCTTCCACCGCGGCACGGAGGAGGGCCGGGTCAGCGGTCCGCACCCGACGCGCGCCAGCTACAGCTCGTTCGCCGCGTTCAGCGACCCGGACGGCAACGGGTGGGTGCTTCAGGAAGTGACCACGCGCCTTCCCGGACGCTGACGGCGAGTCGACACCAGAACCGGGGACCGGACCCCGCAGCGGGGCGGCGTGCCATGTGGTCGTCTTCGGCGCCGGCCCGGTCGGCGAGAACGTGGCCGACCGTACCCGCACCGCCGGGCTCCGCGCGGAGATCGTGGAGCGTGAGCTGCTCGGCGGGGAAAGCTCCTTCTGTCCCTGCGAACCCGGCAAAGCGCTGCTGCGGACCGCGGCGCACGGCTCTTGGGTGGACCTGCGTCCCTGACGTTCCGAGCCATTCCGGTGCTCCGTCGTACTGCGGCCGGAACTGCACATACGTCCTCCGAGGCACGCCGGCAACTGGTTCGAGGAGATGTCCGGGGCGAAGGTCGGCCACCACGTGGCCGCCATCGCCCTGTTCGCCCAGGCACAGGTGCCCGGACGCATCACATCTGCCACATGACACGAGCCGCTGGTCCGGGCGGATATGAAGCGTTGCGCGGGGATCCGCAGAAGGGGCCTTCAGGCTTCCGCGGCTGGGGGCCGCAACCGCGGGACGCCGACCGATGGACCAGGTCGGCCAAGGGGTCGCCGCCGCTCAGCCCTGTCTCGGTGCGCTGAAAGTACGGCAGCAGTTCGTCGCACGACCGCCCTTGGCCCCGTGCTCACTCCACGTCTGGCCCACGACAACCCTGCCGGCGGCGGGACGTGGAGACGACTGCCACGGGGCGCCGCCGGCTGCCGCCGTGCACTGCACACTGCGCGCACCCCCGCACACACGCGTGACCGACCGTGGACAGATGTGTTCCGTTCACCCGCGCCCGTGACCGACCGGGGTCTCCCGCGGATGCGACATGCGGCCGACACGAGCAGCATGGGTCGAGGCAGCCGTCCGCGGACGCGGACGCCCTCCTCGATTGCAGCAATGGCAGGAGTGGACATGGCGGCGAAGCTACTGTTTGTGATGACCGGAGCCTCTTACTGGACGCTCAAGGACGGCACCAGGCACGCGACCGGTTACTGGGCCGAGGAGTTCGCGGCCCCCTACAAGGCGTTCACGGATGCCGGCCACCAGGTCACGGTGGCGACCCCCAACGGCGTGGTTCCGACCGTGGACATGATGAGCCTGCGCCCCGACATGGCCGGCAGTGCCGAGACCGCCCTCGAACTGGAGGAGATCATCCGCTCCGCGGAGGAGATGCGGCGGCCGATACAGCTGTCGAACGCTCGCCTGGAGGACTACGACGCCGTCTACTTCCCCGGCGGCCACGGTCCCATGGAGGACCTTTGGGAGAACCCCGACGCGGGCCGGCTGCTTGCTGCGGCGCTCGGTTCGGGCAAGCCTCTCGCCGTCGTCTGCCACGCACCGGCAGCGATGCTGTCCACCAGGTTCCACAGCGTCTCCCCCTTCGCCGGCTACCGGATCACCGCCTTCACCAACGACGAGGAGGACGCTGTCGGGCTGGCTTCCCGGGCGCGGTGGCTGCTGGAGGACGAGTTGAAAACGCTCGGCGTGGACTTCGTCCGCGGCGAGATGTGGAAGCCGTACACGATCGTGGACCGCAACCTGTACACGGGGCAGAACCCCGCGTCGGCCGCGGCCCTGGCGGTCGAACTGCTGAAGGTCCTGTAGGCGGCCCTGCGACGGGCACTCCCCCGCGTCGTCGCGGCCGACATCCTGGGCGAGCCCCTTGAGGCCGACTGTACGGCGGTACCCGGGTGGTCTTCACCGACCCGCAGCCGGCGGCGCGACACCACCCATGAGGGAATCCTGGTCAACAACGCCGACATCATCGACACCGTGGCAGCCACACCTCACGCACAGTTCGGCAAGCTGCCCGAGCGCATCGGGCCCGAGGACACGGCCGAGGAGAGGACGCACGACCGGGTGCCGATGTCTCATCGAGGTGGTCGCCGTCGCCCGCTTCCCCGCCACGACAGCGACCGCCTCACCATGCGCACCCGGAACCGCCCGAGTACGCGCAGGACGGCTCAGCTCTCCGTGCTGCGCTGACGGGCCCGGTAGGCGGCGGCCTTGACCCGGTTGCCGCAGGTCTTCATGGAGCACCATTCCCGCCGGGGGCCGCGCGAGCGGTCGAAATAGACCTGGGTGCACTCCGGGCGGGAGCACTCGCGCAGCAGCGCGCCCTCCACTCCCCCGAGGATCTCCACGGTCTCCCGGGCCAGGACCGCGAGACCCTGGGCAACGGAACCTGTGCGGCGACGCCTGCCGTCGGCGCCCAGCTGCACCCGCACCGGCAGGCCTGCCGCCTGCCGGTTCACCTCGGCGAGCGCCGCGGCAGGCAGGGGTTCGCCGGCCAGACGCGACGCGACCACCGCGTAGATGGCCTCTCGCAGATCCAGGGCGGTCGCGAGGTCGGCCTCGTCGACGCCGGGAGTCTCGTCGAGCATGCCGGACTCCACGAACCAGTCGCCGAGCGATTCAGGGCGTGCGAGCATTTCCCTCGGCGCCTCGTTGCGGCGTGCGCGCAGCGTTCCGACGAAGTCGAGGAAGAGCGTCCCGCAGGGAAATGCATGATTCACGTCACCACTCTGACCGGTGATAAGTGAAAATGCAAACCCCGGACCGGACGCCGCCATCTGCCCCCTGACCTCCACCCGCCGCGCACATCCGACCCGCCGGACAACCGACGCCCACCCCTCAATCGGCCGGCGCCCCGCCAGTGTCGAGCCGGTGACCTGCCGGGCGCTTCCGGTGGCAACTGACGAGGACCGGACAAGCGGTCGGTTGTAGCCAATTAGACTGTGCCCATGGCAGACACGGCGGCGATCAAGCCCCTCAATCAGGATGAGGAAGCGTTCCTCCGCGCTCTTGGCCGGGTAATGACATACCTGCCGCGCGTCGTCGACGCCGACATGGCCGCGGATCAGCCGATCACCGGCAGCGAATACATGGTGCTGGTTCATCTCTCCGAGGCACCGCAGAACCACATGCGTATGAGTGAGCTCGCCAATGCGTGCGGGCTGTCCTTGAGCGGCGTGACCCGAATCGTGAAACGCCTGGAGGCTCAGTCGTTCGTGCTCCGCGAGAAATCTTTGGACGACGGACGGGCCTGGCTCGCGGTCCTCACCAGTGACGGCTGGACGTGCTTGAAGCAGGCATGGCCCACGAATCTCGCGAGCGTGCGGCGGCACATCTTCTCCCGCCTCGAAGGCTGTGACATCGCCGCCGCCGCCAAGGCCCTGGAGCGCATCGCCTCGGCTGACTGAGTACGGAGTCGCCGGTCAAATACACGGCACCTCGGCATCGGAGTCGCGGAGAGGCCGGACCCTGGCGAGTGAGGCACCTGGGACCGGTCGCCGACGGCCTCCCGGTCCGGCCGCGGCTCAGGACGATTCCCATGGCCTGTACGCACAGCGAGGCCAGCAGCAGGCTCGGCCGGGCCCTCCGCCCTACGAGCCCTGCCCGCAGGGCGGAGGAGGGGACGGCCGCCAGGCCCACGGGCAGGCCGCGGTCTTCAGTTGGCGCGCAGCGGAGCCAGGGCCGTGGACCAGGCGACAACCTGATCCAGGGTGGTCACGAGGGTGTCGCGCTGGTTGTCGGCCGGCTTGAAGGTGGTGAAGTTCTCGAAGTCGGTGAAGAGGGAGAGCGCCACCTGGGAGCGGACGTCGGCCATCTGGAGCTCTCCCGCGATGCCGCGCAAGTGCTCCACGGCACGGGCGCCGCCGACCGAGCCGTAGCCGACGAAGCCGACGGCCTTGTTGTTCCATTCGGCATAGAGGAAGTCGATCGCGTTCTTCAGCGCGCCGGGCACGGAGCGGTTGTACTCCGGCGTCACGACGATGAAGCCGTCCAGGGAAGCGATCTTCTCGGCCCAGGCCAGGGTGTGGGGCTGGGTGTAGTTGCCCAGGGACGGCGGGTACGCCTCGTCCAGGAGGGGAAGCTTGTAGTCCAGCAGATCGACGATCTCAAACTGTGCGTCGGTGCGCTGAACAGCGACTTCGTGCACCCAGCGGGCCACGGCCTCGCCGTTACGACCCGGCCGAGTGCTGCCGATGATGATACCGATCTTGGTCATGAGGGACCTTCCGTAAGGTGAAGCCGAAAGCTTGCTTCGGCGAGCAACTTCATATCATTTAATTGACGAGTCAAGCAAGAGTCGAAATGGGGTCGCTTGTCCATCACTCCCCCGCCCACCAGGACACCGAGCCGCTGTCGGCAGGTGGGGATCTCCTCATGGCCAGGCGCGGGATCACGTGGTTCGTCGGGCCGGGCGAACCGCCGCTGCCTCGACCCGCCCCGCCCGTACGGAGCGACGTGTCCCTGCCGCTCGTCGCCGCGGGCGGCATCGCGACCCCGGAGACCGTGACGGAGGCGCTTTCGGTGTGGTGACGCGGGCGTTCACCGGCCGACCGGCGCGAGCACTGCGCAATGACTTCGTCGACCGGTACGGCGGCCTGGCACCGCACGGCTACCCGGCCCTGCACCACTTGACCAGCCCGATGTGCGGCGCCGCAACGGCGGCGAACGATGCCGAGCGGATCAATCTGTGGGCCGGAACGAGGTATCGCCACGCTACCGCGGAGCCCACCGGGTGGATTCTCCACCGATTGGCGTCCGGAGTGTGGGGCGTCCGGCGCGGGCATGCTCAAACGGGCCCGCCGGGCAGCCGGCATCCGTCTGCCCGGAGTACGGGGTGGCACCCTCCGCTCCGGCGGCCGACAGCACGGCCGACCTGAAGGTGATCCCGGCTGTCGGGACTTCAGTGCTTCGCACTGCAACTTTGCCTGGTTGCTTCACCATGCAAGCATTGCCCCCATGCCGACCGCACAGCCAGCACCGGCCACAGCTGAACCGAACCCCCTGAGCCCCGAGGAAGAGGCCGTCGTCCGGGCCCTTCCGCGCCTCATTCACGCGCTGCCTCGCGCAATCGACGCCGACATGGTGCGGGAGCAGCGGCTGCCCAGCACCGAGTACCTGGCCCTGATGCACCTCTCCGAGGCACCCGGTCGGCAGCTGCGGATGAGCGATCTCGCCGAAGTCTGCGAGATGTCGCTCAGCGGCACCACTCGTGTCGTGCACCGACTGGAGAGCCTGGGTTTCGTTCAGCGAGTCCGGTGCGCAGAGGACGCCCGCGGCTGGAACGCGGCCCTCACGGACGCCGGCTTCCGGCGTCTGAAAGAGGCGTGGCCGACCAATCTGGCCGCCGTGCGCCGGTATTTCCTCGATCATCTGGCCGGCCTGGACCTCAAGAAGCTGGCCGCGGCCCTCCAGAAGGTGGCGACCTGAGCCTGCTCCACCAACCGATTTGCACTGCTTGTTCGGTATGGATTACACAGCCGGGCGCGCGGCTCCGCGCCGTACCGATGACGAACAGCCACGCAACACATCGTCCGTCGCACGAGTGGTGAGATCGTTGCGAGGCGGTGCCAGGAGGGGGAAGGGCAAGGAGCGACGACGACGCGGCACGCGACAGGTGCCGAATGCGATCATGTAATCATGACCTCCCCAAGCGACGGCCCCCGGCCCGTTACGCTCGGCACCTGGCCCACTCCATTGGAGCCCATGCCACGACTCGCCAAGGAACTCGGCCTCGACGCGGACGATCTCTGGATCAAACGCGACGACCTCACCGGCCTGGGCGGCGGGGGCAACAAGATCCGCAAGCTTGAGTGGCTCTGCGGGGCAGCCCTCGCCGACGGGGCGACCCACCTCGTGACCACCGGCGCCCCGCAGAGCAACCACGCCCGGCTGACCGCCGCCGCGGGCGCCCGCCTGGGGCTGCGGACCGTGCTGGTTCTGGCGGGCACTGCCGATATGCCGACACGCGGCAACCTCGCCCTGGACGCCCTGTTCGGCGCCACCGTCGTCTGGGCTGGTGATATCGATGGCGACGCCCTCAGCGCCGCCGCCGAGGACGTGGCCGCGCGGCTGCGGTCCGACGGGGCCGTACCGGCGCTGATCCCCTTCGGCGGCTCCAGCGTGCTCGGCGCCCGCGGCTACACGGTGTGCGGAGGCGAGTTGCTCGCCCAGGCCCCGGATCTGGACACCGTCGTGGTGGCCCTGGGTTCCGGCGGCACCATGGCCGGACTGGTCCACGCGCTCGGCACCGAACGGGTCCTGGGTGTCCACTGCGGCGCCGTGACCGAACCGGCGGAGATCGTGGCCGCGTTCGTCTCCGATCTGTCCGGCACGGCACACCCGCCGAGCTCGCTTCGGCTGCGACTGGACCAGGTCGGCCAGGGCTACGGCGCGCTGACCGAACCGGTCGTGGCGGCCGTCAACCGGACGGCCCGCACGGAGGGCGTCGTGCTCGACCCCGTTTACACCGGTCGGGCCATGGCCGGCCTGATCGCAGCCGTGAAGGATGGACACATCGTTCCCGGCCGACGCACGGTCTTCCTCCACACGGGCGGCCTTCCCGGCCTCTTCGGGCACCGGGCCGCGCTGGAGGAGACCGCATCGGACCTCGCCGCGAGAAGCCACACGCTCTGAAGCCGCAGACCCGTGATCCCACGGCACGGCATTGGCTGCAGCGACACTCTTCGATCAAGGGCGAGCGCCTTGGCGGCCGCTGTCTCTCAACAGCTAGGCAAGTCCCGGTGGAAGACGGCGGACCGGTCGTCCGTCACGCGACATGCCCTCCAGAGCCACATTTCGGCCCCGATGCGGGCTCTACCCCCCGCGCCATGCGCAGGCGCGCTCGACCGTCAGAACGCCTGGAGGAAGCAGCCGCAGGCGATCACCGCGGCGGCCGTCACGGACACAACGGCGGTCAGGGTTCTCCGGATCTTCACTGGGACTCCTGGGGGAAGGGAGATGGTTCGGTCCTCGCGCGCCGTGGACAGTGACGTACGAGGATCAGGCGGGTCGCGGTCCCGGATGACTTCAGAGGCAGACGCGCACCAGCCACTCGTCGGCGTCGTACGCCTCTCTCATCGGATCGTGCGAGACGGCCGGCCGCTCTTCGGTCATGTCTTCCAGGCGGATGCGCTCCGGCAACGTGCCGAACCGCTGATGCCGGACTTCCTGCGCCGGGTCCTCGGACTTGGCCTGGTCTCCCATTTCGACGTCTCCTCCATGCAGTGGGGCCCCACGGTGGGTGGCAGCCGCTTCGTGTGGTCGACGGTGCTCGGCCGACGGTATGCCGCCCGGTACCCGGTACTCGCACACAGAGCCTGACGACTCCGTACAGCCGATGGTCACACCTCCATCATCACCGGTCAAGACGGTGATGCGTCACACGGCAGCCACCTGCTCGACTGGTGATGGTCGACGTCGTCGTCCGTACAGCCATGACGCTCGGCACGGTGACGCCTACTGCGGTGAGGAGCTTGCCGTCTCCGGCCCTGATTCTTGTGTACGCGGCGGGCAGCGCAGGCCGCCCTGGGCACGATGGCGGTGTTCGCAGGAATGCTGATCACCTACAGAGCCGGCTGGTTCCGAGGCTCCGGCCGAGCTTCGGGCCCGACCGACGCCGACCGCAGGTCGGGCAGTCACGAGCGCGGGAGGGGTACCTGCCGCGATCGTCCGTGCGGAGCGGGCGTCCAGTTCAGCGGCTTCGCTCCATGAGGGCGGCCGCCTCGGCCGCCTGCGCCGTGACATGGACGGCGGCGCGAGCGGCACGCCCGGTCAGCTTCCAGGCGACCATGCGCAGCGCGGTGGCCGGAGCGGGTGGAAAGACGCCGATCTGTCCCAGCATGGTGATGTCGTCGCGCACCGCCTCGTGGCCGACCACCTTGCCCTCGCGCAGATCAAGGACGTGGATCTGCTCGAAGTCGATCTCACGTCCTGTTGCGGGGACGGCCTGGTCGAGCGAGCCGTCGCGGAAGCGCACGAAGGGACCCGTGTGGCGTCCCAGCATGCGCAGCCGGACCCACACCTGCCGGTCGTTGCCGGCCGTCTCCACGATCGGGAAGCGCAGCTCACCGAAGGCGGAGCGCATCCAGGCCCCCGAGGCAAGCACTCCCGCGGGGCCCGGGATCGAGCAGGGCGAGGGTGCCACGGCCGCTTCACGGTTGCGGAAGTCCGCCGCGACCACATCGGCGGCCAGATCCGCGTCCCCGGTTTCGAGAACGCGGAAGAGCCCCTGCGCAAGTTCAGCAGCGCTCATCCCCATGATCGGTCACACCTCTCGTCACGGGCGACCCGCGCGACGCGGATGGCCCTCAATTCGAGTAGTAGCGTACCTAATCATTAGGTCATCAAGGAAAACCTAGGATGGAGTGATGCCCTCCAAGCGCTCCTATGTCTCCCCGTTGCGCGAACAGTCCGCCGCGCGAACCCGCGAGCAGATCCTCCAGCGGGCCACCGAGCTGTTCGCGAACCGCGGCTACGGACTCGTGACCGTCGCAGACATCGCGTCCGCCGCCGGCGTCTCCCCCAAGACGGTGTTCGCGAGCGTCGGCAGCAAGGGCGACATCCTGGACCGGATCGTGGACCAGGGCGTGTCCGCGTCCGGCCACGAGCGGGCGGTACGGCACCTGCTCAGCCTGCGGACACCCGAGGCGGTCCTGGACACACTCGCCCGGGGCACACGAGCGGGCAACGAAGGACACTTCCCCGTACACGAGGCGATCCACAAGGCGTGGCCGGTTCATGAGAACGGTGCGGCCCTGTGGGAGCGAGCCACGGCGGCCTACCGGGACGCCCTGACGACGGCCGCGCACCACCTCCACACCTTGAGCCCTGCGCCTCTCTACGGAGAGCAGGAGACGGCGGACGCGCTGTGGTTCTGGTTCGGCCCGTCCGGCTGGCGCTCGCTCGTGGTCGACAACGGCTGGCCATGGGCCCGGGCCGAGGAATTCCTGCGCCGCACGGCCACCGTCACCCTGTACTCGCACCCGTAAGCGCCCGACCGCCCGCAGCGCGGCTCCCGAGCCCGAACGGCCAGGACATCCGCAACGGCATCGCACTCGCGTGCAGAAGCAGGCCCTCCTGCGCGCAGGATGTTCTTCGACTGCCTCGAAGGCACGGCACTGGAGGCCACACCGGCGCTGATCGTCGCCACCGGCGGCACCGGACGAAACTCACTCGTAGTGGACCGCGTACTGCGACCGATTTTCGCCCATCTGCGCACAGTGGTCATGCCCACCGCGGTGTTCTACGCACCGGAGGGCTGAGGTGCCGGCCACGGCGAATGGCCTCGTCGGGCGTATCGCCAGAGCAGTCTGGAAACCGGCCCACGAGGCGGAGCGGCGCGAAACGCCGGTCCTCCCGTATGCCGGCGACGACCCCGAGCCGCTCAGTGGCAGGTGAATCCGGCGCGAGCCGAACCTGGGGGCGGGCAGGCGGCCGAGGCCCGCGACTCACCGCAGCAAGACACCGAAGACGACCGTGAAGAACGCCTCGAACGAGCGAGCCGAACGGTCGGCCCGAGCGCTGGTCAGTGAGCCTTCCCACGCGCTCAGCACGAAGCGCGCCAAGGTGGACGCCTCCAGCGTCTTCGCCACCTCACCGGATTGCTGGGCATCCGTGATGGCGCAGGCCAGAGCGTCGGCCCAGGCCTGGAAACTGTCGCGCACCGTCGCACGGACCGCATCGCTGTGATCGGCGACCTCGACGGCGAGGTCACCCACGAGGCAGCCCCGGTTGAATTCTGTCTCGATGTTCTCGTCGCGCAGAAACTCGAAGTGCTCACGCAGCCGGGTCAGCGGAGCGACCGACCGGTCATGCAACCTCTCCAACCCCCGGGTGGCGCCGTACCGGTCCAGCGCGACAACGGCCAGGGCTTCCTTGCTCGGGAAGTGGTTGTAGAAGGACCCCTTGGGGGCGCCGGCGGCATCGGTGATGTCCTTCACCCCCGTGGCCGCGTAGCCACGAGCATGAAACCGCTCGACCGCCGCAGCGATGAGATTCTCCCGCAGGCTCGCTCTGGGCACCGCTGAACCTCCTCAGTTCTCCCAGTAAGACGATCGGTCACATTCGACGATAGCAGACCGCCCCCTATTGGACGGCGGCTGATGTCAGCAGCTAGTGTCTCGTGATTCCGTCAGCGTTACTTGATCTTGTATGGCAGGGTCTCTTGGTGTGGAGATCTCCGTGGAACAGGCCGCCGAGTTGCGGGAGTTGGTGAACAGTCGGGACGTTCCTGCGGACATAGCAACGCGGGGCCGGATCGTGCTGTGGTCGAGTGAGGGGCGTCGGCGCAAGGACATTGCGGAGCTGCTCGGGGTGTCGCTGCCGACCGTGGACCGCTGGAAGATCCGCTATGCCGAGCAGGGCCTGGCCGGGCTGGAAGGTGAGCGTCCCGGTGGCGCGCGGGAACAGGTGCCGGCGCGGGTGCGGGCCCGGGTGATCGCGCTGACGCGCATGACGCCGCCGGACGGCACGGGGCTTTCGCGCTGGTCCACGCGGGAGTTGGCGAAGTATCTGGAGCGGGCCGAGAACATCACCGTGTCCTGGCACTACATCGCGCGCGTCTGGCGGGAGGAAAGCCTGAAGCCGCACCGGTCCGGCACCTTCAAGATTTCCAAAGATCCCGCGTTCGCGGAGAAGGTGGCCGACGTGATCGGCCTGTATCTGGCCCCGCCGGGCGGCGCGGTGGTCCTCTCGATCGACGAGAAGACGCAGATCCAGGCGCTGGACCGGACCCAGCCGGTGCTGCCGGTCGCCTTCGCGGCGAGCGAGAAGCGCACCGCCGACTACGTCCGGCACGGCACCACGAACCTGTTCGCCGCCCTGAACGTCACCACTGGTGAAGTGCTCGGCGAGTGCAGGCCGACCCGGAACGGCAAGGATTTCCTGGCCTTCTTGAAGAAGGCGGTGAAACCGCACGCCGGGAAGGACATCCATGTCGTCCTGGACAACCTCTCGACGCACACCACCCCGGAGGTCAAGGAGTGGCTGGTCAAGAACCCGCAAGTCCACTTCCATTTCACTCCCGTCGGTTCCTCGTGGCTGAACCAGATCGAGATCTGGTTCGGAATCCTGACCCGGCAGTCCATCCGCCGCGGCACGTTCTCCAGCGTCAACGTCCTGATCAAACAGATCCGCGACTACATCAACTCCTGGAACACGACAGCGAAACCGTTCACTTGGACCGCGACCGCCGGCGAGGTCCTCGCGAAGGTCCGACTCGTCGCGACCAACGTGAAGAAACTCGTTAATAACAACTCGAACTGACATGAACAGGATCACGAGACACTAGCGCACCCACGTGAGGGGAAGCGCAGAGGCGCAGCTTGCTCCGCTTAAGACGACCGGTCATTATGAGAGGCAAGCGACCCCCATCACCACACAGGAGAACAGCACCATGAGTGATCTCACGGCCAAGGTCATAACGGCACACGGCGGCATGGACCGCTACTCGCAGTACGAGTCGGTCACGGTCGACTTCCGCTCCGCAGGGGCGCTGTGGGCGGTGAAAGGGCAGGAGGGCGTCTTCGACCGCGCTGCCGTGCGAGTCGACCTGCATCGACAGCACGCGAGCCACTACCCCTTCACCGCACCGGGCCTGCGCACCTCCTTCACCGCCGAGCGCGTGGCCGTGGAGAACGACTCCGGCGAGGTGCAGGCCGAGCGCCGGTCACCCCGGGACGCCTTTGCGGGTCACACCCTCGAAACCCCTTGGGACGACCTGCACGTCGCCTACTTCGCCGGTTACGCGATGTGGACGTACCTGACGTCACCCTTCACTTTCACCTCCCCCGGTTTCCGAACCGAGGAGCTGCCCGCTGTGACCGAGGGGGGCGAGACGTGGGCCCGGCTCAAGGTCACGTTCCCCGAGAACCTTGCGACGCACAGCCGGGAGCAGGTCTTCTACTTCGACAAGGACGGACTGCTCCGCAGGCACGACTACACCGCGGAGGTCCTCAACGCCGGACCGGCCGCGCACTACACCTTCGATCACGCGGAGTTCGGCGGGATCGTGGTCCCCACCAGGCGCCGCGTCCACCCGCTCGGAGAGGGAGGTGTGGTGGTGCGCGACATCGAACTCGTCACAATCGACATCGAGGACGTCAAGTTCGCGTGACGCCGGCCCGGCCCTCCGAACGACTCTCACCCCTTGGCCTCTCGAAGGCCAAGGGGTGGGAGTCGAGGTCCGCGCCGGCACATACCCCGCTCCGTCCAGGGTTCGCAGCCGGTACCGAGCGACCCCGGTCAGACTGCAGCCACACCCGGTTCGGGGGCGCGCGCTCCCAGAAGAGCGAGGCAGTTCGACCAGAGGGCATCGAGCTGAGCGGTGTTGTTGTAGAGCTTCGCGAACAACACCTGCCCCTCCAACTGCGCGACGACGGAACGGGCGGCCTCACGAACATCGGCGACCGTCACATCACCGCGCTCCGCGGCTGCCGCGATCACCTCTTCCACCAAGTCGACCTGGGCATCGAAGATCTCCTGCAGACGCTCCCGGATGGCCTCCGTCTGGTTGCTCAGCTCCAGCGTGAGGTTGCCGAACATGCACCCGGACACGGTTCCGCACGTCGCCTGTCCTGCGCGCTGGGCGGCAGCGGTCTCCTCGAAGAGCTGCCGGAGCCGCAGCAGGGGCTCCTGGTCGCTCCGCAGAGCGCGATCCCATTCGCGTCGCTGAGTAGCCCACTGCTCATCGAGCACGGCCAGCGCCAAGACTTCCTTGGACTCGAAGAAGTAGTAGAAGCTGCCCTTGGGCACAGCAGCCGTCTTGCAGATCTCCGCCACGCCCAGCGCCGAGTATCCCCGCAGTTCGATCAAAGACTGCGCAGCACTGAGAATCTTGCCCCTGGCATCGCTCGTCCGTCCCATGGCTTCAGTATACGACCATTCGACTACTGGGTAAGCAAACCGGTCATCTAGCACTTCCGCCGGATACGACCGCAGGTCGGCGCCGCTGCGAGCAGCGGCGCCGACCTGCGCGTAGGGGAAGAACCCGTCCTGCTACGCGGCAGCCTTCAGGTTCGCGGCGATCTTCACGACGCGCTCCGCCTGATGGCGCGCGGCGGCGCGCGTGGTGTCGTTCACTGGCAGGGTGCCCTGCCCGTCCACGTGGGAGGTGCCGTAGGGGTTGCCGTCCAGGAACTTGACCGGGTCGGTGAATCCCGGAGCGACGACGATGCCTCCGAAGTGGTGGACCGAGGTGTACAACGCCTGGAGTGTCGTCTCCTGCCCTGCGTGGGCGGTCGCGGACGACGTGAAGCCGCTGTAGACCTTGTCGGCCAGCTTGCCCTGCGCCCAGAGGCCTCCAAGGGTGTCCATGAACTGCTTGAGCTGGGCGGACAGATTGCCGAAGCGCGTCGCGGTGCCGAACAGAACCGCGTCGGCCCACTCGATGTCGTCCACGGACGCCTCCGGGATGTCGACCGTGGCGGCATGGTTGGCGGCCCACGCCGGGTTCGACTGAATGGCTTCCCAGGGAGCGAGCTCCGCCGCCTTCACCAGGCGGACTTCGGCGCCGGCCTTGACCGCGGCATCGCGCAGTTCCCTGGCGATCTCGGTGATGGTGCCGGTGGAGGAGTAGTAGACGATTGCGACGTTCACGGGAGTGGTCACGGTCATGGTTTCCATTCATGGGTGAGCGGAAGGGTCGGAAGTAGTAGCCGACCGGTCTAGTAGAAATGTAGACGACCGGTCTACAAACAACAAGGCCACCCAGTGCACCCTCCGTCTCGCCACGAACGAGAGCGTTCCACATTGACCGGTGTCGACCGGTCGTCTACTTTTATATGACCGGTCGGCTAGCACCGCTTCCACCATCCACGAGAGGCCGTCATGAATACTCAGGGACAGAAGGTCGCCGTCATCACCGGCGCATCGCAGGGCATCGGCGCAGGGCTCGTCACCGCCTACCGCAAGCTGGGCTACGCCGTCGTCGCCACCTCGCGCAGCATGGAGGAGTCCAGTGACGCCGACATTCTCACCATCCGGGGGGACATCGCCGACCGCGCCACCGCCGAGCACGTCATCGCGGCGGGCCTGGAGCGGTTCGGCCGCATCGACACGCTCGTCAACAACGCCGGCGTCTTCGTCTCCAAGCCGTTCACCGAGTTCACCGAAGACGATTACGACAAGGTGATGGGGGTGAACGTCAACGGCTTCTTCCGCATCAGCCAGCTCGTGATCGAGCAGATGCTCAAGCAGGGTGGCGGACACATCGTGCAGATCACGACCAGCCTCGTCGAGCACCCCAACTCCAACGTGCCCTCCGTACTCGCCTCCCTGTCCAAGGGCGGCCTCCAGGCCGCCACCAAGGCTCTGGCCATCGAGTACGCCTCCCGGGGGATCCGCTCCAACGCGGTCGCCCTGGGCACGATCAAGACGCCCATGCACCCGGAGCAGTACCACGCCGCGCTCGCCGAACTGCACCCCGTGGGCCGCATGGGCGAGATCAGCGACATCGCCGACGCGGTGCTCTACCTGGAAAACGCCCCATTCGTCACCGGTGCGATCCTGCCCGTCGACGGTGGGCAGACCGCCGGGCACTGACCCCGCCGGGCACCCTGGGCCGACGCCACCGCCCCGCAAAGGACGGGATGAGGAGTTTCCCGTGGCTTCACCATTGGCCTCCACTTCACCGACACCTGCAGCGATTCGGTGCCCCTCGGTACCCCGCTCTGCATGACCCGACCGACCCGAGGTGCAGAAGGTGGCCGGACTGCCCGACGCCTGGCGATGCCGGGTCGGGGCCGGGACCAGCCCCATGAACTACGAGAGCCGTTGCCGAACAAGAAAGAGGACCAGGACCATGACTCACCCCATGCAAGAAGTGCTCGACCGGTGGAAGGCTGCCTTCGACAACCACCAGCCGGACGTGATCGCGCAGTTGTACACCCCGGACGCGCTCTTCCAGGGCTTCGGACCGACAGTTGTGGTCGGCCGGGACGCGGTACGCGCGTACTACGAGGCAGTCGACGCCGACCGGCGGGCCGATGTGACGGTCCTTCACACCTACACCCTCGACGACCAGGTCGCCGGCGGCTTCGCCGACATCACCTTCAGCGGTGCGGACGGCTGGGAGGCCAAGGTCCACCTGTCCCTCGTCCTGCACCGCGAGTACGACGACTGGAAGATCCGCCAGTATCACGTCTCCCGGGTCATCACCCAGGACTGACGCTGCCCTGTCACCCGCACTCCCCTCGATCGTCGGCGTCCATGGCGCCTCGGCTGCATTGGAGAAAGACCATGCGTGAATTCCTCGTCGAGCTCACCACGACCGTTCCCGAAGGCACCGACCCGGCCGAGGTCGACCGGATCCGCGCCGCGGAATCCGTACGCGCCGGAGAACTCGCGGCCGACGGGCACCTCGTACGCCTGTGGCGCCCTGTCGGAGAGGTGCGCAGCATCGGCCTGTGGCGCGCCGACGACGAATCCGGGCTACGGGAGAAGGTGCTCGGCACCCTGCCGCTGTGGCCCTGGATGACCGCGGCCATCACCCCGCTGCAATCCCACCCCAATGACCCCGGCAGCGCCGGCCCAGCCGCCTGACACCTCTCACGGCCACCCCCGGCCGGTCCACCGCGACGCAGCTCCGCAACGAGCCTGTTCGGTGAGCAGCCCAAGGCTCCGTCGACTGCCAGCCGCCCACTCCGCACCGAATTGCCCGATTACAACACAACGCAGTCAGCACCAAGTCGGCGCAGGAGTCAGCACTGCCCTCGCGAAATATGCCGAACAGTGCAACCCGGACAGCCCTCCCCTGCGCGGCCTCCCCACCCCACCATGCGGAGACAGACCCGCACCCCCTCCCCGTAGCGGCAGCCCGCACACTGCGCACCGGAACTATGGTGTCCCGCCACATACGCCCCTGACCTGGCCCTTCCTACGGTATGGCGACACAGCAACGTCCCCGCCAAACATCCGGAAGTGGTACCCATGGCCGCCCCAGCAACCTCCCCACCAGCACCGTCGAACCTCCGCCGGATCGTCGCCGCAAGTCTCATAGGGACCACCATCGAGTGGTACGACTTCTTCCTGTACGGGTCAGCTGCCGCGCTGGTCTTCAACAAGCTGTTCTTCCCGGAGTCCGACCCGCTCGTCGGCACGCTCCTCTCCTTCCTCACCTACGCGATCGGCTTCGCCGCCCGGCCGCTCGGAGCCCTGGTGTTCGGGCACTTCGGCGACCGGCTGGGCCGCAAGAAGCTGCTGGTGCTCAGTCTGCTGATGATGGGCGGAGCGACGTTCGCCATCGGGCTGCTGCCCACGCATGCCACGGTCGGGGCAGCCGCCCCCGTACTGCTCACCGTCCTGCGTCTGGTGCAGGGCTTCGCCCTCGGTGGTGAGTGGGGCGGGGCTGTGCTGCTGGTGTCGGAACACGGGGACGCCAAGCGGCGCGGGTTCTGGGCCTCCTGGCCGCAAACAGGTGCGCCGGCCGGGCAGTTGCTCGCCACCGGGGTGCTCGCCGCGCTCACCGCGCTGATGTCGGACTCCGCCTTCGAAGCCTGGGGCTGGCGCATCCCGTTCCTGCTCTCGGGCGTACTGGTGATCGTCGGCCTGTGGATTCGTCTCTCTGTCGATGAATCGCCGGTGTTCAAGGCCGCGCTGGCACAGGCCGAGGGACGCAAGGCGGTCGCCTCGGCGGCCGAGAAGATGCCTCTCGTCGCCGTCCTTCGCCACCACTGGCGCGATGTGCTCATCGCCATGGGCGCCAGGATGGCGGAGAACATCAGCTACTACGTGATCACCGCGTTCATCCTCGTGTACGCGACGACGGCCGCGGACCTGAACAGGCAGACGGCGCTGAACGCCGTGCTCATCGCCTCCGCCGTCCACTTCGCGGTCATCCCGGTGTGGGGCGCGCTGTCGGACCGGTTCGGCCGCAAACCCATCTATCTGGTCGGGGCGGTCGGTGTGGGGCTGTGGATGTTCCCGTTCTTCGCGCTGATCGACAGCAGCAGCTTCGCAAGCCTGCTGCTCGCCGTCACGGTCGGACTCATCTTCCACGGCGCGATGTACGCACCCCAAGCGGCCTTCTTCTCGGAGATGTTCGCGACCCGGATGCGGTACTCGGGTGCATCGATCGGTGCCCAGTTCTCGTCGGTCGCGGCCGGTGCCCCGGCGCCGCTCATCGCCACCGCGCTGCTGGAGAAGTACCACAGCTCGACACTGATCTCGCTGTACGTGATCGCCGCGGCGCTCATCACCGTCCTGGCGGTCGCCTGCGCCAAGGAGACCAGGGACCGGGATCTCGCGGACATCGAGGGAGCCACCGCGGAGGCGGACGCACCCGCGGCGCTGTCCGCCGACGCCCGTACCGTCTGAGCCGTACCTGCCGTACCTGCCGAACTCGCCGGACGGGCCGGGAAACCGGTCCCGTCCGGCGAGCGGCGTGTGTCAGTGCTGAGGAGTGGGTTCGAACCAGGTGGGTTCGTCGGTCAGCGACTGCTTGATCCGGAAGAGACCGAACTCGGTCAACGGCGGCAGCGCGTCCACCGGGAACCAGCCCACCTCCAGAGACTCGTCGTCATTGACGCGCGCCTCGCCGCCGGTCGCCCGGCAGCGGAAGGTGACGTCCAGATACTGGCAGCGGTCGCCATTGGCGTACTCCACCGGTTCCAGAGCCTGGGTGAGCACCACACGCTCCGCCACACAGTGCACGGCGGTCTCCTCGTACACCTCGCGCTCCGCCGTCCTCGCCGGCTGCTCACCCGGCTCGCTGATACCGCCGATGACCGCCCACTGGCCGGTGTCGGCGCGGCGCCCGAGCAGCACTCTTCCCTCGTCGTCGAAGACCACGGCGGTGACGCCCGGCAGCAGGAGCAGCTGGTGGCCCGCGGTGGCGCGGATCTCGCGGATGAAGTCAGGAGTAGCCATGAGCCGACTCTACGTGGCGCGCGCGACGGATCAGCGGCTCCGCCGGAGCCGTACCGAACGCATGAGGACCCAGCCGAGACCCGCCACCGCGACCAGTGCGAGCACCCCTTCGGGGAGCGAGCCCATCCGCGTCGCGGGTGTCAGCGAGGACCTCAGCGGCACCTCGTCCACGAGTGCGTCCGCGGTGAACAGCTTGGTCTTCTGGACGATCGTCCCGTCCGGGCGGATGACCGCGCTGACCCCGCTGGTGACGGGGACGACGACGGACCTGCTGTGCTCGACGGCCCGCACCCTGGACATGGCCAGCTGCTGATAGGTCATCTCGCTGCGTCCGAAGGTGGCGTTGTTGCTGGGTACGGCGATCAGCTGGCTGCCGTGCTCGACGGTGTCCCGTACGGCGTCGTCGAAGGCGGCTTCGTAGCAGGTGACAAGCCCCACCCGGGTGCCCGCCAGATCGAAGACGCCGACCTTCTTGCCCGGTCCGAAGTCGCGCTGCACCCGGTCGACGTCCGAGCTGAAGACGCGTGCGACGGAACGCATCGGCATGTACTCGCCGAAGGGCTGGATGTGGCGCTTGTCGTACGTGGCGACAGGGCCGCCGTTCGGGTCCCACTGGATGAGGGTGTTGCGCAGCTTGCCGGTGTCGGGCTCGACGACCGCGCCGACCACGGTGGGGGCGTTGATGGCCTTCACGGCCTCGTCGATGACGATCCGCGCGTCCGCGTTGCGGTAGGGGTCGAGGTCGGAGGAGTTCTCGGGCCACAGGACGAAGTCGGGCTGCGGCACCTTGCCCGCCTTCACCTCGCGGGCGAGCTGTTCGGTACGGCGTACGTGGTTGTCGAGGACGGCGCGGCGCTGGGAGTTGAAGTCGAGTCCGAGGCGCGGCACATTGCCCTGGATCGCCGCGACGGTCGCGGTGCCGTCCTGCGCCGAGTCGTCGACGAGCGGCAGCGCGGCCAGCGCCCCGGCCAGGGGTACGAGGACGGTTACAGCTGCGGCGGCGACCGCGGCTCGGGGGACCTGACCGGTGCTGCGGTACGTACGGAAGGAACGCACCGCTTCGAAGAGGCCGAAGCCGCACAGCACCACCGCGAACGAGAGCAGCGGTGTGCCGCCGACGGCCGCGAGCGGCAGGAATACGCTGTCCGCCTGTCCGAACGCGATCTTGCCCCAGGGGAAGCCGCCGAAGGGCACCCTGGCCCGGATCCCCTCGTCCAGGGCCCAGACAGCGGCGCCCCACACCGGCCACCAGGCGAGGCGGGACACCGCGGCGATCCCGACGCAGCCGACCGCGACGAACAGCGCCTCGGCGGCGGCGAGTGCCAGCCACGGCACCGGACCGACCTCCTCGCCCGTCCAGTTCAGCAGCGGCAGCATGAAGCCCAGTCCCGCGAGGAGGCCGAGACCGAACGCGGCGCGCAGCCTGCGCTCGTGCAGCACCCAGCCGAGCAGCGCGAAACCGGGCAGAACCAGCCACCACAGGGGCCGGGGCGGGAAGCTCAGGTACAGCAGCACGCCCGAGATCACGGCTGCTGCGGGCCGAACGAGCCTCAGCTGCCTCCCACGGGGAACGGAAGCAGGCTGCGTAGGCTCGTCGACTGAGGTGATGGTGGCGCTCACCCGGCGGAGTCTACGGTGGTCAGCTGTGTGTCCGGCAGTCCTGCCCGCGTACTGGAACCCTGCGTGCCGGATCGTTTCGTCACTTTCCCGCACAGATCCGGGCCGCTGCCGTTACCGTGTCCGCCAGTCCCCGCCGAACGGCCGGATCCGGCCGTTGAGTACGGGACGGTCACAGGTCGGGGGGCGCGCGTGACGATTGCACCAGCGGGGCGGGGCCGGACGCGGGAACGCGGCAACGCCTCCGACGTGGCCGGGGCCGTGATTCTCGCCGCCTGCGCGATCTGGTCGTTGATCAGCGCCGCCGGGCACGAGACCGGACCGGAGGGTGTGCTGCTGGCTCTGCTCGCCGTCGCCGCGGGCTTCGCCTGCGGACGGATCTGCGGAACGCTGCTGCCGGTGGCGACCGCCACGGTCGCCGCGGTCGGGGCGCTCCTCATGGGCCTCCTCTCGCGCCATGGCATGCCGGGCGCCACGGCCACGGTGGACACGGCGCCCGGTCACACCGGGGCCGCCGCCGCACTGCTGGTGCTCGCAGCGGGCGCCGCGTGCTGCGCGGCGGCGGCGGCCCGGCAGGCACCGCTGCGGTTCACCCTGCGGCTGCTGGCGTTCGGTACGGCCTGCGCCGCGCTGCAGCTGCGCTCGGTGGCCGGATTCGCCGCGGCACTCGGGGTGCTGCTCTGTTCGCTGGCCGCAGCCCGCATGCGGCAGCGGCTGCTCGGTCTCGCCGGGCTCGCGCTGGCCACCGGCCTCGTCGTCGGCATGTCATGGGCGGTCGCCGCGGACACTCTGCCCCAGGGCCTCATGGTGTCCCTGGAGGGTCCGCTCACCGCGAACCGGGTGCAGCTGTGGCAGGACGCGCTGGAGCTGGCCCACGAGCATCCGGTTCTGGGCGTCGGCCCCGGGCGGTTCGCCGAACTGAGCCCGACCGTGGAGCAGACCGTCCGCTCCGACGGCAGACCGCACTCGGCGCCGCTGCAGCAGGCGGCCGAGCAGGGGGTGGTCGGGGTGGTGCTGCTGGGCTCGGCCTTCGGCTGGCTGCTGTACGTGCTGTGGCGGTCGCCCCGCACCACGGCCGTCGTTCTGACTGCGGGGGCCGCGCTGGCCGCACTCGCGGTGCTGGCGAGCGTCGGCAATGCCCTCAGCTTCACGCCGGTGACCGCGGGGGCGGGGCTGCTCGCGGGGCTGGCATCGGCCCGGCGGCCCATCGGCGACGGTACGACGGGGGCGGACGGGGCGCGTGGTGCGGGCGGGACCGCCCATGGTCCTCGTGGCAGAGCCCGCCGCGCGCGGCCGACGGACCGCACCCCGCTCTGAGCCGTCCCGGGCCCCCCGGCCCGCCTCCTGCGATCAGGCCCCGGCGGGCGCGCCGGTCGCCGGCAGATGCAGGCGCTCGCGGATGAACCGTACGCCCGCTTCCGCGTCGTCGACCGTGATGGTGAACGTCCTGTCGTCACCGAGCCGGAGCACCAGGCCCTCGCCCCTGCGGACCACCACGGCCGTGCCCTGCTCCGGGCGCCAGCGGCAGCCCCAGCCGCCCCACTGGCGCGGGGTGACCTCGGGTACGAACTCCGCACCCACCACATGGGTGAGCAGAATCCGGCGGCGTGGCAGGCCCAAGTGGCCGCAGCGCACTTCGATGGCGTCCCCGTCGACCCTGACGGCCACGTTCACGAAGGCGAGAGTGCCGAACAGCATGAGCAGTCCGGCGGCGACACAACCGGTCACGGCCATCAGCAGCGCAATGATTCCGGAGGCCCAGTCGGAGGTGACGGCCAGCTGGATGCCGAGCGCCAGACAGGCCGCGCCACCGGCGGCGAGTACCCACTGGGCCCGGTTGGTGGCCCGGCCGATCCAGACGTCGGAGTGGGGGTCTGCTCCGGTGTGCCTCGGTTTTCGGGGGTGGTCCCTCATGTCAAGCAGCGTACTCAGGATTCCGCACGCCGGGGATGAGTCCAACGGCCCGCGCAGGGTCAGCGGGCGGGGCTGACGGCCCCCAGCAGCTGCCCTTCCGCGTAGGCCAGAGCGGCCTGTGGCAGGTCGCCGGTGCGTCCGCCGAGGAGGACGGTGAGACTCGCGGTGGGTTCGGCCGACGGAGCGGGTTCGGCCCCGATCCGGCGCAGTGCCTGGGCGGCGACGGCACCGGCGGAGCCGTGCAGTGCGGCGGGAGGCAGAACGGGCTGCCGCACCGCCGCACGGATGCGTTCGGCGACCAGTTCGTAATGGGTGCACCCCAGGACCACGGCTCGCACATCGCGCGGGGTGAGTGCGGCGGCCGCCCCGATGGCCCGGTCGATCGCCGCTTCGTCCGCGTGCTCCACGGCGTCGGCGAGACCCGGGCATGGGACCTCGGTGACGGCGACGGAGCGGGCGAATTCCCGGATGAGACCGCGCTGGTACGGGCTGCCCGTGGTGGCGGGCGTCGCCCAGATCGCGACGGGGCCGCCATCGGCGACGGACGGCTTGATCGCGGGAACGGTGCCGATGACCGGCAACGCCGGCTCCAGCTCGGCGCGGAGCGCCGGCAGTGCGTGTACGGAGGCCGTGTTGCAGGCGACGATCAGTGCGTCGGGCCGGTGAGCGGCGGCCGCGCGGGCCACAGCCAGCGCGCGCGCGGTGACATCCTCGGGGGTACGCGGCCCCCAGGGCATGCTGCCGGGGTCGCTGGAGAGCACCAGATCGGCGTCGGGCCTCAGTCGGCGTACGGCGGCGGCCGCCGCGAGCAGGCCGATTCCGGAGTCCATGAGCGCGATCTTCACCCGGTCACCATAGTCGACCGCCCTTGCGGTTCCGGCACAGTGGGGCAGACTGCGGCGAATGAGCGCCGTTGCCTGGATCGCCGTGGGTTCGCTGGCCGCATGGGTGTGGCTGCTGCTGGGACAGGGGTTCTTCTGGCGGACCGACCAGCGGCTGCCACGCCGCGAGGCCCCGGAGCGCTGGCCCTTTGTGGCGATCGTCGTGCCCGCACGTGACGAGGCCGACATGCTTCCGGTGAGCCTGCCATCACTGCTGGCGCAGGACTATCCGGGGGCCGCGGAGATCTTCCTCGTCGACGACTGCAGCAAGGACGGCACCGGAGATGTCGCCCGGGCCCTGTCCGTACGGCACGGAGGCCTGCCCGTGACGGTGGTGTCGCCCGGTGAGCCGGAGCCGGGCTGGACGGGCAAGCTCTGGGCCGTGCGGCACGGGATCTCGCTGGCCCGGGCCCGGGAACCGGAGTATCTGCTGCTCACGGACGCCGATATCGCCCATGAGCCGGACAGTCTGCGGGAGCTGGTCGCCGCCGCCGAGTCGGGCGGCTTCGACATGGTCTCGCAGATGGCCCGGTTGCGGGTGTCGAGTGTCTGGGAGCGGCTGGTCGTGCCGGCCTTCGTCTACTTCTTCTCACAGCTCTATCCGTTCCGGTGGGTGAACCGGGCGCGGGCCCGGACGGCCGCGGCGGCCGGCGGCTGCGTGCTGCTGCGGACGGAGGCGGCGGACCGGGCGCGGGTGCCGGAGTCGATCCGGCAGGCGGTGATCGACGATGTGTCGCTGGCGCGGGCGGTGCAGCGCAGTGGCGGGCGGATCTGGCTGGGGCTCGCGGAGCGGGTGGACAGCGTGCGGCCGTATCCGCGGCTGGCGGATCTGTGGCGGATGGTGTCGCGGAGCGCGTACGCCCAGTTGCGGCACAGTCCGCTGCTGCTCCTGGGGACGGTGCTGGGGCTCGCGCTGGTCTATCTCGCGCCGCCGGTCACGCTCGTCGCCGGGCTGCTGGGCGGTGCGCCGGTGGCTGCGTGGGCGGGCGGGCTGGCGTGGGCGGTGATGGCCGGGTCGTACATGCCGATGCTGGGCTACTACCGGCAGTCGCTCTGGCTGGCGCCGCTGCTGCCGTTCACCGCGGTGCTGTATCTGCTGATGACGGTCGATTCGGCGGTGCAGCACCACCGGGGCCGGGGCGCGGCCTGGAAGGGGCGTACATACGCCCGTCCCGAGGCCGCGCCGGACCGCTGAGCGGAGCCGGCCGTGGGGCCATGGCCGCGGTGGCGTCCGGACTCGTGCCGGGTCACTTACGGCCGGGTGTCCAGTTCATGCCCCATCCGTAGGCGTAGTCGATGGTGCGCTGCGGGCTCACCCCGCGCTCGGGTACGAGATAGCGGGCCTCGCGCTGGACCGTGAGGTCTCCCCCGTTGTTGGTGAGGAGCGCGAGGGCGCAGACGGTGGACGGCACGGTGCATTCGTCCAGTGAGAAGTCGATCGGGGCACCGTGCTGCGGCTGGAGGGTGACAGTGGCATGGAGATCGGCGAAACTCCGGGCGCCCTCATAGATGGTGACGAAGATCAGGACGCGACGGAGCTTGCCCTTCTGGTCGAGGTTGACCGTGAGGTTCTCACCGGTGGAGACGGCCCCGGTGCGGTCGTCTCCGTCGAGATGGATATACGGCGGCTGCCGGAGTGCGCCGAACGCGTTTCCGAGGGCCTGCACGACTCCCTTGCGGCCGTCGGTGAGTTCGTAGAGGGCGCAGAGATCAAGATCGAGATCCGCGTGGTTGGCGACCGCCCTGCCGAGTTTGCTTCCCCAGCCCTTGAACTGTTTGCGCACTTCCCAGTTGAGATTGACTCGGAGGGTTCCCGAAGTGCCGCCCTGTTTGGCGAGGGAGACCGATGGAGCGTCCTTGGTGAGTGTCACCTTGGACAGCCGGACGGGCTGGGCGGCAGGAGGTGCGGGAGGCGCCGGGGGCGCCGTCGGCGGTGCGGGCGAAAGCACCGGCGGGGGTGGCGGAAGCTGGTCAACCCGCGTTCCGTGCGGGGGCTGTTGAGGCGGCAGGGGCTTCTGATACGGCTGAGACTGTTGCGGCTGCTGGGACTGCTGCGGCTCATCGACGGAAATACCGAAGTCCGTCGCGAGACCTTCGAGGCCGGTGCCGTATCCCTGGCCGACGGCGCGGAATTTCCAGGAGCCCTGGCGGCGGTAGAGCTCCCCGAGAATGAATGCGGTCTCCACCGTCGCGTCCGCGCTGTCGAAGCGCGCGATCTCCGAGCCGTCCGCCACGTCCGTGATCCGTACGTACAGTCCCGTCACCTGTCCGAAGGTGCCGCCGTCCGCGGAGGCCGCCAGGACCACACGCTCGATGACCGGCTCGATGCGCGCCAGATCCACCGCGAGGCTGTCCGTCGCCCCGTCGCCGGAGGTCCGCTTGCCCTCGTGGCGTACCGCACCGGATGCGTGGGAGGGCTGGTTGTAAAAGACGAAGTCCGCGTCGTTGCGCACCTTTCCCGATACGAGAAGGATCGCCGAGCCGTCCACATCCGGTGTCCCCGGGGAGGTGCGCCACCCCAATTCGACCCGCACGGCCTGAGCCGCCACCGGAACATTGGTTCCCTTTAGCATGGTCATGCTCGCCCCCATCGCGAGTCCGGCTGCCCGACTTTCCCCCGCCAACCTAATCCCCGGCCCCGTGCGAGGCCCACAGTGGCGCAGATCCCGACTGTCGATCCGCCGGTAACCCCTCGTGAACTTGCCCTTTACACGATCTCAACGCGTCCGGACGCCCTTTTTTCCCAAGTTCGCTCGCATTGGGGATCGTGGTTCACTCACAACCCGTAAAACAACCCTCTTATCGGGCTCCCCAACCAGCACATCGTGGGCTTAACTTAGGTGTCATGACCTCCCCCCGCTCCACCTACGGCGGCGGCTACTACGCCGCACCGTCGTTCCCCGACACTCCGATCTACGACTCCCTGGTCGCGGAGCGGGGTACCCCTCAGATCGCTCCGATCCGAGTGCCTGCCGCCTATGACACCGGCAACAGCTATCTGCCGGCTCTCCCGGCGGCCCTGCCGGCCCTTCCCCCGGCACCTTCCCAGCCCACCCAGTCCTACGGCTACCCGCAGCCGGCCCAGCAGGGTTATGCGCCGATGCAGCCCGCACAGTTGCAGCAGACCCCGGCGCCGTACATCCCGCAGCAGCCGACCGCGGCCCGCGGTGGGTACCAGGCGCCCTATCCGCAGCAGCAGCGGCCCGCGCCCGGCACCGGCTACGAGGCGATGCGTCCGGCGTCGCCGCGCCCCGCCCCGGCGCCCTCGCCCTACGAGGACCCGTACAACCGCCCGTACCAGGGCCGGGGGTACTGAGCCGGACACAGCACACACGGTCGCACGAGGTCGTCGTCGAGCCATGGGGACTCGACGGCAGCCTCGGCGTTCCCCGCACCGGCGGCGCGGCCCCTCGGGGCTCACGCGCGCCCCGGAGGGACCGTCGGGTCCGGCCGGGTGAAACGGGGAACTCACGGGGGTGGTCAGCGCGTTGACCGGGTGAGGTTGCTCTCTCTTCGCTGCTTCGGCGAGCGAAGCGTGCCGTATCGCGTTAAGACGGATACGGAAGGGGGTGCGGGACTGTGCGAGCGGTTACGGGAGTGTGGCGCTGGCGGCGCAATCCCCTGCGCCGCGCCACCGACCGGTGCGAGGCATGGGTGGCTCTTGTCGCGCTGCTCCTCATGCTGCTGGCCGCGCCGGCAGTGGGCTGGGTGTGCGGTTCGCTCACCGACGACGCCCTGCAGAAATCGGTGCGGGCCCAGCAGGCCAAGCGTCATGCCACGACCGCGGTCGTGCTGCGCCGGGCGCGGGGCACGGCGCATTTCGCCACCGATCCCGAGGTGTCCTCGGAGCGCACCACGCAGACCGCGGTGGTGGCGCGCTGGAAGGCCCCGGACGGCACGGACCGCCGCGGTACGGTGACCACCACCTCCCACAGGACGGGTCCCGGGGCCGAGGTGGAGATCTGGACGGACCTCGAAGGACGCCCCGCGCTGCGGCCCATGGATGCTCCGACGGCCCATACGCATGCGGTGCTGGCCGGGTTCGGGGTGATGTTGCTCGCCGTCGGTCTGATCGAGGGCGGCAGGCGTCTGATCGTCTGGCACATGGTGCGGGGGCGGTACATCCGGATCGACCGGGCCTGGTCGAAGGCCGGTCCGGACTGGGGCAGGACCGGAACCGGCAGCTGATCAGCTGCGGATCGGGTCAACTCCCGCCCGCCGCGCGCGCTACGGTGGACCGGCCTGCCCGCTTCCTCGGTGGGCGGCCCGGGGTTCGTCGCTGCCTGAAGGCCGGTGACACGGGCATCACACACGCACGAGGTGGGGGCACAACAGCGCCATGGCACAGGGCACGGTCCAGGTGACGCACACCGGCACATCGCGGTGGCGGCGCCGCACAGGCGAATACGCCTCCCTCACCGCAGCCCTGGAGGCCGCGGCGGACGGCGATGTCCTCACCATCGCGCCCGGCACCTACCGGGAGAATCTGGTCCTGCACCGCGCGGTGACGCTGCGCGGCCCCGAGGGCTCGGTCGGTTCCGTACGGATCGCGCCGGTCGACGGCGTGCCGCTGACCGTCCGAGCGTCCGCCGTCGTCTCCGACCTGCATGTGGAGGGCCAGGACTCGACGGCCCCGGCGCTGCTCGTCGAGGACGGCGCGCCGGAGCTCGCGGATCTGCGGATCGTCACGCGTTCGGCCGCCGGGATCGAGGTGCGCGGCGCCGCCCGGCCGAACGTGCGCCGGTGCACGGTCGACAACCCGGCCGGGGTCGGCATAGCCGTACTCGACGGCGCGGGCGGGGTGTTCGAGCAGTGCGAGGTCGTCTCGGCCGGCCAGTCCGGTATCTCGGTACGTGACGGCGCGCATCCGCGTCTTGAGCGCTGCCGGGTCCACCATGCATCGGGCGCCGGGCTGAGCGTCACCGGCGAGGGCAGCGGTCTGGAGGCCGTCGGCTGCGAGGTGTACGAGATCAAGGGCAGCGGCATACAGGTGACCGCTCGCGCGGCCGCCCACCTCACCGACTGCACGGTGCACCGCACTTCGGCGGACGGGATCACGCTCGACACCGACGCCGTGCTGACGCTCGCCGACTGCGACATCCACGACATCCCCGAGAACGCGGTGGATCTGCGTTCCCGCTCGGTCCTCACTCTGACCCGCTCCACGGTGCGCCGCTTCGGCCGAAACGGTCTGTCGGTCTGGGATCCCGGCACCCGTGTCGATGCCAACCAGTGCGAGATCCATGACAGTACGGGCGATTACCCGGCGGTCTGGGTGAGCGACGGGGCCACCGTGATACTGGACTCCTGCCGGGTCCATGACGTGCCGGACGCCATCTTCGTGCTCGACCGGGGTTCGCGCGCCGATGTGGTCGACAGCGATCTGTCCCAGATCCGCAACACCGCGGTTTCCGTGAGCGACGGGGCGACCGCCCAACTCGACGACTGCCGCATCCGCGAGGCGTCCACCGGTGCCTGGTTCCGCGATCACGGCAGCGGCGGCACACTGAACAACTGCACCATCGACGCGGCACAGACCGGAGTGATCGTCACCAAGGGCGCCGACCCGACGATCGAGCGCTGCACGGTCACCTCGCCCGCCGAGGCCGGTTTCTATGTCTCCGCCGAGGGCCGCGGCACCTTCCACAGCTGCCGGGTCACCGGCAGCGAGGGCTATGGCTTCCATGTGATGGACGGCTGCCGTACGACACTGACCCATTGCCGCACCGAGCGGTGCGCCCGCGGTGGTTACGAGTTCGCCGAGGGCGGCTCCCACGGCGACGGCCAGGGAGCGGGGCCCGTCGTGGAGGACTGCACGAGCGACGAGAGCGCGCTGCGCACACCCGCTCCCCCGGCCCCGGCCGTGGTGACGGCGACCCAGTCGGCCCCCGGGCTGCTCGGCGCCATCCCCGCACAGCGTGCCGTCGAACCCGCCCCGGCCGAGGTGCCCGCCGCCGGGCCGGTGCGCGCGTCGGACGCCGTCCTCGGTGAACTGGACGCGCTGGTGGGCCTGGACAGCGTCAAGCGCGAGGTGCGCGCCCTCACGGACATGATCGAGGTCGGCCGCCGTCGCCAGGAGGCCGGGCTCAAGGCCGCGTCGGTACGGCGCCATCTCGTCTTCACCGGCTCACCCGGCACCGGCAAGACCACCGTGGCCCGGCTGTACGGCGAGATCCTCGCCTCGCTCGGGGTGCTGGAGCGGGGCCATCTGGTCGAGGTGTCCCGCGTCGATCTGGTCGGCGAGCACATCGGCTCGACAGCGATCCGCACCCAGGAGGCCTTCGACCGGGCTCGCGGCGGGGTGTTGTTCGTCGACGAGGCGTACGCCCTGTCACCCGAGGACTCCGGCCGGGACTTCGGCCGGGAGGCGATAGACACGCTCGTGAAGCTGATGGAGGACCACCGGGACGCGGTGGTCGTCATCGTCGCCGGGTACACCCATGAGATGGAGCGGTTCCTCACCGTCAACCCCGGTGTGGCGTCCCGTTTCTCACGGACCATCACCTTCAGCGACTACGAGCCCGCCGAGCTGCTGCGGATCGTCGGGCAGCAGGCCGACGAGCAGGAGTACAGCCTGGCCTCCGGGACCGGGGAAGCGCTGCTGAAGTACTTCACGGAGCTTCCCAAGGGCCCGGCCTTCGGTAATGGCCGCACGGCCCGCCAGACCTTCGAGTCGATGGTGGAGCGGCATGCGGGCCGGGTCGCCCAGCTCACCGAGCCGAGCACGGACGACCTCACGCTCCTGCACCCGGAGGATCTGCCGGAGCTCCCCTGAGCCGCAAGGCCTCCTCGGCTCCCTCCCCGTCGGCCTGGCGCGGCAGGACCGGTACCAGCCGGTCCAGCAGCGCGGCCCGCTCCTGGGCAAAGACCGGGTCGGCCTGGTAGTCCGAGTGCCCCAGGACGGGTTCGGGCAGCGGATGTTCGGGGGTGCGTCCGTAGACCAGGGGGTCCTTCAGCGGTCCCCGGTCCACATCGGGCCCCGGTCCCTCGTCGAGGCGGACCCGGCCGCCGATCGGGTCGGTGGCCCGCCACAGATTGCGCCAGCAGTGCACGGACCGGTGCAGTCCGTGCATCGGTCCGGGCCCGAAGTAGGCCGGGAACCAGCGTGCGTACAGTCGCTCGATCGGCGATCCGTAGGTGAGCAGGGCGACCCGGCTCCGGGTCTCGGCGGGCAGCTGCCAGACCGCGGACGCCGCGAGGACGCTGCCCTGGGAGTGGCCGGAGATGACGAGCCGGCCGCGGGTCCGCCCGGTCCAGCCGGACATCCGTGACGCCAGGTCGGGGACGGCGCGCTCGGCGTAGCAGGGCGGTGCGAAGGGGTGGGCGGCGCGCGGCCAGAACGTACCTACGTCCCAGAGGATGCCGATGGTGCGCCGGGCCGAGGCGTCGCGGTAGGCCCGCCGCCCCCAGGTGACGAAGAGTATGAAGCCGAGTCCGACCATCCAGGAGCCGGTCGACTGGGCGGCCTCGGCAGCGGACTCGACGAACGCGCCGCTTCCCTCCATCGCGAGCCCGGGAACCTCACCGCTCGCCCAGGCCCCGCCGACCGCCGCCGCGCCCAGCAGCAGCGCGGCGCCGGAAACCGGGCCGAGGATCCAGGACGCGGAGTCGGTGAGGGCGGCCGTGGCCCGGATCCGGGCGATCTGCCGGGTACGGGCGGGGTCGGGCAGCTCCTGGCCGTACTCCCGGTCGACCTCGGGTCCCAGGGCGCGGGCGGTGAGCCAGGTGCGTACGAGCAGCAGGATGCCGGGAATCACCAGCAGCATCAGCAGAACGGGGATGACCGAGGCCTGCCAGCTGAGCAGCACCGGCGGCCCTTCCAGGACGGTGTTGCCGCCCATGCCCGGGGTGCCTGAGCCGTCGAGCCAGTCGGCGACGCGCTGGGCGACCCCGCCGGTCATGACGCCGCCGAGGGCGCACGCGAGCATGGCGACCACCGGTCCGCCGAGTCCGTACATGACGGTGCGGGGTGCGGGGGTCTTGCGGTACAGGCCCAGTGACACCACGGCGAGGCCGACGACGAGCGCGCCCTGGCCGAGCGTGAGGACGCTGAAGGTGATGTCGCCGGGCAGGGCGCCCGCCGACATCCAGGCGGGCCGTGACCAGGCCGCGTACACCGCGGCGAGGACGAGCAGGGTCAGGGCGGCGCCCGGCAGACAGGTGATGAGGGCGCGGTCGAGACGCTGGTCGAGGCGTCGTTCGCTGCGGCCGCGGCGGCAGACCACCCAGAGCACGACGAGCGCGCCCAGGACCAGCGCCGCCTCGATCAGCCGGCCGAGGATCGCCGGCACGGGGCCGATGACTGTGCGGTCGTGGCGGGCCGCGGCGCCCGCGACGGACGCGGCGACGGTGAGGAATCCGGCGGCGGTGTGGGCGGCGCGCAGCCGGGCGACCAGCCGGCGGCCGTACCAGAATCCGGGCCGGCTGAGGGCCGAACGGCCACCGGCCGTGGCGCCGGGGGCGATCGGGTCGTGCGCAGTGCCGGGATCGGCGGCGTCCGGTTCGGATCCGGTGAGCGGGCGCTGTGATTCGTACGCGCTCCAGGTCCGGTTGGACAGGAACCAGAGCAGCCCCACCAGCGCGGTGGGCACCAGCGCGGCAAGGGCGAGTCTCCGGCCCGGCTGGGACCACCAGCCGCCCTGTGCCGTCGACAGGAAACCCAGCCAGGACCGCCGGTTCGAGCAGTCCGGCACTCCGGCGCACTGCCAGGCCGTCAGATCGAGCGCGACCTCGCAGGCCGCCGCGGTCAACAGGACCGTGAGGCTGAGCCCCAGGAGCCGGACGAGCACGCCGTACAGGCGCACCGCGCGCGTACGGCCCCGGGCGCTGGGGCGCATCCAGTGGGCGAGGTTGACCACCATGAAGGGGAGCAGCAGCAGCCACAGGGCGCGGGAGCTGTTGCCGGAGGTGAGGTTGGACCAGCAGTAGGCCTCGGCGATGGGACGGTCGCGGTATCGCTCCGGGTGCTGTTCGGCATCCAGGTCCGCGGCGCTCCGGTAGATGGCGGCGGTCGCGTCGCCGGTGACCCGGACCGGACGAGGATCGTCGAGCATCTCCTGCGGGGTGGCACCGCCCACGCCATGGACCAGCAGTTCCAGCGCGGGTCCCGGACTCTGCGGGGCCTGGTTGGCAGGGGGCACTGGAGTGACTCGCTCTCTCGGTCGTGGAAGGGGATGCTGATGCACGGTCACCAGGATCATGGAGGAAGAGCGCTGTACGCATCGCTCTCACGGAATCTCCCCAGTGCGACGGCCGACGACACCGCGTGGCAGGATGAGCCCGTCCGAAGAGACTGTTGTACGGCCAGAGGGAAGGACCGGACCGGCGTTGAGCGAGAATCAGAACCTGCTCGCGGAGCAGCGGCGCGCCCTGATCCTCGACGAGGTGCGCAGGCGTGGCGGGGTCCGGGTCAATGAGCTGACCCGCAAGCTGAGCGTCTCCGACATGACCGTGCGCCGGGATCTGGACGCGCTGGCCCGCCAGGGTGTGATCGAGAAGGTGCACGGCGGGGCCGTGCCGGTGGTCGAGGCCAGTACGCACGAGCCCGGTTTCGAGGCCAAGTCGGCCCTGGAGCTGACCGCCAAGGAGGACATCGCGCGGGCGGCCGCGGCGATGGCGGTGCCCGGCAGCGCCATCGCGCTCTCCGGCGGTACGACGACATACGCACTCGCCCAACAGCTGCTGGACGTACCGGATCTCACGGTGGTGACCAACTCGGTGCGGGTCGCCGATGTGTTCCACACGGCACAGCGTTCGGGGGCGGCGGGCACGGCACGCACCGGGGCCGCCACGGTGGTGCTCACCGGTGGGGTACGGACCCCGTCGGACTCGCTGGTCGGCCCGGTCGCCGATCAGGCGATCGCCTCGCTCCACTTCGATGTGCTGTTCCTCGGGGTGCATGGCATCTCGGTGGAGGCCGGGCTTTCCACACCGAATCTGGCGGAGGCCGAGACCAACCGCCGTTTCGTACATGCGGCGCGGCGTGTGGTGGTGGTCGCCGACCACACCAAGTGGGGCACGGTGGGCCTGAGTTCGTTCGCGACGCTGGAGCAGGTGGACACGTTCGTGACGGACGCGGGTCTGTCGGCCGCCGCCCGCGAGGAGATCGAGGAGCATCTGCCGGGCCTGCTGGTGGCGGGCCGCACGGGGGACGGCGATTCCTGAGCCGTCGGACAGCATGTGGCTTCCGCTTGGCTCGCAATGGCCTGCGCACGGCCTAGGATCGTGCTGTGGCCGTCTTCCGGATCGAGCGCTTCACGCCCCTGCCCGCAGCCGAGTCCTGGCGCCGGGTGACCGACTGGGAGCGGCACGCCGCACATGTACCGCTGACCACGATCACCGTCCCCGCGGGGCGGCCGACCGGGATCGGAACGGTCTTCGTGGCACGCACGGGCGTGGGTCCGCTGGGATTCGACGATCCGATGGAAGTGGTGCGGTGGACGCCGCCCGCAGCCGGGCGCGCGGGGCTGTGCCGACTGGAGAAGCGCGGTTCGCTGATGCTGGGCCGGGCGGCGATCGATGTGTATCCGACGGATTCCGGCTCCCATGTGGTGTGGGTGGAGGAGCTGAGCGTCCGGCTGCTCCCGCACTGGGCCGATTCATTGATCGCCGGAGCGGGCCGCCGGGTCTTCGGCCGGGTGCTCGACGGCATGCTGGACCGTCCTGCGCTGCCGCAACCGTAGTGCGGTTCGGCTGAACGGGGCCGGTGGTGAGGCGGGGGGCCCGTGTGCGGCCGTTCGGAGTCCTCCACCGGGCCCTGTACGGCGGTCCAGTGGAAGAATCGGGCGAGTGACCGAATCCTCCGGTGTTACGCCGTTGCGTTGCCTCGTGACCGGTGCCTCCGGGTACATCGGCGGCAGACTGGTGCCCGCACTCCTCGACGCCGGCCACCGGGTGCGCGCGCTGGCCAGGACCCCGCAGAAACTGCGTGACCACCCGTGGGCGGACCGGGTCGAGGTGGTTCAGGGCGATGTCTCCGACGCCGCTTCGGTGCGGGCGGCGATGCGGGACGTGGACGTGGCGTACTACCTGGTGCACGCGCTCGGCTCCGGACCCGGATTCGAGGAGAAGGACCGCGGGGCGGCCCGGATCTTCGGTGAACAGGCGCAGGCGGCAGGGATCGGCCGGATCGTGTACCTCGGCGGGCTCACCCCGGCCGGCGTGCCTGAGCGGGAACTGTCACCGCATCTGCGGTCGCGAGCCGAGGTGGGGCGCATTCTGCTGGATTCCGGAGTGCCGACGGCCGTACTGCGGGCCGCGGTCGTCATCGGATCGGGCTCGGCCTCGTTCGAGATTCTGCGTCATCTCACCGAACGGCTACCGGTGATGATCACCCCGAGCTGGGTGCGTACGTCGATCCAGCCGATCGCGGTACGGGACGTGGTGCGGTACCTCGTCGGCTGCGCCCGCCTGCCTGCCGAGGTCAACCGTACGTTCGACATCGGCGGCCCGGACGTCATGACGTACCGGGACATGATGCGGCGGTACGCCGAGGTCGCCGGACTGCCGCACCGGGTGATCCTCCCCGTACCGGTGCTCACCCCTCGACTCTCCAGTCTCTGGATCGGCCTGGTGACACCGGTGCCGCCCTCCATCGCCCGGCCACTGGCGGAATCACTGCGCCACGAAGTGGTGTGTCACGAGCGCGACATCGCCCGGTACGTGCCCGACCCTCCGGGCGGCAACATCGGCTGCGAGCAGGCGCTGCGGCTGGCGCTCCAGCGGATCAGGGACGCCCGGGTCGACACCCGCTGGTCGTCCGCGGCGGTCCCCGGCGCACCAAGTGACCCGTTGCCCACCGACCCCGACTGGTCCGGCGGCAGTCTCTACCACGACGAACGGGAACTGATGGTGCCAGTGGCGCCGGACACGCTCTGGCGGGTGATCGAGGGCATCGGTGGCGAAAACGGCTGGTACTCCTTCCCGCTCGCCTGGGCCGTGAGGGGCTGGCTCGACCGGTTCGTCGGTGGCGTCGGACTGCGGCGCGGGCGGCGGGACGCGCAGCGGCTGCGGGTGGGCGACTCATTGGACTTCTGGCGCGTGGAGGAAATTGTTCCGGGTGAGCTGCTGCGGCTGCGCGCGGAGATGCGGCTGCCCGGTCCGGCCTGGCTCGAACTGTCGGTGGACCGGAACGAACAGGGACTGACTGTCTATCGACAGCGGGCGCTGTTCCATCCACACGGACTGCTCGGACACGCCTACTGGTGGAGCGTGTGGCCGTTCCACTCGGCGGTGTTCGGTGGTATGGCCCGCAATATCACCGCGGCCGCACGGGCGGTCCCGCAGCGCACAGCCGAATGAAGTCCTTGCACACAGGGACATCTGACGAGGCGTTGGCTATGGTGTGCGCGGCCCCGTCCGCCGCCGACCGCACGGGAGGTGCGTTTCTGTGTCACGCCGACTCCGTTCCATGGAACTCGATTTCGCCGAGTCCGCTCCGCTGCGACTGGTCTTCGCCGCCGAGGTGTCCGCACCTCCCGAGCTGGTCTACCGGGCGCTCGCTGACGATGTGGCGGGCTGGCCGCGCTGGTTCACCGCGGTGACGAAGGCCCGGCCCACCGAGGGCGGCGCGGGTCGCGAGGTCCGGCTCAAGGGCGGCGCGGTGTTGCGCGAGACGGTCGTCGCGGCGGAGCCCGGCGAGCGGTACGCCTACCGGGTCGACGAGTCGAACGCCCCTGGTCTGCGGGCCCTGTTGGAGGAGTGGCGGCTGACCCCGGCCGGGACCGGGACACGGGTGCGGTGGACGTTCGCCGCGGACGGTTCCGCACTCTTCCGGTTCGCCCTGCGGCTGGCCCGGTCGGGGATGGGCCGGGCGTTCCGGGACGCCGTCCGCAATCTCGACGGACAGCTGAGCGGGCCCGCGGCCTGAGAGCGACCGCGGACCGTGTGGAACTGTTCCGCCCCGGCCGTCCGGACTATCCGGGCTGACCGGGCTGACCGGGCTGACCGGGCCAGTGGCCGTCGGCCAGGAAGGAGTCGAGGCTCCGCATGTACGGGGCGATGTCCAGGCCCTGTCCGGCGAGCCAGCTGTCGGAGTAGTACTTGTCGAGGTAACGGTCGCCCGGGTCGCAGATCAACGTTACGACGCTGCCGGTACTGCCCTGCTCGACCATCTCGGCGACCAGCTTGAACGCGCTCCACAGCCCGGTGCCGGTCGACCCGCCCGCCTTCCGCCCGATGGCCTTCTCCAGAGTGCGTACGGCCGCGACGCTGGCCGCGTCCGGCACCTTCATCATCCGGTCGATGGCCCCCGGCACGAAGCTCGGCTCCATCCGCGGCCTGCCGATGCCCTCGATCCGGGAGCCGCAGTCGCTGGTGGCCAGGGGGTTGTGCTGGGTCCAGCCGTCGAAGAAACAGGAGTTCTCCGGGTCCGGCACGCAGATCCTGGTGTCGAACTGCATGTAGTGCACATAGCGGGCGATGGTCGCCGAGGTGCCGCCGGTTCCTGCCGTGGCGACGATCCACGTCGGCTCCGGGTAGCGCTCCAGCCGCAGCTGCTGGTAGATCGACTCGGCGATGTTGTTGTTGCCGCGCCAGTCGGTGGCCCGTTCGGCGTAGGTGAACTGGTCCATGTAGTGGCCGCCGGTATCGGCGGCGAGCGTGGCGGACTCCTGGTACATCTTGCGCGAATCGTCGACGAAGTGGCAGCGGCCGCCATGGAATTCGATCAGCCGGCACTTCTCGGGGCTGGTGGTGCGGGGCATCACGGCGATGAACGGCACACCGATCAGCTTGGCGAAGTACGCCTCCGAGACGGCCGTCGAACCGCTGGACGCCTCGATCACCGGCTTGCCCGGCCGGATCCAGCCGTTGCAGAGCCCGTAGAGGAAGAGCGATCGGGCCAGCCGGTGCTTGAGGCTGCCGGTGGGGTGCGTCGACTCGTCCTTGAGGTAGAGGTCGATGCCCCATGCCTCGGGCAGCGGGAAGCGGAGCAGATGGGTGTCGGCCGAGCGGTTGGCGTCGGCCTGGACCTTGCGTACGGCTTCCTTGAGCCAGGTGCGGTACTCGGGGTCGGAACGGTCGATGTCGACGGTCTCCGCGGCCCGGCCGTCATGTCGGTGCTCGGCAGTGCCCATGAGCGCGTTCCTCCTCGTTTCGCCATCACTCTCCAGCGTCAACGATATTCCCCCCACCTGCACAAACGTTCACTTTGATCCTCCATAGCCCTGCCTTGGTGCTGACGGGCGGGGCTCCTGTGACATCAGGCCGGAACGCGGCCTGGCGCGACGGTCCCGATTTGGGCAGACTGCCCATCAGAAGCATCACGAAGGGGGCGAAGCAGTCATGCCGGAAACGGAGTTCAGTGCGACGGGGGTACGGATCGAGCGGTGGGCCCGCTCGCTCACGAGGGCGGGGCAGGTGGTGGTCAAGGACGGCAGGCTGGCCCTGCTGACCAGTTATGGCCGGGAGATCGACAGCGCCCCGGTGGTGGCGGTGAGCGCGGGCAGGCCGTGGTTCGCCGGGGCCGGTGCAGCGGTGGCGCGCCTCAACGGGACGCGGTACCGGCTGACGATGGGACAGCGCAACCACGGTCCGGACAAGGCCGGGCCGGCCCGCCGCTTCCTCGAAACACTGCGCAGTGCGGGCGGCCGCATGACCTGACGGGGCGGCGCCGGTCCACCGCAAGTTGCGGAGCCGTGCCCCCTGAGCGACATTGGTCACACGTCACTCATGGTTTACCGGCGGTGACACTGTGATCCGCACCGCCGGGCCTGAATCAGCAGTCACCCATCTGCTGGATCCGTTCCTTCGTCTTCTTCCGGACCGATTTCGGGGAGTCGCAGCCGTGATCAGCGAGCCAAGCAGGCACTGCACGGTGGAGCTCCAGGCCCTGCCGTCGCGGATCGGTCAGGTCCGCAGAATCGTTTCGGCGCAGCTGCGCTACTGGCATCTCGATCCTCTGATCGACCATGCGGCGCTCGGCGTCACCGAACTCCTGACCAATGTCCACCGGCATGCCCAGCCGGACAAGTCATGCATCGTCGAGATCGAGCTGCTGCTCGAACGGCTGACGGTGTCCGTCCACGACCACGACCCACGGCTGCCGACCGTGCGCGAGGTCGGCGCGTCCAGTACGTCGGGGCGCGGACTCGCGCTGATCGCCGCGGTCAGCGAGAGCTGGGGGGTCCGTCCGAGGGGCGGGGCCGGGAAGGTCGTCTGGTTCACTCTTCCGGCACCTTCCCTGTTCGCCACGCGGCCGCCGCACTCTGTGTACGGGGCAACGACTGACGGGCCGTTCGAGCCGGACGCCATCACGTACCTGGAGAGCAGGACGCCCTCCGTCGCGCGGTCGTCGGTGGTCGGCTAGCGGAGGGGCGGGGCGCCGTCCAGCGCCCCGCTCCTCGTCCTCGTGCCGCCCCGCTCCTCGCCGTCGTGCCGCCCCGCTCCTCGCCGTCGTGCTGCTCGGGCGGACGCTGGGGTGGGCTCGGAGGTGGGGCTGGTGGTGGTCATGCCGCCCCTTCCTTGCCGCCACGGCCGAACTGTTCGTCGAGGACGGAGAGTCGGCGCCAGTACCCGTCCTCGTCGATCTCCCCGGCCGCGAAGCGGCGGCCGAGCAGGGTGATCGGTGATGTCTCGGCGGGGCCCCTCTGAGACGTACGGGCCCGCCAGGGGCCTCGTCCGCCGCGCCGGGCGGTGCGGCGCAGCAGGGTGACGCCGCCGATGACGACGGCCGCCCAGAAGAGCGGGAAGAGGAGGATCCAGGGCCCGGGTCCACCGCTGTGCGCCAGTGTCTTCATCTCGGTCAGCTCCCTCGGTTCAGGGTTCGCGGTCAGGTTTTCCTGACGCTTTCGAGCCTGGCCCCAAGAGGGGGTCCGAGTCGTCGTACGGCCAGCGGCCGTACCCGTACCCCTTCGGGAGTACGCAGCGCACCCGCCGCCGCTCCCTCCACCGGCCGGGAGCGCTGGGATTTTCTGTACCTACTGGTAATTACAGTCGCGCCATGAGCGGCAGGCGGGCGCGGGCCAGGGCAGCACGTACCACCACTTCGTGGGCAAACCCCTGGCGCTCGCGGCCATCCGCCGCACGGCCGCGCAGATGCGCGAGACAGCGGGAGCGCTGCTCGACGGTCCCGGAACGGCGTATGAACGGATCTCGGCGTATCTCCTGCGGGAGCGCGACGTGCCGCGCGGCTGCCTGGTCGGCCGCCTGGCGATGGATCCGGACATCATCGCCAGTGACGAGTTGCGCGCACCGGTCGACGAGACGATCGGCCGGCTCACGGAATGGTCCAGGAGGGCCTGGACGGAGGCGAGTTCACCCGTCGCCGCGGACATGGCGGCAACGATCGCAGCGACGATGCAGGGCAGCTATGTGCTGGCCCGCGCCTCCGGTTCACCTGAGCCCCCGCTCCTCCACAGCCAGTCAGTGAAAGAGCGGGGGCTCAGGGGCCGACTGTCGACCTCACCGGGCTACTCGGAGGACCGGCCCCTGCCGCCCACCGCGTGCCAGGGGGACGCCCTCAGCACGCGGGCCTGTCGGAGGAGCAGAGCCGCCGGGCGGGAAGACCCTGCCCCTCCTCTGCGCCCGTCGGCAGGCGCGGACCGTACCTAGTCCCCGGGCATCTGCGGGGGAACAGAAGGGGCCGGTACTGAGTCTGCGTCAGAGCGCCGGAGCGCTCTCCTCGTCCTGCTTCCGGTGCTCGTTGATCTCGTCGACGATGCGGTACGCGTTATTGATGTCGTACGCGGGCGAGGCCGGCTCGGTAATGTCGATCCACTCGCGAACGAGCGCCCCGCACACGTCGCACCCCGGATAGGGGCGCGGTGATACCGGCTCCATCAGGTGGACTTCCCGGGGCTGCTTCATGATGGTCGCCATCTCCGCTCCTCCGCCGTGAGTGATGAGGAAGACGGTAGGTGCCGGAAAGGAGCAGGTTCCATGAAGTTCTACGGAATTCTATGACTCTTCAGCCGAGTGCCGAAATGGCGCCCGCGATGATGCGGTAAGCGTCCTGACCGAACACTGCTGCGTCGGCCATCTCTCCGAAGGCTGCGAGGTATTGGGCGATCTCCGACGGTGCGGAAATCGTGAGTGCTGCTGTCAGCAGCTCTACATAGACCGTCGTGTCGTCGTAGATGGTGAATGTCTCCAGGGGCCATATGGCGGGCGTACTCGCGGGGATGATGCCGAGTGATACAGCGGGCAGAGTGGCAAGCGTCAGGAGATGCCCAAGCTGTGCGGCCATGGTCTCCGCTCCTCCGACGCGCCGCCGGAGGACAGACTCTTCCACGACAACGGAAAACGTGTGTCCTGGCCGGCGAATGATCTGAGAGCGCGCCACGCGTGCGTCTGCGGCGTCGGCGGAGTCGTCAGGAGTGCCGTGAAACCGGGCGATGTTGGAGAGCAACGCTGCGGCGTACTCACGCGTTTGGAGCATGCCGGGGATCACGCTGGAGCTGTAGACACGCTGAGCTTTCGTGCGCTCGTGTACGGGGGTCCGTGACTCCTGGACCCGCTTCAGTCCCGTCCGCTGGAGGCGGCGCCACTCCATGTACATCGAGCCGGCATTGCGCGCAGCCGCAATGATGTCGGGTGCCTGGCCCTCCGCGCCGCATGCCTTGCACCACGCAGTGATGTCGTCGTCCGCGGGCAGGGTGGTTCCGGTCTGAAGTCGGCTCACCTTCGACGTCTGCCACCCAGTGCGCGCCGCCACCTCCCTTCCCGTCAGCCCCGCATCGAGACGAAGCTCTCGCAAGCGTGCTGCAACGCGCTCGTGCGCCTCGTGGATGCGGGCTGACGGAAAGGGAGCTTCGGCCACGGGTCAGACCTGGAACTCCGCGTGCGGGATGGCGCGCGCCCAGAGTTCCTCGAACGCCTCCGTGTGACGCTTCAGGACTTCCGGCCGGTCCTCCAGCTCATCCCTGACGTGACTGCCGTCCCCCGCGAAGATGTGGACGCGCGCCAGCACCCCATCGAAGATCCACAGATCGTTGCCGGGGAGCAGCAGGTCGGACGTCAGGCGACGCGGCAGCCACCGCACGTCCTCCCCGGCCGCGAGATTCTGTGGCGTACACGAGTGTTCGTACCGGATGTAGTCGGTCACCGGTTCGGATACCACCCGCGCGCGTCGGACGGATACTCCGCGACTCACGGCGTCGGCGATGGTGTCATGGAAGCCGTTCCACCATGATGAGCGGTCGTCAATGTCGTACAGCCATCCGTCCTTCCATGCCGCGAAGTCCGCGTCCTCGTCCACCACGCCGTAGACATCGCGCAGTTCCAGGTGAATCGCCGACGACCGGCAAGCGGCCATGAGTTCAGTGAACGGGGGAACGGTCTGCAACCTCGATCACCTTCCTCAGTACGTCGATCATGCGCGCGGGGAGCCGGACGACAGCTTCATTGTCCGGGATCGGCCCGGACTCCAGGCACTTCAGCCGAAGAGCCTCGTCCGCCTTCCACCCCTGAATGACGAACTCCTGTGTCATGTCGTCGAACCATACGGTGGGGCAGTGGTCGCCGTTGGTCTCGGGGTCCTTCGCGATGAAATGTAACGTCATGACGCCTCCATGGTCGCGAACGTTGCAGAATGTTCTACGAGCGTCGCGCCGACAGGGCGGGTCGTCAAGAGGGCATAGAGCGCTCCTGGAAGCACCATGTCGGCGTTCTCCAGGGGCGGATGGGGTTACGTGAAGGCCGTCCTCCATGGCGGGAGACAGACTCTGTGTGTGCGTCAGACGTGGCGACCAGCGGTGAGCACGCGGCCGGTATCGGCGTCGTACAGCTCAATGCGCAGATCAATCACGCCGCCGACTTCGCTGCCGTCCAGGTAGGTCTTCGAGATCACCTGGATATTCGGCACCGACGCACCGCCGTTGTTCGCTGCGCGGACGTCAGCCCACTGGCCGGACGTGGCCTGTCGCCCTGCGCGCCCCCTCCCGCGGCACTCCCGGCTGTTGGGACTGGAAGAGGTCTTGTCGTGGTCCAGGGGGCAACCATCGCGACCCTTTTCTCTCGTCAATCGGCACGGCAACAACCCTTGACGTATGGGCCGTTGTCATGAAAAGGTCATCGTCGTACCGGGTCTCGGACTCGGGCGCCACCACGGGCGCGGACCCACGTGGATGCGTCGCAGTAGGGATCGACGCAAGCTTGCTGGTCACACGACTGCAACGGATGTGCCCTTTCTTTGGGCCTCCGCGGTGACGGTGAAGGGTCCGCTTTTGATGTCTCCGCTTCTTGAAGTTCTTGCTATGTCTCCGACTGCCTTCCTGTGCCTGCTGGCTGCCGTCGTGCTCCTCGTCCTCGTCCTCTGCGGGACGTTCATCTGGGCACTCCGAATCAGCGTCAAGGGCGTCAAGGGCGCCGACAGGCCGGCTGTGATTGCCGAAGTCGGAGGCGCGCTCCAGGCGTTCATGCCTTTTCGCAGGAAGTGACCCCCACGCCCCCGCGGCTCGTCGTCGCGGGGGCAAGGCTGGTCAGCCCGCGATGGCAACCACGGCGTCGGGCCGGATCGTCCACGTCTTGCCGTCGGCCGCCTCCACGACGAACGCGTTCCGCGGGTCGGCAATCCCTGCCGGCCGGCCGATTCCCCGGCCGCTGAAGCCGGCCAGGACCGGCGGCCGAGGGCAGCACAGCTACCGGCCGCCACGGTCAGGCGAGCGCGGCCAGCGGATCGTCAAGCACCGGCTGCCAGGCCAGCTCGGCCGCACCCACAAGGCTGTTGTGGTCGAGCGTGCAGGGCAGGATCGGCACACTGCCACTGCGCCCCCACAGGCTGCGGTCGGCCACCACCGCGCGCAGCCGCTCCGGATCCGCGTCGAGCAGGGCGCGGTGCAGCCCGCCGAGGATGATGCGGTCCGGGTTGAGGATGTTGACCAGCCCGGCGAGCCCGAGGCCGAGCCGGTCGATCAGCTCCTCGGCGGCGCCGCGCACCGCCGCGTCCTCGTACTCCGTGCGCAGCAGATCACCGGCCTGCTTGAGCAGCGACTCCTCCGGACCGGGCTCGCGACGGGCGGCGACGAGGAAGGCCAGTGGGTCGGTCTCGACGTCCAGGCAGCCGCGGCCGCCGCAGTGGCACGGGCGCCCCTCGGGGTTCACCGTGAGATGGCCGACCTCCAGCGCGAGCCCCGAACTCCCGGTGTGCAGGCGGCCGTCGAGGACGAGGGCACCGCCCACGCCCCGGTGGCCGGTGGCCACACAGAGCAGATGCTGAGCGCCGCGGCCGGCGCCGTGCCGGTGTTCGGCGAGCGCGGCGAGGTTGACGTCGTTCCCGGTGAACGCGGGGCCGGGGATGCCCGCTTCCCGTACACAGGTGGCGAAGATCTCGCGCACCGGGGCGCCCGCCGGCCAGGCGATGTGCAGCGGGTTGAGCGCGGTGCCCTCCGGTTCGGCGACCGCGGACGGCACCGCCAGGCCCGCGCCGACGCAGCGCAGTCCGCTGTCCCGCAGCAACCGGGCGCAGTCGTCGACCACTTCGCCGATGACCTGCGCCGGGTCCGCGGTGACGGTGACGCAGCCGGGGGCGGTGGCGACGAGCCGTCCGCCGAGCCCGACGAGCGCGGCCCGGAATCCGTCGGCGTGCACCTGGGCGGCGATGGCGACGGGTCCGGACTCCCGGATGGCCAGCCGGTGCGAGGGACGGCCCTGCGAGCCGGCGGCGGAGCCGGGCCGGGAATCGACCCGGATGAGGCCGAGCGCCTCCAGTTCCGCGGCGACCGCACCGGCCGTCGCCCGGGTGACGCCGAGCTCGGAGGTGAGGACGGCGCGGGTGGGCGCGCGTCCGGTGTGGACCAGTTCCAGCGCGGGCCCGAGCGCGCTGCGGCCTCTCTCCAATTTTGTCCGGGTGGTGGTCACCTTGCCGTTCATGGGGGCGAGTCTCCCATGATCCGGGGGTGCTGCCGTCGCGCCGGTGGCGCACTTGTGCCCCTTGCGGCCGCGGCGGGCGGCCGTCTTGCGTCCGTTGTCCGGACGCCCCTATGCTGAGTTTGTGCCGCCACTAAACAAACTGCGGACGGCCTTGCCGGGGGGACCGGGCGGAAACACCGCCCCACGTCCATCGGCCCGCCTCCGTACCGCGCTGACCGTGTTCTTCGCCCTCGACGGCTTCCTCTTCGCCGGCTGGGTCGTCCGCATCCCGGCCATCAAGCACCAGACCGGCGCCTCGGCCTCCACCCTGGGCCTCGCACTGCTCGGCGTATCCGCCGGGGCCGTGGTGACCATGATGCTCACCGGCCGGCTGTGCCGGCGCTTCGGCAGCCATCCGCTGACGGTCATCTGCGGTGCTCTGCTCTCCCTCAGCATCGCCCTGCCCGCGCAGACGCACTCGGTGCTCGCGCTCGGACTGGTGCTGCTGGTCTTCGGCGCCGCGTACGGCGGGCTGAACGTGGCGATGAACAGCGCCGCGGTCGATCTGGTCGCCGATCTGCGGCGTCCCGTGATGCCCAGCTTCCACGCGGCGTTCAGCCTCGGCGGAATGGTCGGTGCCGGGCTCGGCGGGCTGGTGGCGGGCAGCCTCTCCCCCGCCACGCATCTCTTCGCCCTGACCGGAATCGGGCTCCTGGTCACCGCGGCGGCCGGACCTGCGCTGCTGCGCCACCCGGCGCCGAAGCCCGCGTTCGCGGCCGATGCCCCCGAGAAGCCGCGGCGGCTGAACGGGCGGGCCCGCCGGATGGTGCTCCTGTTCGGCGTGATCGCCCTGTGCACCGCGTACGGCGAGGGCGCGCTGGCCGACTGGGGCGCGCTCCATCTGGCGCAGGACCTGCACGCCAACCCTGGCGTGGCCGCTGCCGGATACTCTCTTTTCGCCCTGGCCATGACGGCCGGCCGGCTCAGCGGTACGGCGCTGCTCGAACGGCTCGGCCAGACCCGGACCCTCGTCGCGGGCGGTGGAACAGCCGCCGCCGGGATGCTGCTCGGCTCGCTCGCCCCGACCATCTGGCTGGCGCTCCTCGGCTTCGCCGTCACCGGTCTCGGTCTGGCCAACATCTTCCCCGTCGCGGTCGGCCGGGCCGGGCAACTGGCCGGGCCGGGCGGGGTGGCCGCCGCATCGACACTCGGCTACGGCGGGATGCTGCTGGGACCGCCCGCGATCGGCTTCCTGGCCGACTGGTTCTCTCTCCCGGCGGCCCTCACCACGGTGGCTCTGCTGGCCGCCGCGGCCGCGGCGCTGGGGTACGGGGCGCGCAACGCGTCACAGGCATGAGCGGCCGCCCGCACCCGCTCCCCGGGCCGCGAAACGCTGGCACAATCGGGCCATGGAGATCACGGACCACATCAAGTCCCTGACCGTGGAAGGCGGGCTGCTGGCGACCGCGGCGCAGGAGGCGGGGACCGGGGCATCGGTGCCGACCTGCCCGGGCTGGCAGGTGCGCGATCTGCTCCGGCACACCGGGATGGTGCACCGCTGGGCCACCGCGTTCGTCGTCGAGGGCCACACCTCGTACCATCCGGACGGCGGGGAGCCCGATCTGGACGGGCCCGAGCTGCTCGACTGGTTCCGCGAGGGCCATGGCCTCCTGGTCGACGCGCTGACGGCGGCCCCGGCCGGTCTCGATTGCTGGACCTTCATGCCCGCGCCGTCCCCACGGGCCTTCTGGGCCCGGCGGCAGGCACACGAGACCACGATCCACCGGGCGGACGCGGAGTCGGCCCGCGGTGGGCGGCTGTCGTCGGTGGCGGCCGACCGCGCGGTGGACGGGATCGACGAGCTGCTGCGCGGGTTCCACGCCCGCCCGAAGAGCAAGGTCCGTACGGACAAGCCGTGTTCCCTGCGGGTACGGGCCACGGACACCGACGCCGGCTGGACCGTGCGGCTCTCTCCGCAGCCGCCGCAGGCCGTACGGGACGGAGCCGCAACCGATGAGGGCTTCGTGGACTGCGAGTTGAGCGCGACGGCCGAGGAGCTGTATCTGGCGCTCTGGAACCGGCTGCCGCTCAAGACGCTCACCGTGACGGGCGATCCGGAGCCGGCCCGGCTCTGGTGCGAGAACTCCAAGGTCACCTGGTCCTGACCGCGGGCCGGGGAGAGACGACGTACAACAAGTCGTCCGGTCCCCCGGCCCGTTCGACACGCGGGCGGCTCCGCGGGTCACTTCGTGGCCGGGTCAGCCGAGCCAGCCGGGACGGACGAGCCCCGACTCGTAGGCGAGTACGACGAGTTGTGCCCGGTCTCGGGCACCGAGCTTCACCATCGTGCGGCTGACGTGGGTCTTGGCGGTGAGCGGGCTGACGACCAGCCGTCGGGCGATCTCCTCGTTGGAAAGCCCTATGCCGACGAGCGCCATCACCTCCCTTTCCCGTTCGGTGAGTTCGCTCAGACCGGCCGTCGCCGCGGGCTCCTTGGACCGGGCGGCGAACTCGGCGATCAGCCTGCGGGTGACGCCCGGCGAGAGCAGGGCGTCACCGCTCACCACCGCGCGTACCGCCCGCAGCAGCTCTTCGGGTTCGGTGTCCTTGACGAGAAAGCCTGAGGCACCGGAGCGGATCGCCTCGAAGACGTACTCGTCCAGCTCGAAGGTGGTGAGCATGACCACCTTGACGTCGCTCAGTTCGGCGTCCCCGGTGATGGCACGGGTCGCGGCGAGACCGTCGAGGCGGGGCATCCGGATGTCCATCAGCACACTGTCCGGGCGCAGTTCGCGCACCCTGCGTACGGCCTCCTCGCCGTCGGCGGCCTCCCCCACCACCTCGATGTCGGACTGCGCGTCCAGCAGGGCCCGGAAACCGGCCCGGACCAGCAGCTGATCGTCGGCGAGCAGTACGCGGATCACGGTGTCTCCTCGTTGTGCGCGGCCGCGCCGGCCGGGAGCGGGAGCTCGGCCCGCACCCGGAAGCCGCCGTCCGCCAGGGGGCCCGCCTCGATCGTGCCACCCAGCGCTGCGGCCCGCTCCCGCATTCCTGCCAGCCCGTTGCCGCTGCCGCCCGCGTCGTCGCCGGTGGCCGGGCCTTCGTCGTCGATACGGAGCCGGATGCGGCCGGTCCCGTAACCGATCCGGACCTGCGCGGTGCGCGACCCGGAGTGCCGGACCACATTCGTCAGCGCCTCCTGCACGATCCGGAAGGCGGCGAGATCCGCGCCGGGCGGTACGGCGCCGCGTACGCCGTCGGTCTCGACGGTGACGGTCAGTCCGGCGCTCGCCGCCTGCTCGACGAGTTCGGGGAGCCGGTCGAGTCCGGGAGCCGGTGCCCTGGGGGCGTCTCCGGGGGTACGCAGGGTGTCGAGGACCTGGCGGACCTCGCCCAGCGCCTCCTTGCTGGCGGCCTTGATGGTGGTGAGGGCGGTACGGGCCTGCTCGGGGTCGGAGTCGAGCAACGCGAGGCCGACACTCGACTGGACGTTGATGACGGAGATGCTGTGGGCCAGCACATCATGCAGTTCGCGCGCCATCCGCAGCCGCTCCTCATCGGCCCTGCGCCGCTCCGCGGCCTGCCGCTCGGCGCGCTGCGCCGCCCACTGCTCACGGCGTACGCGTACGAACTCGGCGGCGGCGACGATGGCCACCACCCAGGCGGCGACGCCGAGTTCCTGCCCCCAGGGAGCGGCGTGGTCGTCGGAGGGCGGCAGCCACCGGTAGAGCCAGTGGGCCACCAGCACGTGCCCCAGCCACACCATGGAGACGGCCGTCCAGGCGGCCCGCCGGTGCCCGGAGACCACGGCGCTGAAGCAGCCCACGGCGACGGCCAGGAACACCGGTCCGTACGGATAGCCGGCCGCGAGGTAGATCATCGCCGCGGCCGAGCTGCCGAAGACGGCCACCACGGGGCGCCGGTGGCGCAGCAGGAGCACGGCGACGGCCAGGAAGAGCAGCAGCCGCGCGAAGATGTCCAGCGGCGCCCGCTCGTCCGTCTGCCCCCGGGCCGCGATGGTCGAACCGATCATGACGAAGGCACCCAGCAGGATCGTCGACGGCCAGGGCAGCCGGGAGGCGGAGCGTCCCGGCTGCCCCGTCAGCCAGCGCGGCGGCTCGCCGTGCATCCAGCGTGAGCGTTGCTCTTCCATGTCGGCCACGCTAGACCGCGGGCCGGGGCGGAGGCGTCAGCCGGGCGTGGTGATCACCCGTACTCCCTGGGGAGTACGTCGTACGGGGCGGGCAGGGGCCGAAGAGTACGCAATCCGCTCCAGCGGCTCCTGTTGCTCTAGCGGCTCCTGCTGCCGAGCAGGCCGACCGTGCGGGCCAGTGCGGTGACGGCTTCCCGGAAGAAGGCCTCCCGGGCCTCCACCACCTGGTGGAACTGGCCGAAGATCTCGAAGGAGATCAGCCCGAACAACTGCGCCCAGGCGGCGATCAGCGGGACAGCAGCCCCCGGCGGAAGGTCGGGGGCGAACTCGGCGACCATCCGCCCGTCCTCGGCGCGCAGCTCCCGCGCGAGCGGCGGCACGGCGAGACCGTCCGCGCGGAAGGCCTCGGTCACGATGGCGATCAGGACGAAGCCCACGCGGGAGGCGGGGCCGACCGTCGTCTGCGGTGCGCTGTATCCGGGCACGGGCGAGCCGTAGATCAGGGCGTACTCATGAGGGTGCTCAAGGGCCCAGTCGCGTACGGCGAGGGCGACGGCGGTCCAGCGTGCGAGGTGGGGGGCGGCGTCGGCACGGGCCGCCAGATGGGCGGCCTCGGCGGCCCCGCCCACGGAGTCGTAAGCGTCGACGATCAGGGCCGTGAGCAGGTCGTCCCGGCTGGGGAAATAGCGGTAGAGCGCGGAGGAGGCCATACCGAGCTCCCGTGCGACGGCGCGCAGCGAAAGCTTCGCGGCACCTTCGGCTGCGAGCTGCTTCCGCGCCTCGTCCTTGATTGCGACGGTGACCTCGATGCGGGCCCGTTCCCTGGCTCCTCGGATAGTGCTCATGGTCTTCAGTCTGCCACGAATAAAGAGCACTGACCAATAACAAGAGCACTGCTCTTGCTTTTGAGCGCCGATTCCGTGCACACTGATCTCAAGTGAGAGCACCGCTCTCAAACCAGTGGGGAGTCACCATGTCTCAGCCGTACTACCTTCGGGGCAACGCCTTCAACGTCCGGATGAACAGCGTCATCGGCTGGCTCGCCCGGCATGGCGTCAGCCTTCTCGGCTCGGCGGAGATGTCGGTGCGCGGCCGCAAGAGCGGGCAGATGCAGCGCATCCCCGTGAACCCCCACCCCTACGAGGGCGCGCAGTATCTGGTCTCCGCGCGGGGCCACTCCCAGTGGGTGCGCAACATGCGGGTCGCCGGCAGCGGCGAGCTGCGCGTGGGCCGGAAGATCCGCACCTTCACGGCCGTGGAGATCGCGGACGACGAGCAGAAGGTGCTGATCGTCCGCGCCTACCTGGAGCGCTGGGGCTGGGAGGTCAACCAGTACTTCCAGGGCATCACGGCGAAGTCCTCGGACGCGGAACTCCTGGCCGCCTGCCCGGACCACCCGGTCTTCCGGATCACCGTGGAGGGCTGACCGTGCGGCCCGGCCAGCCCTCGGCGTCGGATATCAGCGGCGGGATACGAGGCGTCAGCGGTCCATGGCCGACAGGGCCCGCTGCGCCAGCGGATGCGTACGGACCAGCTCGGCCAGTGAGGTCGTTCCGCGGGTGACCCCCGCGAACGCGTTCCAGGCCGGGCGGAATCCCGTCAGCACCGCGTGCAGCACCCCCGGGCGGCGCTCGAACAGCTTCAGCATGCGCCGTCCGACGCCCATCTCGACACCCAGGCCGGCCTTGATGGCGAAGGCGTAGTTGAGCGCCTGGCGCCGGGCGTCCACCGCATCGTGCGACTCCGCGACCCGGACCGCCCACTCGCCGGCGAGCCGCCCCGAGCGCAACGCGAAGGAGATGCCCTCGCGGGTCCACGGCTCCAGCAGCCCCGCCGCGTCGCCGCACACCAGCACCCGCCCGCGCGAAAGCGGCGAGTCGTCACTTCGGCAGCGCGTCAGATGCCCGGAGGAGATCTTCGGCTCGAAGCCGGCCAGACCGAGCCGGGCGATGAAGTCCTCCAGATACCTCTTGGTACCCGCCCCGTCGCCCCGCGCCGAGATCACGCCGACGGTGAGGACATCGCCCTTGGGGAACACCCAGCCGTAACTGCCGGGCATGGGGCCCCAGTCGATCAGCACCCGTCCGGCCCAGTCCTCCGCAACCGTGGCCGGGACCGGGATCTCCGCCTCCAGGCCGAGGTCCACCTGGTCGAGTTTCACCCCGACATGGGCTCCTATCCGCCCCGCGCTGCCGTCGGCACCGACGACCGCGCGGGCCAGGACCGTCTCGCCGCCGGACAGCACCACGGCGACCGTGCGCCGGTCCGGCACCGCGGCGCCGTGCTGCTCGACACGCGTGACCGTCGCTCCGGTGCGCAGTTCGGCGCCCGCCTTCTGCGCCTCCTCGACCAGCCCCGCATCGAACTCGGGGCGGTTGATGAGCCCGAAGAGCATCCGCTTGGAGCGACGGGTACGCGCCAGCCTGCCGTTGAGCGAGAACGTGACCGCGTGGATCCGGTCCCGCAGCGGCAGTTCGAATCCGGGCGGCAGCGAATCACGCGAAAACCCGATGATGCCGCCGCCACACGTCTTGTAGCGGGGCAGTTCCGCCTTTTCGAGGAGCAGTACCCGTCGACCGGCGACCGCCGCCGCGTATGCCGCGGAGGCTCCGGCCGGCCCACCGCCGACTACGACGACGTCCCACACGGACGACTCTTCGTGCTCCTGTACGGCGTCTGCGTTCTCGCTGCTCACGATGTGCTTCTGCTCCCGATCCCACCAGTGGCCCATGCTGCTCACGGCATCCTACGGCGCGCCGGGTCCGGGCCCCGCTGTGGGAGGATCGACCGTGCGTTCGTCCATCATGCGACGCCGCACACTCGGTGTACATGTACCCGGATTCGTACACATAACGTCGCACCCACGAGGAGCGTGCCCATGACCGCCCGTCCGATCTCCGAGACCATTGCCTCGCTGATGCCCCGCGCCAAGACGGAGCTGGCCGAGCTCGTGGCCTTCCAGTCGGTGGCGGATCCCGCGCAGTTCCCGAAGAGCGAGTGCGAGGCGGCCGCCAACTGGGTCGCCGACGCGCTGCGCGCCGAGGACTTCCAGGACGTCGCCCTGCTCGACACCCCCGACGGCACCCAGTCGGTCTACGGCTTCCTGCCCGGCCCGGCCGGCGCCCCGACCGTGCTGCTCTACGCGCACTACGACGTGCAGCCGCCGCTCGACAAGTCCGCCTGGGTCTCCCCGCCGTTCGAGCTGACCGAGCGGGACGGCCGTTGGTTCGGCCGCGGCGCGGCCGACTGCAAGGGCGGCTTCATCATGCACCTCCTCGCCCTGCGCGCCCTCAAGGCCGACGGCGGCGTCCCGGTCTCCGTCAAGGTGATCGCCGAGGGTTCCGAGGAGCAGGGCACCGGCGGCCTGGAGCGGTACGCCGAGGCGCACCCCGAGCTGCTGACCGCCGACACGATCGTCATCGGGGACACGGGCAACTTCCGGGTCGGTCTGCCGACCGTCACCGCGACGCTGCGCGGCATGACGATGCTGCGGGTCACGCTGGACACCCTCGAAGGCAACCTGCACTCCGGACAGTTCGGCGGCGCCGCCCCGGACGCGCTGGCCGCGATGATCCAGCTGCTGGCTTCGCTGCGTGCCGAGGACGGCACCACGACCGTCGACGGGCTCACCACGGACACCGAATGGGAGGGGCTGCAGTACCCGGAGGCCGAGTTCCGCAAGGACGCCAAGGTTCTGGACGGCGTCGGGCTGATCGGCACGGGTACGGTCGCCGACCGGATCTGGGCGCGGCCCGCCGTCACCGTCATCGGCATCGACTGCCCGCCCGTGGTCGGCGCGACCCCCTCGCTGCAGGCGAGCGCACGGGCGCAGATCAGCCTGCGGGTGCCGCCGGGCCAGGACGCCGCGAAGGCGACCGAGCTGCTGACCGCACACCTTGAGGCGCACGCCCCGTGGGGAGCCAGGGTGTCGGTGGAACGGGTCGGCCAGGGCCAGCCGTTCCGCGCGGACACCTCCAGCCCGGCGTACACCTCGATGGCGCAGGCGATGGAGGCCGCGTACCCCGGCGAGAAGATGCAGACATCCGGGATGGGCGGCTCGATCCCGCTCTGCAACACCCTCGCGGCCCTCTACCCGGAGGCCGAGATCCTGCTGATCGGCCTGAGCGAGCCGGAGGCGCAGATCCACGCGGTGAACGAGAGCGTGTCGCCCGAGGAGCTGGAGCGTCTGTCGCTGGCCGAGGCGCTGTTCCTGCGGAACTACGCAGAGTCCAAGCGGGCCTGATTCCGCGTCGCCGATGGCGCCGTGCCCTGCGGACCCCCTGTCCGCAGGGCACGGCCTGCGACGGCGGGACAGCGGATTCGGCGGTACGTCGCCGCTCATCGCCTCCTGACGTAGAGCGAAGACGGCCCGTGGCGCCGAACCCGGCCCGCCCAGGAGCTCGCCGACCGGCACGGCGCTGAGATCCTGGCCCATCGGCTGGATGCCCCGGTGATCCGTGGCGAGGAAGAGATCGCGGACCCTGTTCTGCTGGACTGGGAACGCCCGTTGTACGAGCATGCGCTGACCGTGCCCCCGGCCCCGCCGACCCGCGTCGACCGCGAGCCGGCCGACGGCGACGAGATCGGCTTCGGACCGGGGGCCCGGGTGGCCCACTCCCCCGGCCACACCCCCGGTTCCATCAGCATCCATCTGCCGCGCCACGGAGTGCTGTTCACCGGCGACTGCGTGGCCGGGGTCGGCCGGGTGATGCTGGGCGTCCTCAACATCGACCGGGCGCGGGCCGTCGCCTCGTTCCGGCGGCCGGCCGTGCTGGAACCGGCCACGGTCTGCTTCGGGCACGGCGATCCGCTCACGGTCGACACCGCGGCGGTGCTGCGCGCCTCAGCCGACCGGGACTCCGGCCTCCAGGTTGAGCACGGTTGACCGCTCCCGGGCGCGCAGCGCCCAGCGCAGCCGCTCGTACCGGGTGGGGGGCAGCATGGTTGCCGCCTCCTCCTCGGTGACGAACCGCCAGCCGCGCAGTTCGGAGCCGGGCAGCAGCAGCCGCTGGGCGTCCGTACCGGGCAGCAGGCCTCCGTCGAAGAGCATCCGAAGCCCCCCGTAGCCCGGTGGTTGTGGCGCCTCCCAGTCGATGACGAGCAGTTTCGGCACCCGGTCGAGGCGGACGCCTATCTCCTCGGCCACTTCGCGGATGCCGGCCTGTGCGGGGGCCTCGCCGGACTCGACCACTCCGCCGGGGAACTCCCAGCCGGGCTTGTACGTCGGGTCTACGAGCAGTACCCGGTCCTCTTCGTCGAAGAGGAGCACACCGGCCGCGACGGTCTCCGCGGTCGGCTCCGGAGTCTGCACTATCTCGCATGCGGTGGCCGCTCCGGTGCGGACCGCGTCGGCTATCCGCTCGGCCGTCTCGTGCGCGGTGAGCGTGCTGGTGTCGATGGTGTGGGCGTCCCGGGAGAGCCAGCCGAGCGCCGCCTGGTAGGGCTCGATGTGCTCATGGGCCCACTGGCGGATCCGTTCGCTGTGCTCCGGGTCGTCGGCGAACTCCACCCGGTCGGCGATCCGTTTGCGCAGGATCGTTTCCTCAGGTGAGAGCAGGACATGGCGCACCGGAATGCGCCGGGAGGCCAGTCCTCCGAAGATCTCGTCGCGGTACTCCTGTCGCAGCAGCGTCATCGGCACCACCAGCACCCCGGACACCTCGGCGAGCAGGGCCGCCGCGGTGTCCACCACCAGACGCCGCCAGATCGGCAGGTCCTGGAAATCCGTCACCTCGGCAAGTCTCTTCTGGGGCAGCAGATACCGCAGCCCCGCGCCGATCAGCCCGGGGTCGTAGAACGTGCTGTTCGGGATCAGATCGACCAGCTCGCGCGCGGCGCTCGTCTTGCCCGCGCCGAACGCACCGTTGATCCAGACGATCACTCGTACTCCAGGATGGGAAGGCCGCTGAACAGCGGCGGAGCCGGATTCGCAGGGCCATCTGGGAGAGGCATGGGAAAGGTTGGCGTCCACAGCCCGGCCCCCACCACTTCCTTCTCCCACACTCTCTGGAGATACCCAACTATCCGCTCCTCCATCGCGAGTGTTACCTCGCTGTAGGTGCCCTCCACTCCCGGCAGCTCATGGCCCATCCGCTCCTCGACTGCCACCCGTGGGATGTCGCCCGGCTCGTCCAGCTTCGCCTTGTGCCAGTGCCGCAGCCGATAGATGTCCTCTACGGCCATCTCCTCGACGGCCGGCAGCGCTGGCCGCGCCCACCGCTCGTACCGAGGCCGGGACGCGCGCTCCTCGGCGCCGTCCCGGATCGGGAACCAGTAGGTGTTATCGAAGTCCGTGCTCAACAGCGGCTTGCCCTGCATCGACAGGAACATCCACGGCTGGTCGTGCGACGCCAGGAGGGTCTGGTGCATCTCGTGCAGGAACGGCGGGATGACGGTCGTCCTCCAGCTGTCGTACTTCGGCGCAGCCAGCACTGCTCTCTTGTCGGCCCGATAGGTCTGGTACTGCACCCGGAGAGCGTGGAGGGACTCGTACCGCTGGAGGGCCTCCTCGCGCAGCTCGGCGTCCGGCTCGGAGGCGGGCCAGTACGGCGAGGCGTAGCCTCGCTGCCGTCCGAACATCTCGCCCGGCGGCCGCAGTCCGGTGAAGGCGATCAGGGGCATTGCATGTTGGGGATCGGTCCGGTTCGCCGGTCTCGTGCATGACGTGACGTCATGTCCCGGCCTGGGCAGGGATGTACCCCAGGAAGCAGAACAGGCACGGCGCCGGTGATCATGTGGTTGTCGAAGACCCATGAGAACCGGGCGAGACCGTGCCTGCCCGAACATCATCACCCATGCCCTCCGGGCTGGGACAACTGGCCCTCCCGAACCTTCACGGCACCCCGCAGGACGCCGCTGACCTGCGTCGGTTCCTGATCTGGGTGCCTGATCCACGCGGCCATCGAGGACGGCGGTATCCGATGCTGCCCTTGTTGTGTGCGGCCGCCGCGGCCGTGCTGGCCGGCGCCCGCTCCCTCATCGCGATCGGCGAATGGACCACTGACGCCCCGCCGTCCGTCCTGGCCGATCTCGGCTTCCCGCCCGATGCGCTCACCGGCATCCGAGCCGTACCGCATCCGGCCACCATCCGTCGTCTGCTCCAACGCCTCGACGGCGACGCGCTCGACGCGGCGATCGGCGCGTACCTCCGGGCCAGAACAACACCACCGCAACCGTCCGAACCGCCTTCGAAGCCCGCGCTGCGGGCGATCGCGGTCGACGGCAAGACCGTCCGCGGCTCCCGCACCCGCACCACGACCGCGATCCAACTGCTGGCCGCGATGGATCACCACGGCGTGGTCCTGGCCCAGCGGCAGATCGCCTCCAAGAGCAACGAGATCCCCGCCTTCCAGCCCCTGCTGGACACCATCGACCTCACCGACACCTTGCTGACAGGCGACGCCCTGCACACCCAGCACGCCCACGGCGCCTACCTCCGCAAGCGGGGCGCCCACTTCCTGGCCATTGTGAAGAAGAACCACTCTGGGTTGTACGCGCAGGTCAGGAAGCTGCCCTGGGCCGACATCCCGCTCGACCACTCCACCCGCGACCGGGCCCACCACCGCGACGAGATCCGTCGGCTCAAGGTCGCCGCGTTCCGTCACCTCGACTATCCCGGCGCCCGCCAGGCCATCCAGATTGTACGGTGGCGCCGCGAGTTGAGCACGGGGAAACTCACGATCGAGCGCGTCTACCTGATCACCAGCCTGACCGTCTTCGACGCAACCTGCACCGAGCTCGCCACCTGGATCAGAGGCCACTGGGGCATCGAGGTGCGCCATGAGGCGCTTTGTTTCCGGACGGGGGTGAGAGACCCCCGGCGCCTGGCTGTCGCAGCAGCCGGGTGAAGCAGAGGGCAGCCGTCATGCCGTAGGAAGCGTGGGTGTGGCGGTGGCAAGCGGCCCTGACACCGTCGGGTCGTGCGGGTACTACCAGACCGTGCGGGCCCGGCCAGCGACTCACGAAGGGATACGAGAGGAACCGGTGCTTGACGCCTCGTTAGCCAGAACCGCTCTCAAACCTGGTGGATATGGGGCGGGAGTGCGGTGCGAGCCGGGCTGTTTCGACAAGCAGGCTTCCGTCCTTCGCGGCAACCGGCTGCGGTGGACAGGTCGTCACGTGTGTCTGCGGGCGTGACGAAGACCGCCGGGGTATAGCCGGGTCCCTCCCGTGAGAACCGGGACAAAGTGAACATGGGAACCATGCAGGGTCTGCCCTCCCCGCTCCCCAGCCGGGGGATGGGTGGCAGGCGCGCTGTCCGCTGTCGGGCCCTGTGTGGGGCGGAGCGGTCGTAGTACTCCGAGGACGGTAACGCCGTCCGCATGGGGAAGGACCGCAGCGAGTCACGTAGATGAGGAGAGGAAATGGCGGGAGATACGCCGGGGAACCCCGGCGTTCCCGAGGCCGCCGCGTATGCGGTGGCCTCGCGGGTACTGCGGATTCAGTCCAAGCTGCACGATCGGGCGGTGGCCGACCCTGGCCGCGTGTTCGACGATCTGTTCAACCTTGTGGCAGACCCGGCGTTCCTGCTCGAAGCATGGCGCCGGGCCAGGACGAACAAAGGAGCGCGGACAGCCGGGATCGACGGCTGGACCGCTCCCGGGATCGAGGCGTCCGAGCACGGTGTGCTCGGGTTCCTCGACCAGATCCGCGCGGACCTGAAGGCGCGGACGTTCGTCCCCCTGCCCGTGGCCGAACGCATGATCCCGAAATCCAACGGGAAGATGCGCCGTCTGGGCATCCCGACCGCGCGAGACCGCGTGGTGCAGGCCAGCCTGAAACTGGTGCTCGAACCGATCTTCGAGCCCGGATTCAGCTCGTCCAGTTACGGGTTCAGGCCCGGCAGGCGAGCACAGGACGCGATCGAGGACATCATCCACCACGCCCGCTCGGGCTATGTGTGGGTGTTCGAGACCGACATCGCCGCCTGCTTCGACGAGATCGACCACACGGCCCTCATGGACCGGGTGCGTCAGCGTATCGGCGACAGGCGAGTCCTACGGCTGGTCAAGTCCTTCCTGCACGCAGGGATCCTGACCGGGGAGGACACCCTGCGGGAGACCGTGTCGGGGACGCCGCAAGGCGGGATCCTGTCCCCGTTGCTCGCGAACATCGCCCTGGGCGTGATCGACGAGCACTTCGACGCGAAGCGACGAAGCCTTTCCAAGGAATGGCACCGGCGCCGCCACCGCCGCGAAGGGGGAGCGACTTACCGGCTGGTCCGGTACGCCGACGACCTCGCCGTTATGGTGTTCGGCACCCGGGAGCACGCTGAAGCACTCCGCGACGAAGTCACAGGCGTTGCCGCCACCATCGGGCTGCGTCTGGCCGAGGACAAGACCCGAACCGTCCATCTCGACGAGGGTTTCGACTTCCTGGGCTGGCACATCCAGCGCCACACCCAGCGGGGCTCGAACCGTCGCATGGTCTACACCTATCCCAGCGACAAGGCCGTCACGTCGGTCAGGTCCCGGGTCAAGGAACTGACCGGACGGCAGACAATGAACATGGACCCCGGCACAGTCTTCACCCTCCTGGGGCAGAGACTCCGGGGCTGGACCACCTACTTCCGCCACGGCGCATCCAAGATCACTTTCAGTGAGCTGGAACACTACCTGTGGCACCGTGTGTGGAAGTGGCTCCGCCGACGCCACCGGCGCCGGCACTGGAGATGGGTCACCCGCACCTACGGCAGCCCCCACAACCGGTGGGGCTTCACCGCCGACGGCGTGGAACTGTTCAACCCCGCGAAGGTACCCATCCGGCGATACCGCTACCGGGGCAACACCATCCCCACCCCGTGGTCCGCACGACCAGCCCACACCACCACCTGAGGGACTCGTGGAGAGCCCGGTGCCGGGTAACTGGCACGCCGGGTTCGGACGAGCGGCCAGGGGAAACGCCCGCCAGAAACGACGGAAACGCGCCCCTGGCCGACTCGTACAACCTCCTGCACCACGTCCGGGACCACACGTTCCGCGAGGACGACTCCAAGGTCCGCACCGGCACCCTGCCCCGCACCATGGCCTCCCTGCGCAACCTCGCCATCAGCGTCTTCCGCCAGGACGGCCAGACCAACATCGCCGCCGCCCTCCGCCACACCAGCCGCGACTACCACCGGCCCCTGTCGGCCCTCGGCCTCACGTGATCAACCCGGACAGATCGCGATCACGCAATGCCCCTGGCTGCTCCCTTGGGGCGTGAGGTTGGCTGGGCGGCCGATAGGGCCTGGAGTTTGGGGTGAGTGGGGTTGGCCGGGCGAGCAGGCGGGGTCGCCGGTGTTGGCCGGCGCGCCGGGTGCGCTTCGTGAGCATTACTGAGGTGGTCAGGCTGGGGCCCGGTCCTGGTCCTGGCCAGGCATCCGTCGACGAGTTGGTGCTGGAGTTGGACGTGTCTGAGGCCTCGGCGGCGCGTTCGGGTGACGTGGTCCGGAGCCTCGGAGGCGGTGTTCGCCGTTGGGCCGCGCCACAAAAGTGACCAGACGCTCTCGACGGGGTTGAGCTCCGGAGTGTACGAGGGCAACTGGAAAACGGTGAACCAGTCGTGTTCGGCCGCGTACTTCTTCATGCGACTGTGCGATGGGTGTTGAGATTGTCCCAGACCACCACGATCGGGCCGCCGAGCTGGATGTGCGCGCGGACCAGCAGGTCGCGGTGGTCGGTCTAGGTGTCCGTGAGGCGGGCACCAGACCGAATCCTGGCAGCACGGGTCCATGGCCAGTGGAGGGTCCAGCGGCACCAGGCCCACTCCACAGCCTCGAATCGCATGACTCATCTCTCCTGTGAATGCGCGAAGTTGTCCGCCGCTTCCGGCAGACGATGCCGGGGCCAGCCGGACGCCACGACTGTGGACTTGGTGGGCCGCCGGCGGCGACGCGCAAGGACCCTCATGACGACGAGGACCGGCACGATCACGGCGACGAGCATGGCGCCGCTGACCAGACCGGCTGTGTGCAGCAGCTCGGTCGCGGCACCGGCGAAATAGCCGAGCAGCACCGTGCCGATGCCCCAGACCAGCGACGCCACGGCGCTGTAGAGGAAGAAGCGGCGGTAGGGCATGCCCGATGAGCCGGCGGCGTAGGGCAGGAAGGTGCGCGCGAAGCCGATGAATTTGCCGGCGAAGACCGCCGCCCCACTGTGATGGGTGAGGAAAGCCTGGGCTCGTCCGTCGCGGTGGCGGCCGGGGATCCGCGGCGTCCATCGCCGGCCGGGCCGCCGCGCGCACCGACGGCCCAGGGCGTATCCGAGGTTGTCGCCGGTGACGGAGCCCGCGACCACGACGGCCGCGAGTACCGGAGTGTTCAGATCGCCCTGGGCGGCGATGGCCGCCGCCAGCAGGACGGCGGCTTCCCCAGGTACCAGCAGTCCGACGAAGGCGCTGGTTTCACCGGCCGTCAGGATGAACACTGCGGCGTACGACCACCATCCCGCCGTCTCGATCACAGCGTTGAGGTGCACGGCCGTCAGCCCGCTTGCCGCGACGGCGCGGTGTCCTGGGTGGGAACTCGTGCCAGTGTTCCGGATCGACGAGACCGCAAGGGAACCACCCGCCCCTGTGGATCCCAGGCATCCGCGGGGCAGCGGCGCCGCGCCTCCCGCCCCGCGAGCCGTCCCGCGACGAACCAGGTCAGCAGCGGTACTACTGCGGCGAACGTGGCGGCGAGCTCAGGGTGGGGGGAGGTTAGGACGCACGTCGCGACGGCGCTCAGCGCTGTCACCACGACGGCAATGCGTACGCGGCGCGACGAGATGGCGGTCACCACCGCCAGGGCCATGATCAAGTACCAGCCCGTGAGCGCGCCCGGCAGCGCCAGGTATTCGCGGAAGAGACTGCCCTCGTGCGCCCGGAGATGTTCCAGCGGCGCCCAGCAGGCGTAGGCCAGCCCGGCCCCACTGGACAGCAACAACGCCAGGGCGGTACGGGCGTAAAGCACGGGCCGCTGCTGCGCCAGCCACAACAGGACCAGCGCCGTCAAAGGCCAGGGAGCGAGGACGTAAAGGGAGGTCAGCACCTCCGCCGTGGCCATCCAGGCGAGGTCGGGATAGGGCTCGGCCCTGGAGGAGACCCCGAGGAGGGCAGCGTGGAGCAGCGCGATCGCCGCCGCTCCGGTGGCCATGTGCCGCAGGATCCTGGACAGGGGCGCCTCCCGCGTGCGGCCGTCACTGGACCGGCTTCCCCTTGAGCGAATGGAGGCCGGGGCGGCGGTACCCGGCGTCCTCGGGGCGTGGACTTCCACGGTTGACCACCTCACTTAGTTGCCGACGCAAGCATGTAAACAGTAGTTGACGCTTAAAGCAAGTCGGCTGCGAGGCGCGAGCGTCACCGGGCGCTCCCCTCGACAAGGCAGACCACCCCGGTGGCGCGCCTCGGACAAACCCGCAGCGCGCCAATGCGCCGGCTGCACACGGACCCCCGGCTCGACACGACCCCGGCTCAACACATCGCCACGGCTGCCTCGGACGCTCACCGGGCCGCTTGCGCGCGGCAGGGTGGATGCGCGCATACGACGTCGAAGCCCTGGCCCAGCACGGCACGAACCCCGTTCGAAGGATGTGCATGGGCCGTGACCTGGACACCACAGAAACCCATGCCAGCCGCACCCGCGGCCGATCCGGCCCTGCCGCAGGGTGAGCGGGCAAGGTGAAGTGAGACGGGTGGTGGGCCCTGGTCTCAATGGGAGGCCGGGCGATCGTGATCCACTCCGGGCGGGGCCTGGACTTGGCCCCGGCGGGACAGGCCTGTCGCTCACGCCAGCCCCTCGGCGACGGGGTCCCACGCCGAAATCCGGCGACGGTTCTTGCAATCGACAGTCCGAGGCAGCGCCATGAAGGGGATCCCAGAGATCCCGCAGGAGCCTTTGATTCGGTGGTCCCGCTGAAGCCCACGGTCACACCGCGGGCGCCGACCCCGCTTGACATCGCCATCGGACGGCTTGATCAGGGCATCGGCACGCGAGCTTTGCCGCAGTGCATGCCTCGCCGCCCGAAAATTAAGTAACTATCTATTGATATACATGGCATTTCGAGCCTACTCTGGCTGTAGGCAGCAGGCCGCGCAAGCGCCTGACCAGGCCGATCGCTACTGCCCCCCTCACTGCGCGGCCGATCCCCCTCATCACATCCGCAAGGAGAACAAAGCCATGACGACAACGCTCATCACCGGCGCGAATAAGGGCCTCGGGTTCGAGACCGCCCGCCAGCTCGTGGCCGCAGGTCACACCGTCTACATCGGCGCCCGGGACCCCGAGCGGGGTCGCCGGTCCGCCGAGCAGCTGGGCGCACGTTTCATCCAGCTCGACGTCACCGACGACGCCTCGGTCGCTGCCGCTGTCAAGGCCATCGAGGCCGACGGCGGGCTGGATGTTCTGGTCAACAACGCCGGGATCGAGCCGCGCAAGGCCGGCGGCGGCTTCATCCCTGCCACTGAAGTGACCGCCGACTCGGTGCGCACCGTGTTCGAGACAAATGTGTTTGGCCAGGTCCGGATGCTCCATGCGTTCCTGCCGCTGCTGCAGCGCTCCGCAGCCCCAGTGGTGGTCAACGTCAGCAGTGGCACCTCGCTGATGCGCGACCTCGTGAACCCGGACTCGCCGGCGCACTTCTACCCCGACATCGCCTACCCGTCCTCGAAGGCCGCGGTCAACATGCTCACGGTCCAGTACTCGAAGGCGTACCCCAGCGTGAAGATCAACGCCGTGGACCCGGGGTTCACTGCCACCGACCTGAACCATCACGCAGGCATCCAGACCGTCGAGCAGGGCGCCCAGGTCATCGTCCGGATGGCTCAGATCGGCCCCGAGGGCCCCACCGGCGGCTTCTTTGAGGCCAAGGGAACCATCGCCTGGTAGCCGTGCGGGCCCCGACAGCGGGCGCCTATCACGCCCCGATCCTACGAGTGACCGGAATCAACCCACCAACAACGTAAGGAGAACCGTAGTGAAGGAGCACCGTAGTGTCTGAACAGAACGTCAAGCCCGCAGTCGGGTTCATCGGCTTCGGAGACCAGGGCGCGCCCATGGCCCAGGCGATTGCCCACGGCGGCTACCCGCTCCACGTCTGGGCCCGCCGCCCCGAGTCGCTGAAGGTACTCGACGGATACCCGTGTGCCGCCCACGCAACGATCGCGGAGCTCGCCGCTGCGAGCGACGTCGTCGGGCTGTGCCTGCGCGAGGATTCCGACAACGTGGAAGTCGCCGTGCGGGGCGGGCTGCTGCAGAACATGCGCCGCGGCTCGGTACTGGTCAACCACGGCACCGGCCTTCCGCAGGCCGCCCGGGAGCTGGCGCAGCTTGCGGCGCCCTACGGGATCGAAGTCGTGGACGCACCCGTCAGCGGCGGGCACGCCGTCGCCGTTGCCCGCCAGCTCACCACGATCGCGGGAGGCAACCAGCAGGTCGTCGAGCGTGTGACGCCGATCTTCGCGACGTTCTCGAAGTCCGTCATCCACATGGGGCCGACCGGCGCAGGCCAGCACGGCAAGTTGTTCAACAACGCTCTGATGATGATGAACCACCAGAACGTCGTCGAGGTGGTGCGCCTGGCCCAGGCGCTCGACCTGCCGATCCAGTCCCTGCTGGAGGTGCTCCGCTCCGGTTCCGCAGCCAGCTTTGCGCTCCAGGCGATCGGCCCGTCCATCACCTCACAGAATGTCCGGCACCTGCAGTCGCTGGAGCTCATCGACATGGGGCTGTTCAGCAGCGCAGTCGAAGAACTCGGAGACCAGGCGACGACCGTCATCGATCGCGCTACGGCCGGCGCACAGGAACTCGACGAGCTCACCAGCGTCGTCGGAGCCTGAAACCGACGGGGCACCCCTCTAAATAACTAGTTAATGACGATAGGGTCGGAGCCATGCCGGAAAGCACAGTCGGGCGCAATCCACGTCGCCGCAACTCGCAGGCCACCAAGGCGCTCTTGCTGCGCGCTGCCACGACCGAGTTCGCCGAGCACGGGCTCGCCGGTGCGCGCATCGATCGCATCGCCGAGCGCGCCGGCGCGAACAAGCGACTGCTCTATGTGTACTTCGGCGACAAGAAACAGCTGTTCGACGCTGTCGTGCAGGAGCAGACCAAGGCCATCGGCGACGCGGTCCCGCCGCCGGACGGTGACCTGTGTGCCTTCGCAGCCGCCCGGTACGACTACATCCTGGCCAACCCCGAAGCTCGAAGGATCGCCGAATGGCGATCCTTCGAGCAGCCCGAACCAGCCGCGGCCGAGGTCGACAGCTTCAGGGACAGGGTCGCCGCGGTCGATGCAGCGCAACGGGCGGGCAAGCTCCGCGCGGACATTCCTGCCGTCGACCTCTTCGCGCTCGTGCTGCGCTTGACTGAGAGCTGGCTGAGCGCGCCCCCGGCTCTCAAGGCAGTCTGCGGGGAGAACCCCATGGCCGACGAGCGGCTCAGCGAGCATCGTGCCGCCATGCTTGAAGCAGTGCGCAGCGTCGTCGAACCGCGATAGTGAAGTCGCCGTGATCGTGGACAGCGAGTGATTACGCTGCGGGAGCGAGGGCTTGTGCTGCCAGGGCTCCGGGCCCTGGTTTCGACCGGGTGATGGCGTATCCGTGGACGGGTGCTTCCGCAGGCGCGTGCGGTTGTACGCGACCCCGATGAAGCGGAAGCCGTCGGCGCCAGCCGCCTCCTGGGATGCCCAGGTCGTGGTCCCGATCTCCGCTTTCAATAGCCCCAAGAAGCTCTCAGCTGCCGTGTTATCGCAACATGATTCCCGTTCTGCCCATTTTCTGCCGAAGACCCAGCCGCCTCTCAGCGGGCGGTATTCGCGTGAGGTGTATTCGGTGGATTCAACCGGTCGTCGCAACACTTGATCGTGGAGGTGTCGAATGAGACGGGCGTCCGGCGAGGCGGGTCGCCGGGCAGTGCCCCGATCCGTCGGGGCGTGGAGCGTGCGTGCTGCGACGAAGATCGCCTAAGGGCTCACGAGCCAGGATGCCGCAGTCCCGTGCGGCGCGTCCGGCCAGGTCGGTTCACGGTGACTCCGGGAACGTCCGGACTTCGCGATGCTCCTTCGACCCACCGGGCATCTGCCTGGGTGAAGCGGTGCCATCCCTGAAAATCCAAGGTCCTGGCGGTACGCGCTGAGGCGTCAAAACTCTTGACAAGGCCCCCGCTCCGGGTCAAGGTGAGCGACATAGTCCGTCTGGCGGACACGTGTCCGCTCGTCATCATGGACGGGCTTCAACGAGTGAAGGAGGAGTCGGCGATGGAGCAGACTCTCCCCGCGGTCTCCGCGGGTATCGACCGGAATGCGCTTCCCGCACGGTTGCATCACAACGCATTCGTGACCGAGGATCAGGAAGCCACTCGCGCTTTCTACGAGGAGCTGATCGGCCTGCCGCTCGTGGCGACGTGGGCTGAGGTGGACGAGCTGTTCGGCAAGGAGCGCACGTATTGCCATACCTTTTACGGGCTTGGCGACGGTAGCGCCCTCGCCTTCTTCCAGTTCGCCGACCCGGACGATCAGGCGCTCTTCGGTCCCAAGATGCCCAAGTCGCCGTTCAGCCACATAGCGCTGAAAGTGAGTTCCGAAGTTCAGCAGCATATCGCCGATCGGCTCACTGCTGTGGAATGGGACCCCGAAGAAACGTACGTGCTGGAACACGGCTACTGCCGTTCGCTTTACACTCGGGACCCCAATGGTCTGCTGCTGGAGTTCACCGTCGATGCCGAGAACGTTGACGCCATCAACGACGCCCGGCTGCGCAGCGCCAGGGACGATCTGAAGCGCTGGCTGGCTGGGGATTACAGCAGCAACAACGACTTCCGCTAAGCATGTTGCAGCTACCTGGTGCCCGAGCCGCGGGCACCAGGCCGTTCGAATAGGAACGAGTTCGGTGATGACGTCCCGCGTCAGCCTGCTTCTTGTACATGGCGCGCACCACGGAGCCTGGTGCTGGGAGCCCGTGCTGGCCCGGCTCTCCGAGCACGGCATACCGGCTCAGGCTGTGGACCTACCGCTTGATGGGTATTCATCGGACGTGGCGACCGTGCGCTCCGCCGTGCAGGAGCTCCGAGCGGATGGTCCGGTAGCCGTTGTGGCCCACAGCTATGCCGGCATAGTAGTGGCTGCTGCTGCCCACGCGGCCTCGCGTCTCATCTTCGTAGCGGCTCGACTGCCTTTGCCCGGCGAATCCCAGGCCGCACTTCACTGGAACTTGCCAGGCTTGCGCGAGGCGACATCCGTGGATGGCGATGGATGGGCGCACCTGGGTCCGGCAGCCCGTGATTTCTTCTATTCGGACTGCCCGAGCCACGCCGCCGACTTGGCCACGTCGCGGCTGCGTCCCATGCGCAGCGTCGTGCCTACCGATCCGCTCGAGATGCCGGCCTGGACAACTGTGCCGACGGCGTACATCGTGTGTCGCCGTGACAAGGTGGTACGTGTGGATCGCCAGCGTGAGCGAGCCGCATTGGTCGACGATGCCTATGAACTCGACTGCGGGCACTCACCATTCTTTGCTCTGCCCGACGAACTGACCGGCTTGCTGATGGTCCAAGCTGCCAAGACAGCAACGCATTCGATGTAACGGTCATCAGTTTGGCCCGGAGGGTGTGTCTGCCTGCTCCGAACCGAGGCGAGTCCGTTCAGCCGCCGCGGCCCTCATCGAGCACCGGCCGAGCAATGAGAGATCGCCGCCGACGTCAAGGCCGCCGACGATGACGGTCCTCGGCCGGAGGCGCGGATCTGCCTTGCAGACGTTGTCGGCCCGGCGTCCGGCCAGGAGCCGCGGCTTGAGTACCGTAGCCACTCAATCTGCGGACGGGTCGCCCTTGCCATGTTCGATGGTCCCCCCCAAGGAGGTTCGGACTCCGGCCTCGATGCCGTCACACCCGGACGGACCGCCGGAATGTACCTGTCTCTCGAAGCCTCGCCACCGAGACCGCGGGCAGGTAGCGAAGCTGTTCGCTGCTTCGTCTGCTGCCTGAACAGTGGAGCGACATCGCGGTCGGCGTGCCTGGAGGCCAGGGCTTGTGCAAGTTCCCGGGATCGCCCAACTGGCGTGAGGGTGGCCGCGGGTTGGGGCGGATGACAGAGCGGACCCGGGGTCCGTGATCATTCAGGTGTCTAAGAGGTCGCGCAGATAGGCGCGCTGGCAGTACCCCGGCAGCAGTACGGGCACAGGTCCTGGTGATCATGGAGTTGCGACGCTCTGTGATCACTGAGGAGAACTGTGCCCGCCGTGCCATCATGGCTCACCGAACCGCTCTGGGACCAATTCGCGGCCCTGCTGCCCGAGCGGCCGGAGTACCACCCGGACCGTCCACTCGGCTGCCACCGCCCGCGGATCAGCGACCGGATCATCTTCGACAAGCTCCTGCAACTGCTGCGCTTCGGCTGTTCTGACGAGGCGATCGCCGACACGACGTGCTCGGCCACCACGATCCGCAACCGCCGCGACGAGTGGATCCGACTCGGCGTCTTCGCCCGGCTCAAGCAGATCGCGCTGGAGTCCTACGACCGGATCGTCGGCCTCGTCCTCGACCAGATCGCCGTCGACGGCTCCATCACCAAGGCTCCCGGAGGCGGCGAGGTCGCCGGACGCTCACCAGTCGACCGCGGCAAACAGGGCCTGAAACGCTCAGGCATGACAGATGGATACGGCATTCCGCTGGGCCGTGTCCTGGCCGGCGCCAACCGCCACGACTCACCCCTACTCGCCCCGACCCTCGACCGCCTGGACGACCTGGGACCGTTACCCGACGGCATCACCGTGCACCTGGACGCCGGCTACGACTCGGACAAGACCCGCGCGCTGCTCAACGAACGCGGCCTCCACGGCCGCATCTCCCACAAAGGCGAAAAGGCGCCCATCCAGGCCAGTCAGAGGTGGCACGTTGAACGCACCCACGCCTGGCAGAACGCCTTCCACCGGCTCGCCCGCTGCTACGAGCGGCGCGCCACCGTCATCGACGCCTTCTTCGACCTCGCCGACACCATCATCACCGTGCGCAGCCTGATCCGACGAGCATGGACGACCCACCGCTGGGACGAACGCCCGAACCGCCGACCATGACCGCACGCCTATCCGCGCGACCTCTAAGGCTGGGCGCCCACTGCGGTCCGCCGCACCGCCCGTGGCAGAGCGTCCAGCCTGGCGAAGTCAACACTGATCTCGCCTGCGACTTGCAGAAGGAGAGGCAGGTAATCGTTGAGCAGCACCTCCACCGAGGTCTCGGCGGCGTGCGCATTGATGTTGACGCTGGCGATGACACGGCCTGATCCGTCGCGCAGCGGCGCGGCCACTGATCGGATACCCCTCGCCAACTGCTCGTCAGTGAGCGCCCAGCCGCGGGCGCGAACCTCCCGCAGCTCCGCCTTCCATTCATTGGGTTCGGGCTGCCAGACGGGAACCAGGCCCGACCGGCTCGGCTCGGAAAGGACGCGGTCCGCCTCATCCTGCGGCAAGGCAGCCAGCAGCACCTTGCCGAGCGAAGTCTGCAGCGCGGGGAACTTGGTGCCGACCTGAACGGAGAGGGTGACGATCTTGGGTACGGACACACGTGCGACGTAGACAATGTCCGAACCGTCGAGCTGCGCAATCGAGCAGGACTCGTTGGTTCGCTCCACCAGCCACTCCATATGCGGCCGCGCCACCTCCCAGAGCCCCATCGACGTGGTGTAGGCGGTCCCCAGTTCCAGCACACGGGGAGTGAGCATGAACCCGCCGGCTTGCTGGCGCACGTAACCCAGCTCGGTCAGGGTGAGGAGAATCCGCCGCGCTGTCGGCCTGGCCAAGCCTGTCGCGTTGGCCACATCTGTCAGTGACATGAGGGGCTGGCGGGGTTGGAACGCCGTGATCACTTCCAAACCTCGGGCGAGCGCCTCGATGAAATCGGGTCCGGTTCCTTCGCGGGGCATGGGCGCTCCTCATGATCGCAAGGGCTCGGCTGTCGAGCCCCTCTGTTGTCCGCGATGCGGACGCCTAGGGCACCGACTCTACGCAGTGGGCTGGCGCTGTGGTACTGCCCGGGTCACCCATGAAGACCCTCTGACCGCTAACCGGACACTGCAGCCACCCTCTCGGTATGCGCCTTCTGCAGCCTGTCCGTGCCTAGGCAACTGACACAATGCGATCAAACGGGCGGACGGATGTCCGTTCGCGCGCGGGAGTGCGCGGCGGGAGAAGGCTGCCGAGCGCACGGGGACAGCGCGTTCGACTGCGCGGCACCGACGCTGCCAAGGCGATCGCCTTGGTTCTGTGAGGCAGAGCAATCGCCCCATGGAGTTCGACGATGGGCCTGTACAAAAAATCCGCACAGGCCGCGGAAGACGCTCTCGCACGTCGAGCTGGCTACCGCCTAACCTCGCGCTTTCATGAAGCGGGCTGTCCGACGGGTGGTCAGGTAAGCGAAAAGTGCCTCTGACCAGCAAGAATGAGGATTGTCGAGGTCCTTGTTCCTGCCACCGTCGGAGGCACTTCCCAGGTGAAGAAGCGTATCGGGTCCTATCCCCGCGTCCGTGTCGAGGGTGGTGGCCAGGCGGTGGTGTCTCAGGCCGGGGCCGTGCTGCTGGTCGAGACGGTCCGCAAGGTCGGGCTGGACCGGGCGATATCGACGGTGCTGACACCGTGGCGACGTCCGCGGGCGGTGCACGATCCGGGCAAGATCCTGCTGGATGTGGCCCTGGCTGTCGCGCTGGGCGGGGACTGTTTGGCTGACGTCGGGATGCTTCGGGCCGAGCCGGCCGTGTTCGGGCCGGTGGCCTCCGACCCGACGGTCTCCCGCCTCATCGACACCCTCGCCACGGCCGGACCGAAGGCCCTCCACGCAATACGGGCAGCGCGGGCCGAAGTCCGCGAGCGTGTCTGGAACATGGCCAAGAACGCGGCCCCGGACGTCTCAGGACAGGTGATCGTGGACCTGGACGGAGTACTCGTACTGGCCCACTCCTAGAAGCAGGACGCCACCGCGACCTGGAAAAAGACCTTCGGACACCATCCTCTGATGGCCTTCGTCGACCACAGAAGCGGCGGGAGCGGGGAGCCGGTGGCCGGCCTGCTCAGACCGGGCAACGCGGGCAGCAACACTGCCGCCGACCACGTCACCACCGCCCAACTCTCCCTGGCCCAACTGCCGAAGAAGTACCGGCGCGGACGCCAGACCTTGATTCGCACCGACTCCGCAGGCGGAACCCACGAGTTCGTCGCCTGGCTCTCGAAGCGGGGCCGGTGGCTGTCGCACTCGGTCGGCATGACCATCACCGACGCCATCCACCAGGCCGTCCTCAAGGTCCCGCCCGCCTCGTGGACGGTGGCCGTCGAGCCGGATGGTGAGATCCGCGGCGGCGCCTGGGTCGCCGAACTTGCCGGCGATGTCCTCCAGGGCTGGCCGGAAGGGATGCGGCTGATCGTCCGCAAGGAACGGCCCCACCCCGGTGCGCAGTTGCGGTTCACCGACGCCGACGGCCTGCGGCTCACCGCGTTCGCCACCAACACGACCGGCATCCCGATCGCCGCACTCGAACTGCGGCACCGCCAGCGGGCACGTGCCGAGGACCGCATCAGGGCCGCCCGCACGACCGGCCTGCGCAACCTGCCCCTGCACAAGACGGCACAGAACCAGATCTGGCTTGAGATCGTCCAGATCGCCCTCGACCTGCTGGCCTGGATGCCCATGCTCGCTCTGACCAGCGAAACCCGCAGGTGGGAGCCCCGTCGCCTCCGGCTCCGCCTCTTCTCCGCCGCCGCCCAGATCGTCACGACCTCCCGCCGCCGGCACCTGAGATTCGCACGCCACTGGCCCTGGACCGACGTGATCACCAACGCCCTGGCACGGCTCGAAGCTCTCCCCAACCCAGGCTGACCAGCACGTTTCCGTCCCTGCGAGCAGCACCCTCCCCCGACCGGAGCCGTAAAGCCCGGCGCCCACCCGACGCGACAGCCGGGCCCTCGGCCTGTCGGCCATCAGGCACAGGACGCGAAACGGTCCACCGACTTTGTCGGCGGACCGTCACGAAAGATCGAGGTTAATGGATCGACGGGTACAAGTACAACCACCGCCGGCTCCACGGTGAGATAGAGCACATCCCGCCCTCCGAATGCCAACTACTACCGCAACCACGAAACCCCAGATCAAGCCCCCAACTGAGATCTCTATCGAACCCCGGGTGGTTCATGTGTGCAAGGCTTGAACGTTTCCCCCGGGACGCTCTGTGTGCTGTAGCCGCTCGCCAAACGCGCGGTGAAGGATGTGCCGTTCGCGCGTGCTGACTGGCGAGGCCCGCTTGTCCGCGACGGGTTGGTTCGGTGGCTGGCATTCGCGGTGGCCGGCAGTCATGCCCACGGTCGCCCTGAAGGCGTGATCGAACGCATCGCGTACACGGGCATGGCCAGGGTGCACCTCCAGACGCCATGACCTGGGCATCACCGAGAATCATGCGCCATCGATATGGCATGTATACGTCATAACACAGTCGCACCCGAGAACCGCGACGCCCTGCCGTCGGCGAATACCTGCCCGTGACCGCAAGCCGACAGATACCGCCTCCTACCCCGACCGTCGGCATTCTCGCATATCGGTCCATATTTCCACTTATCGGATGCTGTCACTAGGTCCCACACGTTCGTTCGCCTGGCGAAACGACTGCCGCCCCGACAAACACCGATCCGACTACTTGACACCCGGCACCCGCCGGGCTCAATGTCTGACGCATAGCGGATGTTTGTCCGCACAGCGGTCAGCGTGGGCTGGCCACGAATTCCCTTTGCCCTTCTAGGAGCCGCCATGACCGATGACCTGGTATACCGCGCTGGTAGTCGACCCGAAGAAGGCGGATACCCCGGCTTCGCACCTGAGACGCTTGAAGAAAACGGCATGCTCATCGAGAAGGATGTGGCGATCACTCTTCGCGATGGTGTCGTGATCTATGCCAATGTCTTCCGTCCCGTTGGGCAAGACAATCTTCCGACCCTCATCGGATGGGCCCCATATGGCAAGCACTCCCCCATCCAGTGGGATCTCTATACGGATGCCGGGGTCGACGGCAGCAGAATATCTCGGTGGACTGCCTTCGAAGGCACCGACCCCACGTGGTGGTGCCCTAAGGGATACGCAGTGGTGTTTCCGGATATTCGGGGCTCGTGGCACTCAGGCGGGGACCTGGTAGTCGCGTCACATCAGGAGGCGCTCGACGCCTGTGACGTGATCGAATGGGCCGGCACCCGACCTTGGAGTAACGGCAAGGTGGGACTGGCCGGAGTTTCCTACCTCGCCTGGTCCCAGTGGTACATCGCGGCGATGAAACCTCCGCGTCTCGCCGCGATCAACCCGTGGGAAGGGGTGACCGACTTCTACCGTGAATTCGCCTTCCACGGCGGCATCCCCGACACAAACTTCCTGCCCGCTTGGCAACTGGTCACGAGCTTCTCGGATCACCGGGTCGAGGACTGGCCCGAAATGATGAAGCGCCACCCACTGCTCGACGACTACTGGCGCTCAAAGGGCGCGCGCGACCTGAGCGCCATCGAGGTTCCCGCGTATGTTGTGGCGAGCTGGAGCGACCATGGTCTGCATAGCCGGGGCACCCTGGAAGGCTTCCGCCGAATCAGCTCCGACCACAAGTGGCTCGAGGTTCACGGGCGCAAAAAGTGGCAGTACTTCTACGAGGAGAGCAGCTTCGCCCGGCAGCTGGCCTTCTTCGACCGGTTCTTGAAGGACGGCGTGGGCCACAACGAGGTCGACGAGTGGCCCCAGGTACGGCTGGAGGTCCGCGACCGCGCGTACGAAGGCACCTTCCGCGCAGAGCAGGAGTGGCCACTCTCCCGCACCAGGTACACCGAGCTGTACCTGGACACCACCGCGGGCAGCCTCTCCGACAAGCCACTCGAGACCGCTTCGAGCAAGAGCTACGAGGCTACGGACGACGACGGCCGCCTGGTGTTCGACCACACCTTCACCGAGGAGACCGAACTCACCGGATATGCCAAGCTCCGGCTGTGGCTGGAGATCGACGAGGGGAGCGACGCCGACGTATTCATCGGCCTCGAAAAGCTTGACGCCAACGGCAACGGAGTTCCGTTCCCCTTCTTCTCTGCGCTCAACGACGGCGTCGTAGCGCTTGGTTGGCTTCGAGCCTCCCACCGGGCCCTGGATCCCGCCCGGTCGATGCCATTTCAGCCCGTGCATCCGCATGACAAGGAAGTACCGATGGCGCCAGGCCGGCCGGAGCCGCTGGAGATCGAGATCTGGCCCTCCTCGACGCGCTGGCAGCCAGGCGAGACCCTGCGTCTGATCGTCCAGGGCAGCGACCTGCGCAAGTACGAGACAGGAACCCACACCAATCGCCATGATGATCGGCGCAATACCGGCCGGCACATTGTGCACGGTGGAGGGGCCTACGATTCATACCTTCTCGTTCCGGTCATCCCCTCCCCCGACGGGCTGTAAGGGCTCCTCGGCGGCGGGACGAGTATCTGACATCTCAGCTCATCCGTCGGCGAGCCCTGTTTGTTGGAGTACCTGCCGTTGGACGAGATTCTCGCTGATTGTCAGCGCGGCGGCAACGGACGGGCCGACTACCTCGAAATCGCCGCCATTGCCGCGCGAAGCCAGCGGTCGTCGCCGACCCGTACGGCAAGAATATGGGCAACCAAAGGCGTCCTCACGCGGATAAAGCGCTGAAATGTTGCGGTGCTCCGTGTGGTTGAGCAGAGGACGCGTACGCCGTCCAGAACAACGAGGCGCCGATCATCAGCCATTCGGACCGTTGAAGCATCCGCGCTTGCTTTTGGTTCGCGGCAGTTGGCGGTCGGGGGAGATTCTCGGCGTGCTGCCGCACTTGCCCGGGTCCCTGCCCGACGCAGGAGGTTGGCTCTGGTGTTCTCCGCCGAGGAGACCGACGATTATCTCGAAATGAGCGCAGCGGCTCGTCTGGCCAACTGCCTTTGTAATGGCGAATGACCTGACCAATAGCCAGCCAGTGCGCCTCAGATGGTTCAGACCGTGGCGTCCGGTCAGGACCCGGTAATGGTGAAAAGGTAGAACCCGAATCCACCTGATACAGGTCGGGCCCCTCTTGCACTCTTCCCGTAGCCGGCAGTCCTGTTCCTCCATCTCGGCCGGAGTGCGTTGCGGTTCGACTGGGGAGCCGGTAAAGCCCGGACTGCGCCCTCTAGTAGTCCGCGGGGGTACCGGCCTGCGTGTGGTGCCCAATTCGCCCCTTTGGGCACTGGCAAGCGCCATACGACGGCCGGCAGCGGGGCGCTCGACCGGCAGCCGCCTGCCGTGAACAGCGGACAGGGCATTACTGTGGGGCACGAAGACCTCTGTGCGGTGTATTCCTGGACAGCTCCACCGCACGGAGGTCTTCGTCGCGCTCAAGGCCTGTCGATGCCACGCCGCGAGCCACGGATGGAGAGAGGTGTCACGCCCGCCGATCTGGCGTCCGTACGCACGGCCGCTAGATGGACTCCATGTGAGCAGGCCGCCAGCGTCACCCGGTGCGCCCACGGCGAAAACCGATGATCAGCCTCCCCTGGGGTTGACCTCTCCATGGATGGCTTGCTCACAGCGTCGGCGCTGCTTCGCGGCGCTCGTCCCCTTCGATAGGGCTCAGCAAGGACCCCAGCAAGGGGGGGAGAGAACCACGCGGTTACGCGCTCTTGACAGCTCCTCAATCCAGAGTGAGGGTGTGCAGTAGGTCCGCTAGGCGGACTGATGTCCGGCCGTGCATTGGGCGACCCGACGATTCACTCACCAAAGAGGAGCATGCAATGACGCAGACTCTGCCCGGGATCGACACCGGCATTGACCAGAGTGCGCTTCCCTCGCGGCTGCATCACAACGCGTTCGTCACCGAGAACCAGGAAGCCACGCGCGCCTTCTACGAGGACCTGATCGGTTTGCCCCTCATAGCCACCTGGACCGAGGTCGACGAGCTCTTCGGTAAGGAACGGACTTACTGCCACACGTTCTACGGTCTCGGTGACGGCAGCGCCCTGGCCTTTTTCCAGTTCGCCGACCCGGAGGATCAGAAGCTCTTCGGCCCCAAGATGCCCAAGTCACCGTTCAGCCACATCGCGCTGAAGGTGACCGCCGAAGTCCAGCAGCAGATCAAGGACCGGCTCGCGGGCGCGAAGTGGGACCCCGAAGAGACCTACGTACTCGAGCACGGGTACTGCCGTTCGCTCTACACCCGCGACCCCAATGGCCTTCTGCTTGAGTTCACGGTCGATGCGGACAATGTCGACGACATCGATGCGACTCGACTTCAGAGCGCCAAGGCCGATCTGAAGCGTTGGCTGAGCGGCGACTACAGCAGCAACAACGACTTCCGCTGATCGCCCGAGCCGCGACGGCACCTGCCCCGGTCCCCACTGTTCTGCGAATCGTGTTGCAAAGGGCCGTCATCAGGCAGCTTGCCGTGGGCGGCCCGCTTGTGCGCTCGCGCGCTGGGGTGAAGTCGTACATCTGGGGGCAGTCGCGGTGAGGCCGTCTCCCAGATGCCGGCACGCGCGCAGCATCGGCCGAGGCCGGTGACTCGGACGTCCGCGCAGTCCCCGGATGGGCGGTATGGCATTCAGCAGAGGCATCAGCTGAGTGACGTCGTGCTTTTCCACCGGTCAGCGACACGGCAAGCGGAGTGCATTGTCGGTCGACAATCACGTCGTTCCCGCTGCCTGGTCGGCCCCGGTGGGCCGGTGAAGGACCGGTGTGATCCCCCTAATCCGGGGTGTAGGCGGTTCGACCTCGCAAGGGTTTTGGCCGCTCTACGCCATGACGGATGCCTTGAGTTTCTCCCTGGCCCGTGAGGCCTCCTCAAAGAGCGGCACTGCCCCCGGCGGTTTCGCGGGGTGACGCAACCCCCGGGCCGATACCTCTGTTTCCCCTGGCCGTTCGACGTCTCTGTCAAGAGCGGCACGGCCCGTGACGAGAGCTCTGCCGGTGAGTGATTGGGGAATAGTCATCGAGTAGACCGGTGTTCGTAGCACCGGTTGGGAAGGCACGCCCGTGTTCACGGTAGTCAACGAAGACGGAACGACGCCACACGGCTCCTTCCTTGACGAGATCGTCCGCGAGGGCGCGGGGCGCATGCTGGCCGCCACGCTGGAAGCCGAAGTCACCGCCTTCATCCGAGTTGGCCGACCAGCGGGACGATTTCGGCCACCGTCTGGTCGTGCGCAACGGCTTCCATCAGCCGCGGAAGGTGACGACCGCAGCCGGGGCGATCGAAGTGAAGGCCCCGCGGATCAACGACAAGCGCGTTGACGAGGCCACCGGCGAGCGCAAGCGGTTCTCCTCGGCGATCCTGCCGCCCTGGGCGCGTAAATCCCCGAAGATCAGCGAGGTCCTGCCGCTGCTCTACCTGCACGGCCTGTCGTCCGGTGACTTCATGCCCGCGCTGGAGCAGTTCCTCGGCTCCTCCGCCGGCCTTTCACCGCGACGATCACGCGGCTGACCACGCAGTGGCAGGCCGACCACAAGGCGTTCATGGACCGTGATCTGTCCGCCACGGATTACGTCTACGTCTGGGCTGATGGCGTTCACCTGCGCATTCGCCTGGAGGAGGCGAAGGCTGCCGTCCTGGTCATGGTTGGCGTGCGAGCGGACGGCACCAAGGAACTGATCGCGATGGCCGACGGCTATCGCGAAGCGGCGTGGTAACCGCGTGCGCTCGCAAAGCCATTCTGACCTGTGATAACAGCCGATCGTCACCTCCGAGGCATGGGCGGGCCTGCTGCGGTACTGCGCCCGCTGGGGCATGCGCGCTCGGTTTCTGGAACGCGTTGAACGAGGTGTTCCCCAATACCCGCCACCAGCGGTGCTGGGTGCACAGAAGCTGTAAAGAATCAAGGTGTTGCTTCTGTGACACGTGGGGTGTCGCCGCAGGGGCATTGCGTGATCGCGATCTGTCCGGGTTGATCACGTGAGGCCGAGGGCCGACAGGGTTCGGCGGTGGTCGCGGCTGGTGTGGCGGAGGGCGGCGGCGATGTTGGTCTGGCCGTCCTGGCGGAAGACGCTGATGGCGAGGTTGCGCAGGGAGGCCATGGTGCGGGGCAGGGTGCCGGTGCGGACCTTGGAGTCGTCCTCGCGGACCGTGTGGTCTCGGACGTGGTGCAGGAGGTTCTCGATGCCCCGGTGGCCTCTGATCCAGGTGGCGAGCTCGGTGCAGGTTGCGTCGAAGACGGTCAGGCTGGTGATCAGGTAGACGCGCTCGATCGTGAGTTTCCCCGTGCTCAACTCGCGGCGCCACCGTACAATCTGGATGGCCTGGCGGGCGCCGGGATAGTCGAGGTGACGGAACGCGGCGACCTTGAGCCGACGGATCTCGTCGCGGTGGTGGGCCCGGTCGCGGGTGGAGTGGTCGAGCGGGATGTCGGCCCAGGGCAGCTTCCTGACCTGCGCGTACAACCCAGAGTGGTTCTTCTTCACAATGGCCAGGAAGTGGGCGCCCCGCTTGCGGAGGTAGGCGCCGTGGGCGTGCTGGGTGTGCAGGGCGTCGCCTGTCAGCAAGGTGTCGGTGAGGTCGATGGTGTCCAGCAGGGGCTGGAAGGCGGGGATCTCGTTGCTCTTGGAGGCGATCTGCCGCTGGGCCAGGACCACGCCGTGGTGATCCATCGCGGCCAGCAGTTGGATCGCGGTCGTGGTGCGGGTGCGGGAGCCGCGGACGGTCTTGCCGTCGACCGCGATCGCCCGCAGCGCGGGCTTCGAAGGCGGTTCGGACGGTTGCGGTGGTGTTGTTCTGGCCCGGAGGTACGCGCCGATCGCCGCGTCGAGCGCGTCGCCGTCGAGGCGTTGGAGCAGACGACGGATGGTGGCCGGATGCGGTACGGCTCGGATGCCGGTGAGCGCATCGGGCGGGAAGCCGAGATCGGCCAGGACGGACGGCGGGGCGTCAGTGGTCCATTCGCCGATCGCGATGAGGGAGCGGGCGCCGGCCAGCACGGCCGCGGCGGCCGCACACAACAAGGGCAGCATCGGATACCGCCGTCCTCGATGGCCGCGTGGATCAGGCACCCAGATCAGGAACCGACGCAGGTCAGCGGCGTCCTGCGGGGTGCCGTGAAGGTTCGGGAGGGCCAGTTGTCCCAGCCCGGAGGGCATGGGTGATGATGTTCGGGCAGGCACGGTCTCGCCCGGTTCTCATGGGTCTTCGACAACCACATGATCACCGGCGCCGTGCCTGTTCTGCTTCCTGGGGTACATCCCTGCCCAGGCCGGGACATGACGTCACGTCATGCACGAGACCGGCGAACCGGACCGATCCCCAACATGCAATGCCCCTGGGTGTCGCCGTGCGGTGTGCTGGCGTTCAGGAGCGTGTCGGCGCTGGAGTATCGCGTTGCGGATCGAGTGATGGCGTGGCCGGTCTCCTCCAGCAGTGGGCGGACCCAGGTCCTGGCAATGCCGATAGTTCGGCGGCTCACTTGGAACAGCTCGGCCACGACCTCCCAGCTGCAGACTTTACGCAGGCCGAGAATGACCGCCAGGACGCGTTCGGCATCGGTGATCTTCTCCTGAAAAATGCCGCCGCGGGCTCCGGGCCGCCGGTCGCCGCCGCGCTGTCGATGCTTGCGCCGCTCGGCCGCGGCGGCCTGCCTCAGTGACAGCCGCTCGATCAGCGCCGCCAGCTCCTCTCGGCTCACCTCGTCGACCCAATGCGAGATCCAAGTGCTACGTCGCTATGTCGGGGTACGGCATGGTGAAGTGGGACAAGCGCTGGGCGTACTCCTGCTGAAATCCCAGGGATTCAGTGTAGTCGTTCTCGAACAAGGCGATGAAGAGCGTCAGCGTCAGAAACGGGTGAGCTCCGAGCTCGAAGAGCTTCGGATAGTCGTGTGCGGCAAGTGCCGCGCGCTCATCGTCCTCGAACCGCAGCCAGGTGGTGGATTCGTCGTCTATGCAGTTGAGGATGCGGCCCGCTGCCTCCGCCTCCCACCACTCGACGGTGCCCCGCGGGTCGTCCTTGTAGCGCTCGACGAGCGCGGGGTCGCGGTCAACGCTGTAGAGGAACTTGTTCATCAGGTACTTGCTCATCACGCGCCACCCTCGGGGTACCAGGTGAAGTAGGCCTCCATGGTGTGGTACAGATCCAGGGTATCGACGTAGTCGGCCCGTGCACCCTCGCCGGCGACGCCCATCATCAACATGAAGTCCATGAACCCGTGCGTGGCGTTGCCCGGCAGATGGAGGCTCTCGAGGGTGACCTCGCCCAAGCACTTCTCGATGTCGCCGCCCGCGATCCAGTCGACGGCCTTGCGGTCGAACTCCGGGTCCGGTCCGTGCTCACCGAACTGACGTGGCCCTCCGAGTTCCAGGGAGAGGTGCCCGGTACCGATCACCGCGACGCGCTTGTCCTCCGGCCAGGACTCGATCAACTGGCGAATGGCACGGCCAAGCTGAACGAACCGCCTGGGCTGCGGAAGCGGCGGCGCGAAGATGTTGGTGTAGATCGGCACGATCGGCAGGTCCGCCTCCGGCCGGAGGGTGATGATCGGGCACGTGATCGAGTGGTCGACACGGAGCTCATTGGAGAAAGCCAAGTCGAATCCGGCGTCGAGACCCCCGCGCAGCACATGTGCAGAGAGGTCCTCGTGACCCTTGAGAATCATCTTCGGGAGGCCGAACTCGCGTTCTTCGTTGTAGAAGTTCGCGTCGTAGCGCGGGGCCTTGCCCACCAGGAACTGGGGCATGTTGTCCAGCCACAACTGATGGAAGTGGTCCGAGCCCACCATGACCAGCACGTCCGGGCGCGCTCGGGTGAGCGTCTCGCGGAAAGCGGTGATCGCGCGCACCCATTCGTCGGCGAAGGGTGGTCGGTCCTCTCCGGTGGCCGTGCTGGCCCGGTAGTAGAACGGATGGTGGGTGGACGCGATCACCGCGACCAGCTCAGCCATGGGATCCTCCATTGGTGTCTGGCTGGGGCGCGATGGACCGGTTGTTCAGGTCGACGGAGAGGAAGATGTCGTTCGCGACCGGATTGCACATCTCCTCTGCGAGCTGGCCGATGAGTCCGGCGGTGCGCGCGAGCAACGCGAAACCACGCAGCAGCGGCAGCGGCAGCCGGAGGTCGGCGAGTGCGGCACCGCACACGCCGGCGCCGTTGAGCGGCAGGGTCTTGCCCAGCACCTGAGGGTGCACGCGGCCGATGGCCGCGAACAGCGACAGATGCGGGCCGAAGAGACCCTCTTCGGCGGCAATCCCCATCAGCCGGGGCGCACGCGGATCACCTTCCTTGTGGACGTGATGGCCAAGGCCCGGAACGAAGCGGCCGGCCGCGCGCTGCTCGCGCACCAGGCGCAGTGCCAGTTCGTCCCAGCCTGCGTCGTCGCCGGGCAGTGCCTCCTGGGCGGTGATCGTCTCGTGCAGGAACTTCCCGGTGTCCTCGGTGACGCCGAGGAAGCGGGAACCGCCACCCAGCAGGCCCGCGGCCAGGGCGCCCTGGACAGAGTCCGGCGCCGACAGGTAAGTCAGCCGCGTCACGATGGCCGTGGGCGTGAAGCCGTGGTCGGCAAGGGCCGCCAGCACGGCTTCGAAGACCCGGGTCTCGCCCCGGCTGGGCCTCCGCTGCGTGGCCAGCCAGAAGGCCAGTTCACCGAAGCCGACCGAACCCATGATGTCCTCGGCCAGGTCGTGGCCGAGCAGGGTGATGCTCTTGAGGTCCGAGGCACCTAGCGCGGTGGGGTAGACGCGCGGCGCAGAGGAGTCAGTCACGGGTGACCCCCAGGTCCTTGGTCAGCCATGCGCGCACCTCGGCACCATGCTCGTCGAGTTCCGGGGGCGGCAGCTGGTACATCGCGGGAGTGGCCGAGTAGGTAATCGGGTGCCGTGTCGTCGGCACCGCGCGGTCGCCCTCGCCGACGGCGACGATCGGATCAAGCTCGAAGCGCTCGGCCATGGCGAAGCCGCCATCTATGGTGTTGATCGGACCGCTGGGCACGCCGGCCTCGACCAGCAACTCGAACCATTCGTTCGCGCCCCGCTTCGCCAGCTCCTTCACCAGCAGCGGCCGCAGCTCCTCACGGTTCGCTGTACGGTCGGCGTTGCGCGCGAAGCGCGGGTCGTCGGCGGCCTCGGGAATGTCGAGGACCTCGCAGAGCTTGCGGAACTGGCCGTCGTTGGCCGCGGTCACGATCAAGTCGTTGTCAGCGGTGGGGAACGGCTCGTACGGGAACACGCTCGGGTGCGCGTTGCCCATGCGGTACGGAACCACACCGCCGGCCACGTAGGCCGAGCTGTGGTTAACCAGTCCGGTCAGCGCCGACGAGAGCAGGTTGACCTCCACGTGCTGGCCCTCGCCTGTCGCGTCGCGGTGCCGCAGCGCGGCGAGGATGCCGATCACGGCGTGATTGCCCGCCATGACGTCGAAGACCGAGATTCCGGCGCGGTACGGCGGCCCGTCGGGTTCGCCCGTGAGGCTCATGAGCCCGGACACGGCCTGCACCATCAGGTCGTAGCCCGGAACGTTGCGTCCGGGCCCGGCACCGAAGCCGCTGATTGAGCAGTAGACCGCGGACGGATTCTCGGTGTGCACCGACGCGTAGTCCAGCCCGTACTTGACCAGGCCACCGGGACGGAAGTTCTCGATGACGACATCGGCCCGGTGGGCCAGTTCGCGCGCTATGGCTCCGTCGGCTTCGTCGCGAAGGTCGAGCGCGACGGATCGCTTCCCGCGGTTCACCCCGAGGTAGTACGTGGACACATCGTCGCGAACTGGAGGCATCCAGCTCCGCGTGTCGTCTCCGCGCGGTCCCTCCACCTTGATGACATCCGCGCCGAGGTCCGCCAGCAGCATCGTCGCGTAGGGCCCGGCAAGGATTCGGGAGAAGTCGGCCACCAGCAGCCCGGACAGCGGACCCGTGCGCCCCGGTCGCTGGGGCCCGATGCTCTCTGACATCCAGTGTCACCTTTCCTCTGACCGCTTAACGGACAAATGTCCGTAAGTGAACTGATGGGACTGGGCCAACCTTGCCGTCAAGCACGACGTCACTGACAGTCGGACGCTTGAACCAAGCCAGAACTCTCGCGGCCCGCATGCCTGGCCTCGCTGCGATCACTCCTCGTACGGAATGGCCCGCACGATGCGTACCGCAACCCATCTGCCGTATAGCGTACCCTTGTCCGTCAAGCGGCCAAGAAGCCAGGCATACATGGTGGCGCTCGTGCTTCGTGGCGGCGCCGACGCATGCGGACGCCGTCTTCACCCATACCGGCACGCGTGCGGACGACACGGATCAGGCAGCCGCGGCGCACACCGCCAGCGACTGCTACGGCACGACGGCGAGAGAACCGGGCAGGAACGCATCCAAGCCAAGATCGACGAACTGGAGGCCGCCCGGGACCGCCTCGACCAAGTCATCGCGGTCACGGACACGCACCCGTAGGTGCGCTCAGTCAGACCTCTCACCAGCGGTCCGGACATCCCGGACGCCTCGCTCCCCATGACCAGCGAGGGGCGCGAGCTGACGGTTCACCTGCCCTGAAGTCAGCTCCTTGCCATGGCGCAGTCGCTCACGCGCCCGCGCGGACGATCATCTTCCCGGGGTTGTCTCCCCGTAGCGTTCCCCCACGAACGCCTACACCATGTTCTCGAACCCCGCCACCACTGTCTCCTGCAGTACCAGCGCTCCGGACCGAATGTGCGGGACCGCGAAGCCGTCCAGGAGCGATTGCGCGTCATGGTAGTCGCGGACGCGGAGACTTCAAGGCGGAGGGACTTGCCTACCACGTCGATGACGTTGCGCAAGGCCATGGTGGAGAGGTGAGGGAGTTGTACTGGGCGACCGCGCCGACTCAGGCACCCACGAGCCGTTTCACCTTCAGTGCTGACCCGCGCTGCCCACGATCCGGCCGGCTCGCGGTAGCCGCGCGAACTGTCCTGCCGCTGTCCCGACGCCGCCCGCCGCTGCGGGGATGAAGAGGCCCTCGCCTGGTTCAGCCGCAGCGTGCGGGGAAGCGCGGCGTAGGCCGTGAGGCTCGTTCCGCCCAGGACGGAGCGGTGCGAGGTGAGATGAACGCCGTCATAGCGCGGGAGCGGGCGGGTCTGCGATGCCTTCACCGGTGCATGGGTCCGCCAGCCCTCGCGGTACAGGACGAGGTCGCCGGGGGCGAGGGACGGGTCGGCGGAGGTCAGGGCGCGGCCGATCGTGCGGCCTTCCAGGGGCGCGTTCAGAGTCCAGAAAGCCCCGCCGCCCGAGGCCCGCCACGTCCATCAGCTCGCGCATATAGGGGTCGACGGAGAAGAGAAGGTTCTCGACGAGCGCCTGGCCGGACACCGGCGCCAACAATGCCTCCTGCGTGAAGGCGAAGTCGAAGGGGGGCGCGGCGCCCACATAGTGTCCATCGCCCCTCGAAGCTTGCCATTCTCGTCAACAACGTCCCCCGGGGCGCCGGCTGTCTCCATCGGACGCCGTCGTTCACGACGGCGTCGGCCCGGGTGCGACAGCAGTCGCACCCGGGTCGGGGAACCGGGCCGCCGCTCACCGACGCGACGAACCGGGTTATTACGGCACGATCACGGCCTTGAGCGGCTCACCGCGTCCGACGGCGTCGATGGCGTCCTGCGCCTGCTCGAGGGAGAAGCGGTGGGTGACCATCTCGGCGAGCGGGAACCGCTGGTGACACATCCGGGTGATCTGGATCGTGTTGTACATGTGCCGCGGCGTCGTGTACGCCGAGCCGATGACGCTGATGTTGCGGTTGTTGAGGTAGCGCGGCTCGACCGGCGAGGTGCCCGGCGCGGACCACAGGCCGAGGATGACGTATGTACCGTTCGTGGCGACGAGCGGGAGACCCTCGGTGAACGCGGGGACCCTGCCGGCGGCCTCGATGATGACGTCCGCGCCGCGGCCGTCCGTGATCTCCATGACCGCGGCGGCCCGCTCCTGCTCGGTCGTCTTCGTCACGTCGATGACGGTGGTGGCCCCGAGCTTCTCGGCCATCTCAAGCCGGTTGGCGGGTGCGCCGAGGACCGTGACGCTCCCCGCGCCGGCGAGGTGCGCCAGGAGCGTGGCTGCGAGGCCGACGGGGCCGGAGCCCTGCACGATGACGTTCTGCCCGTACTGGATGCCGCCCAGCCGGTCGAGGGCGTGCAGCGCGGTGGGCATGGCGCAACCGAAGGCGATGAGGGCCTCGGCCGGGACGTCCTGCGGGATCTTGAAGAATGTCATGCCGTCCGGCAGCCAGGCGTACTCCGTGTAGGTCCCCACCGGCGGCTTGTCCCCGTGCTGGTGCAGCTGGTACGTGACCAGGTTGGGGCACATGGACACGTCTTCCAGGACGGTGCAGTAGTAGCAGCGGTAGCACGGCAGCGCCGGCTGCCAGTAGACGAGGTCTCCCACCGCGACGGGCTCTCCGGCGTAGTCGGTGGTGACCTCGGAGCCGAGCTCCTCGATACGGCCGATGGCCTCGTGCCCGAGGACCATCGGGTTGGGCAGCGTGATGTCGCCGGACTGGAGGTGGTGGTCCGTGCCGCAGACGCCGGACATCTCGACCGAGACGATGACGTCACGGCTGGATGCGGACGGGGTGGGGCGCTCCCAGATCTCCAGGGGGGAGCCGGGCTTGACCAGCACGGCGCGCTTGACGTTGCGCATGTTTGTGTCTCCTTCTGCTTCTTCTTTGGGTGATGGGGGTCCGGGTCGGCGGCGTCGACGGTGGGCCGGGCCAACCCGAGGTGAGATGCTTTCGCGTAGCCTCGGTCGGCCCCAGAGGGGCTAAACGGTGTTGAAGTCCCCCGGCGGCCCGTCGAGTGGTGATCAGCGGGCGTAGCCGCCGTCGGCCATGATGGTTTGGCCGGTGACGAAGGCGGCGTCGTCGCTGGTGAGGAAGGCGATGGTGCCGGTCAGGTCTTCGGGCAGTCCGTTGCGCTTGATGGCCTGGGCTTGTGCGGCGGCGTCGCGGGCTTCCTGGGGGTGGACTTCCCGGGAGCCGGGGGTGATGGTCAGGGTCGGGCCGACGGCGTTGACGGTGATGCCGAACGGGGCGAGGTCGTTGGCCAGACCGCGGCTGAAGCCGATGTTGCCCATCTTGCTTGCCATGTAGTGCGATATGCCGGGGACGTTCGTGACGATCGAGTTGGAGGTCAGGTTGACGATCCGGCCCCAGCCGCCGTTCTTCATAGTCGCCAGCACGGCCTTGACCATGAGGAACTGCGAGTCGAGGTTGACCGCGATGACGCGTCGCCAGGTGTCGTAGTCCAGCTCCTCGATGTCGCGGAACGGGAAGATGCCGGCGTTGTTGACCATAATGTCCGCCCGCCCGAACCGGTCGGTGACCTCCTTGCCCACGGCCGCGGTCTGCTCGGGGCTGGACACGTCGGCCGTGAGGCCGAGCGCCGTGAGGCCCTTGTCGGCGAGCAGGGCGACGGTTTCGTCGGGGCTGGTGAGGTCGACCGCGACGACGGTCGCGCCGCGTGTGCCGAGGTCGACCGCGATGGCCTGGCCGATGCCGCGTCCGGCGCCGGTGACGACGGCCACGCGGCCCGTGTGCGTCTGAGGAACTGACATGTCAAACACTTCCTTGTTTTGAACTGGTTCGGTCCCGTGGCTCGTTGAACGGTTTCCGAGACTGCTTGTTTTGAGCACCCCCCCGGCGGCAGGTCAGGCCGCGCGGCCGGCCTTGAGGGTCCTGGTGACGTCGGCGATGCGCCTGCCCTGGAAGGCGCCGGCGGCGCGGGCGGTGCTGTCGACGGGGATCTCGCCGTTCAGGCCGGTCACGTGAGAGGTTCCGTAGGGGTTGCCGTCGGCGAACTTGACCGGGTCGGCGAAGCCCGGGGGCACCACGAATCCGCCGAAGTGGTAGATGGAGTTGTAGAGCGCCAGGAGGGTGGACTCCTGGCCGCCGCGCAGCTGCGCTGTGGAGGTGAAGGCGCTGTACACCTTGTCGGCGAGCAGGCCCTGGGCCCACAGGCCGCCGAGGGTGTCCAGGAACTGCTTGAGCTGGCTGGCGACGTTGCCGAAGCGGGTGGGCGTACCGAATATGACGGCGTCGGCCCAGGTGATGTCGTCCGGCGTGGCCACCGGGATGTGCTCGGTCGCCGCGGCGTGGTCGGCCCACGGCTGGACGTTCGCGATCACTTCCTTCGGCGCCAGCTCGGCGACGCGCAGCAGACGTACGTCGGCCCCCGCCTCGGCCGCACCGGTGGCGATGGTCTCCGCCAGCTGGTGCACGTTGCCGGTGGAGGAGTAGTAGATGACGGCGACATTGGGTGTGTGAGGCAAGGTCTGATCCATTTCGGTGCGAAACGCCAGAGCCCGGAAGCTTCGGCGGATGAAGGAGCGAGGAGCCGAAGTCGCTCCTGCCCTGCATGCCGGGGGACACTGAGGCCGGCATGCAGGGGGACACGACACGGCCGCCGCATGGTCTGGAGGCTGCTGCCTCCACCCCATGGAACTGCGTGCACAAGCAATAAGACGCCAAGTCCGGCGCCTTCACATCGGGAGAAAGACCTGCTCCCCCAGACGTAGGTCCTGATCACCATTGCTGCGCGCGGAGGGGAAAAGGCGCCACTGCGTTTCGTCGTAGAAATCCGATCGGACCGCGGTCTGGCAAGGTACGGCTGGAGGTAGCTCGCGGCCGCTTTGGGCAGGGACTGCCCTGGCTGATATCGGCAGCTGCGGTCCGAGCTAGGCCTGTTCGCGCCGGTCGCCTCGGACCCGACCGTCTCCGGCCTTATCGACCAGCTCGTCGGCGACGGCAGGCGTGCCCCTGCGGCCCTTCGCTCGGCCCGCGCCAGAGTCCGGATACTTGTCTGGCGATTGGCCGGGGATCAGGCGCCGGATGTGGGCGGCTCGGTGATCGTGGACCTGGCCGGGGGCTGGTGATCGCGCACCCCGACAAGCAGGACGCCGCGGCGACCTGGAAGAACACCGTCGGCCACCATCCACTGATGGGGTTCGTCGAGCACAGAGCGGGTGGGAACGGGGAGCTCTCCCACAAGAGCAGGCAGTCATGACCTCCGAAGCCGCCCCCCACCTCTCCGAGTCCGCTCCCGCCAGTGCCTTTCACCCCGGAGGCCTGGTCTTATGGCCGGCCGCACGGTCTCGCGCCCGGCTCCGCGACGAGCAGAGCGTCGCCCAGGCAATCACTTTGACCGTCACCTAAGTGCGTTGTGGCAAAGGGAGTCCCTGTTCGATGAGCAGGGGCTTCTTCGTGTGCGGGGTGTGATCGTGGAGGGGTAGGGGCAGGCAGCGGACGGCTTGTTGTTGATCGAGGAGGTTGTGATGCCGTCGGTGCTGGGGTTGATGGAGCGGCGTGAGGCGCGGGCGAGGCAGGAGCTGGAGTCCTGGACGGAGGTCCTCGAGCAGGCTCAGGCGGAGGTGGATGCCGCGCGGGAGCGGGTCGAGCGGGCCCGGGTGGGGCGTGAGGAGCTGGTGTCGGTGCTGGCCGAGGAGAGCGCGGTGAATACGCCGGTTTCTGTGCTGTCTGGTGGTGAGGTGGCTGCCACTGGGGGACCGAACGGTTCAGGCCCGGTGCATGGTGGGCGGCCGCCGGTGTGGCGGCCGGGCATCGGTGAGGAGGTGCTCAGCGGCGTGTATCGGGAGGTGTTCGCCGCGGTGGTGGCCGCTTCGGGGCCGGTGAACGGGGTGGAGCTGACCCGGGCGGTGGGCCGGGAGGCGGAGATCAAGAACGAGGTGGAGAAGATCCGTCACCGTGCCTATGCGCTGGAGAAGCGGGGCTGGCTGCTGCGGGCGGAGGACGGGCGGTTCACGCCGGCGCCGGGAGCAGTCGCTCGGGACGCTTCTCCGGCCAGCGCGGAGCGTCTGCGGCCAGGCGCCTCGACAGCCTGATCACGGCGGCCCACCACACCATCTGCTGGTGGTGGTCGGGGCGGCGTTCGTGGTCGCGGTTGAGGCGGCGTGAGCGGGAGAGCCAGCTCAGCGTTCGCTCCACCACCCATCTGCGGGCCAGTACGACGAATCCGCGTTGTCCGTCGGACCGGCGCACGACCTCGATCCGCACCCCGTGGCGGGCGAACGCCTTCGCCAGCGCCGGACCCTGGCAGGCGCTGTCGACCCACACCAGTATTAGGTCCTGTACGGAGTTCAGATCACGGTTCGGGCAATCCGCAGCGCGGAACCGTGTGCGCTTGATAGGCCATCAGGTATGGCACGTGGCGATGTGACCGATGAGCAGTGGTCCCTGATTGAGCCCCACCTCCCGCTGGGAGTATCCGGACCCATACCTGACCTGCGAAAACACTTCAACGCGACGATGTGGCGGTTCCGCACCGGCAGCCCCTGGCGAGACGTGCCTGCCGAGTACGGTCCGTGGTCGAGCGTCTACGACCGCTTCCGTATCTGGACGCGCGAGGGCGTCTTCCAGCACCTGATGGAGACGGTCATCGGTTATGCCGCAGAACGCGGTGAGGCAGACCTGTCGCTGGTCAGCGTGGACTCTGCTACCTCCCGCGCTCACCACCACGCCGCCGGGATGGTTCTGGACGAAGAGCAGTTGGAAGCGCTGGTGGAGGCCGCAGAGTCCGAAAAGGGGGCGGGAAGAAGGGACGGGAGCCGCAATACGATCAGGACGGGGACCCGGAACGAGCCGAGCGGCAGCGGTTGCGGCGACGCCGCCGGGCCCGTTTGAAGGCTGCTGAGCTCGGTCGTTCCCGGGGCGGGCTGACCAGCAAGGTGCACTTGTCAGCCGAACGGCGCTGCCGTCCACTGTCGTTCGTCCTCACCCCCGGCCAGGCCGGTGACAGCCCGCAGTTCGCGCGGGTCGTGGACAAGATCAAGGTCCGTGGCAGGAGGGGCCGGCCCCGCACCCGCCCGGACGCGGTCGCCGAGCGACAAGGCGTACTCCTCCCGCCGCAACCGCGCCTACCTGCGCAAACGCCAAATCCGGGCGGTGATCCCGGAGAAGGCGGACCAGACGGCCAACCGCAAAAAAGGGCTCGCGCGGAGGCCGCCCCGTCAGTCACGACGCCGAGCTGTACAAGGACCGCAACACGGTCGAGCGGTGCATCAACCGGCTGCGCAACTGGCGCGGGATCGCCACCCGCTACGACAAGACTCCCGAGAGCTACCTGGCCGGACTCCACCTGTGCGGCACGATGCTGTGGCTACGCAGCATCACCCGACGAGCATGATCTGAACTCCGTACAGGACCTAGCAGTCGGCCCGGCTGTTCCATGAATGCCTCCAGCAGCGCCGGGGCGGCCTTGGAGTCATGCACATCCGCTGTGGTCACGGTGACCTCCAGGAGCAGGCCCTCTGTGTCGGTCAGGATGTGGCGCTTGCGGCCGTCACATGACTTGCCGCCGTCGTATCCGCGACTGTCCTCACCGACGGTTTCGGAGGCGTCCACCGACTGACTGTCGATGATCCCCCCACTGGGCTCGGCGTTGCGGCCCGTGCGTTCCCTCGCCGAGCGTCGCAGGCGTTCGTACAGCTCACGCACGTAGTCGTAGGACCGCCAGCGGCGGAAGAAATCGTAGACCGCCCGCCAGTACGGGAAGTCGACCGGCAGAGCCGTCCACTTCACACCGTTGTCGACGAGGTAGCGCACCGCGTCGAGCATCTCGCGATGGCAAAACGCCTCCGGGCGCCCGCCCCGCTTCAGGAGCCAGGCCGGCACCGGCATCACGGAGCGGACCTCGGCCCACTCCGCGTCCGTCATGTCACTCGGATAGCAGCCTGCCCGCCGCCCCGCAGCGATCGAACCGAACCGGTGCACGTAGCAGTCACACCCAAGGGTGACCGCAGTGGACGCGGGCACAGCAGAGATGGTCAACTCGTCCGACAACGGGCCTCCTTGCTCGTGACCGGCCTCAACAACCACGTCACTACCAAGGGGCCCGTTTCTCTATGCCCACGACCGCACCGGCATCTCTGTCCGAATGATCACCCGCACCGCGGGCTTCGAACGAGATCCGGTTTGCCACAACGCACTAAGCCTTGATCCACCGGCCAGCGCCTTGTGGATAGCGGCTAGGAGAACGAGGAAGTGCCTTGTGACCTGCAATGATGGGAGTTCTTGAGGCTCCACCAGGCACGATCGGCAAGGCACTTCCGAGATGCAAGTTTCCCATACGTCGTCGGCGGTCTCCGCTGCGTTCGATGAACCGAATCTGATCGCGCATGCCGGGCTCGTCCCGGTGATGTGGCTGGCCGAGCGGTGCGGTCTTTCGCGTCTGGTGGCCGAGAAGGTGAAGCTGACCGGCGCGAGCAACGGCGCGGGTGCGGCAGCGGACGCCAAGGTCACCAGCATCGTCGCGGGCATGGCCGCGGGCGCGGACAGTATCGACGACCTCCACGTCCTGCGCCATGGTGCGATGCCGGCCGTGTTCGCGGGCATTCGTGCCCCGTCCACGCTGGGCACGTTCCTGCGCTCGTTCACCCACGGTCACGCCCTCCAACTCCACGCCGTGCACCGCAGGTTCCTGACCGCGCTGGCCGCACACACCCCGCTTCTACCCGGCGCGGGCGAGAAGGCGTTCATCGATGTCGACTCCACCCACAAACGGGTCTACGGCCGTGCCAAACAGGGCGCCGAGTACGGCCGGTTCAAGGGCATCCGCACCCTCCACCCCCTCCTCGCCACGGTCTGCACGCCCGGCTCCCGGCCGGTGATCGCCACAGTGCGGATGCGTCGCGGCAAGGCAGCCGACTCCCGCGGCGCCCCGAAGTTCGTCAGCGAGGCCCTGGCCACCGCCCGGGAGGCCGGCTGCACCGGCACCCGCATCCTGCGGGCCGACTCGCAGTTCTACAACGCCGGTGTGATCGCCGCCTGCCGCCGGGCCGGAGCCCACTTCTCGATCACCACCGGCATGAACCCCTCCATCAAACGGGCCGTCCTGGCCATTCCCGCCGAGGCATGGCAGCAGATCACCTACCCGACCGCGGTGCCCGACCCCGAGACCGGAGAGCCCATCTCGGACGCCGAAGTCGCCGAGATACCCGCCTACACCGCCTTCGCGAGCCGCAAGAAAAGCGAGCGGGTCACCGCCCGGCTGATCGTCCGCCGGGTCCGTGACCTCGCCAAACCCGCCATCGTGGGTGAGCAGGGCGAACTGTTCCCCGTCTGGCGCTACCACCCGTTCTTCACCGACAACCCCGCCCAGACCCTCCAGGCCGAGAGGGAACACCTCCACCACGCGGTGGTCGAACAGGTCATCGCCGACAGCAAAGCCGGAGCTCTGGCCCACCTGCCCTCGGGACACTTTCACGCCAACGCCGCCTGGCTCACCCTGTGGGCCATGACCTACAACCTGCTGCGGGCCACCGGCGCGCTCACCTCCGCCTTCCATGCCAAGGCGACCACCGCCACCCTCCGCACCCACCTGGTCCAGATTCCGGCCCGGATCGCCCGCTCCGCACGACGCATCACCCTGCACCTGCCACACAACTGGCCCTGGCAGCACGCCTGGACAAGCCTCTTCGACACCGCCCACGACCCACCCGAACCGGCTTGACGACCCTGCCCACCCCGCCCGCCAGGGCCCAACCGGAACCGAACACGTGGAAACGCTGGGCAGACAGTGAGGATGTCAGTGGCTTCTCCGAGGGGTCTGACTCATGGGCAGACGGACGTCGTCGGACTGTCTTGCGCTGGATCCGTCGATCCACTCGGAGAAGCCACTGACACGCGACCGGACGGGCATTCGTGACTTTATAGGAGCTTGGTTCAAAAGCCCCATCACTGTCTTGTCCGCCCGCCCGGCCGGCGCGTGCCGCCCCCGGAACGGACTCGCAAGGACGGACACGACCAGCATGACGCACAACACCCCGCAGATCACCGGCGGAGTCGACACGCACGGCCAGACCCACCACGCCGCGGTGATCGACTCGGTCGGACGGCACCTGGCCGACCAGGAGTTCCCCGCCACCATCCGCGGCTACCGCGACCTGCTCGACTGGATACGTTCCCACGGCACGCTCGTCGCGGTGGGGGTGGAGGGCACCGGCGCCTACGGGGCCGAGCTCGCCCGCGTGCTGACCGCCGCAGGGATCACCGTCATCGACGTAGACCGCCCAGACCGCAAGACCCGTCGGATGAAGGGCAAGTCCGATCCGATCGACGCCTATGCCGCTGCGACGGCCGTGCTGTCGGGCCGGGCCACCGGCGTCCCCAAGAGCCGGGACGGTGGGGTCGAGGCGGTGCGGGTGCTGCGGATCGCGCGCCGCAGCGCGGTCAAGGCCCGCACCCAGGCCATGAACCAGATCCGCGGGCTGCTCGTCTCGGCGCCCGCGATGCTGCGCGAACAGGTCGCCGGCCTGGACCGTGCCGCGCTGATACGCACCCTGGCCCGGCTGCGGCCTGGCAATGACCTGTCCCGCCCGCTGGCGGCTACCCGGGCGGCACTGCGGCGGCTCGCCCGCCGTCACCAGGCCATGGACGCCGAGATCACCGAGCTGGACGCGGAGATCGGCCCGCTGGTCGAGCAGACAGCCCCCGCGCTGCTGGAGCTGTTCGGCATCGGACCCGAGACCGCGGGCCAGCTGCTGGTGTCCGCCGGGGACAACCCCGAACGCATGCGATCCGAGGGCGCATTCGCGCACCTCGCCGGGGTCGCACCGATCCCGGCCTCCTCAGGACGCACCCACCGCCACCGCCTCAACCGCGGCGGCGACCGGGCCGCCAACAACGCGCTGCACACCATCGTGCTCACCCGCATGCGCTTCGACGACCGCACCCGCGCCTACGTCGAACGCCGCACCAAGGAAGGCCTGTCCAAGAAAGACATCATGCGCTGCCTCAAGCGATTCGTCGCCCGCGAGGTCTACCGCGCCCTGACCACCACACCCACGGAACGAACCACTCAAACCGACCTCGTTCCAGCGGCTTGACAACCATAGGAGCATCCAGCGGATGCCACCTGCCCGCCCACAATCACCGACCCGAAAACCGGGTCAGGATCAGTCAGAAGATCACTTTCAGACCACGTCGGTGGATCAAGGCTAAGGCTGCCCGTCGGTCAGCAGCCCCCGCAGATAGACCTGCCCCCACCGGCGCTGACCCTTACGCGCGAACGGCTCGAACACCTCCGCCGCGAACGTCTCCAACTCACCACGCACCACAGCAATCTCGTCCGGAGTCACACACGCTCAACGCCACACCGGGCCCACAGGACACGCACCACCACGACCGACCTGACCAAGCCCTAATAGCTACTTTCCCCTGAAAAAGGGTTCGGGCTGGTGGCGGGGCCGTCGCTGAAGTGCGGTGACAAGGCGTCCGTGGGCATTGGACCGTACTTCACCGGCTGAGGACGGCCATCCGCTGGAGGTTGTAGGCGAAGACCCCGAGCCCGGCCCAGATCTGGGCACCGGTCAGGCGACGGAGGCGGGTGTGACGGAAACCGAAGCTGCGTTTGAGGTGGCTGATGCGGGCCTCGATGCCGACTCTCCAGTTACGCATGCGCCGGAAGGACGGCCGGAGGTGACTCGTCGTCGGGTTCGTAGCTACCGAGGGGGCAGGCGGGCCGTTGTCTGTCCCCATCGGGCGCCGTCGTGTACGGCGCCGTCGCCCCGGGCGCGACACCCGTGTCGCGCCCGGGTTGGGGAACTGGGCCGCAGCGTAGCGACGCGTGGAAGCGGGTTGCTACGGCACGATGACGGCCTTGAGCGTCTCGCCGCGCCCAACGGCGTCAAGGGCGTCCTGCGCCTGCTCGAGGGGGAAGCGGTGGGTGACCATCTCGGCCAGCGGGAACCGCCGGTGGTGCTTACGGACGACCTGGACCGTCTCGTAGATGTGCCGCGGCTTGGTGAGGTTCGAGCCGGTGACACTGATGTTGTGGTTGTTGAGGTAGCGCGGCTCGACCGGCGATGTGCCCGGCGTACCCCACAGCCCGATGATGACGTACTTGCCGTTGGAGGCGACGAGCGGCAGACCCTCGGTGAACGCCGGGATCCGGCCGGCCGCCTCGATGACGACGTCGGCGCCGCGGCCGTCCGTGATCTCCTTCACCGTGGCGGCCCGCTCCTGCTCGTTGGTGCTGGTCACGTCGATCGTGGTGGTGGCCCCGAGCCGCTTGGCCATCTCGAGCCGCTGGGGCGGCGCGCCGAGGACCGTGATGCTTCCCGCGCCGGCGAGATGCGCCAGGAGCGTGGCGGCGAGGCCGACCGGCCCGGAGCCCTGCACGACGACGTTCTGCCCGTACTGGATGCCGCCCAGCCGGTCCAGGGCGTGCAGCACCGTGGGCATGGCACAGCCGAACGCGATGAGCGCCTCCGCCGGAACATCGGCCGGAACCTTGAAGAACGCCGTGCGGTCCGGCAGCCAGGCGTACTGCGTGTAAGCCCCCACCGGCGGCTTGTCCGCGTGCTGGTGCAGCTGGAACGTGACCAGGTTCGGGCACTGAGACACGTCACCCAGGATGGTGCAGGCGTAGCAGCTGTAGCACGGCCGCAGCGGCTGCCAGTAGACGAGGTCCCCCACCTGGACCGGCTCGCCGGCGGCGTCGGTGGTGACCTCCGAGCCGAGCTCCGCGATACGGCCGATGGCCTCGTGGCCGAGAACCATCGGGTTGGGAAGCTCGATGTCACCGGACTGAAGGTGATGGTCCGTGCCGCAGACGCCAGCCATCTCGACGGACACGATCACCTCGCGGCCGGACGCAGACGGGGTGGGACGCTCCCAGATCTCCAGGGGCGAACCCGGCTTCACCAGCACGGCACGCTTGACGTTACGCATGATCTGCGTCTCCTTCTTCAATTCCTGTGGGCTGCGGGGTCCGGGTCGTCCGGCGGCGCTGCTGGCCGAGCCCGGGGTCAACTGTTGTTGGCGGAGTCTCCATCGACCCAGCGGGTCTGGCTGGCGACGAAGCACCTATTCGGATAGCTATCCGCTTTATCTTTCGCGAGCATAACCGGATAGCCATCCGGATGGCAAGGATTCCGGTAGCCTTGGCGGCATGGGAGACGAACGCCACAGGGACGGCATCGAAATCGTGGCTGCTGGCCAACCGCCGGCAGAGCGCGCGGACGCCGCGCGCAATCGCCAGCGCATCCTTGACGCGGCGGAGCAACTGCTGTCCGAACACGGCCCCGAGGCCGTCACGATGAACAGCGTGGCGCAGGTGGCCGGAATCGGCGTTGGAACGGTCTATCGCCGATTCGGCGATCTGACCCAGCTGCTCCTCGCCCTTGTGGACCACCGCGAGCGACAGTTCCAGCAGACCTTCCTCAGCGGCCCCGCGCCGCTGGGCCCCGGCGCCCCGCCCGGCGACCGTTTGCGCGCGTTCTTCCACGCACTCACCGACCACGTCGCGGAGCACCAGACGGTCATGCTCGCCGCAGAAACCGTCTCACCCCTCGCGCGCTACACCACCGGCCCATACCTGGCCTGGCACCTGCACGTGTCGATGCTGGTACGCCAGATCCGGCCCGACGCCGACGCCGCGGTCCTGGCCGACCTCCTGCTCTCCCTCTCCTCGCCGAGTCTGATCCGGCACCTCACAGCCAGGCGAGGCACTACACCGGAGCAGATCAAGACGAGCATCGATCAACTACTCAAGATGCCGTCACGGTAGGTACGCGAGAGCGGGCCGAACCCACGCACGCGCCACTCGGCCACACCGCGTGCCCGTCGATCAACGTTGTGGCGAGTGAGAGCCCGGCGCGATACGCACAGCGACGCCTGCGACGCCGCCCCAGCTCTATTCCGGCGAGGCGTCACACCGCACCAAGACACACGCCAACACGCTGCACGAGAAGATCGCCGGAGGGTCATCCACTACGGGCCCGCGCCTGCTGCGGACCAGGCCAGCGGTGGTTTGTTGACGGTGGGTCAGGGCAGCGACCACCGCCCGGCAGCCGAAGCCCGCCTCCTTCCCACGGCCCGCGAGAGCAGCGGCCAGCTGCGGTTTCGTGCGGAACGCCGGATCGGACCGGCCACAGGCGAAGTGATGGGCAGGGGTGTAAGGAGTCGCGTGCAGCGGGTAGTACCGCTGCCATCGGTCCACACCGTGGTCACCCTGACGATGCCGTTGTCCGTCTTGCCTGCCCACATGCGCGGTCGCCGTGCCGTCCTTGCGGTCCCCGGAGCCGTCGCCTGCTCCTCGCGCAGCAGCTCAAGCCGCCGGTCGTTGACCTGCTCGTCCTCCCAGGGGGATTCGGACAGGAAGAACTGCAGCCGCTGCACCCCCGACATACCCGCACCCGCCACCGGCTCCGCCCCTGCCAGGCAGGTGATGGTCTTGTTTCGCTCCCGCGGCGCCAGCAATCCGGTCAGATACTCACGAAAACCCCGCCGCTGTGCCAAGCTGAAGAAGAGGTCGTCGAACCGGGCCGCGTACTTCTCCAACGGCCCCAGCGCACGCGGACACGGACGGCGAGCGGTCATCTTCTGCCCCCTGCAAGGGAGTCGACTCCTACCACCGACGTACGACCAACCTGACCCGACGTCAACCCGTGCCACCGCCGGAATTAACGAACTACCGGTAGTCGACAACCCATCTACCAGGAGCTTCACCTCTTCCCGCACACAGCCCACCGCCCAGGGCGGCGTCGTTCAGCGAGTCTGTCCGGTTTGGTCACATGATGCCGAGAGTGGCGAGCAGTCGCATGGCGTCGCGTGCGTGGTGGCGGAGGCCGGCGCCCTGACCCGGACCGCCGAGATCATCGTGGCGGGTGTCACCCAAACCATCGCCTCGGACACCTCCACCCGCGACCTCGGCGGCTCGGCCTCCACTACGGAGTTCACCGCCTCCGTCGTCAAAGCCATCGAATTCGGCGCCGACCGCGGAACTGAATCGCCCGGCCCGAGCTCGACCACGATGCGCCCCTCAACCGGACACGAGCCCGCCGACGCCCGTCAGCGGATCGTGGCCGGCGGCCAAGGACGAGTTCGCCCGCCATGGGATCGCCGGAGCCCGCGTGGACCCCATCGCCCGGAGGCCAGGACGAGCAAGGAGCGGGTCTACGCCCACATCACCGAGCGCGATACGCCGCACTGGCCGAAGCTACCCCCATGGACCCGGCCGACCTGCCCGGCTACGCCGGCCGCCTTTTCGACCACTTCACCGCCCGCCCCGACCATTATCGCCTGATCGCCTGGGGGCGCCTCGAAGTGGCGGACACCGCCGCGGCCCACGACAACCCCATACAGGTGTCCACCGCGCGCAAACTCGAGCAGCTGCGCCAAGAACAGCAGGCCGGACAGGTCGACCCTGCCTGGGGCCCGGTGGACGTCCTCGCCCTGGTCAGTCAGCTCGCCCTTTACCTGGGCCGCCCAGCCCGAACTGCGCACCTTCGCCGAAGCGCAGGCACAGGACCCCTCGCTCCTCGCCCGCCGCGCCGCCCTTGTCACCGCAGTCGAAAAACTCTTCCCCCGAGCGGACTGAACCCCCGACGCTCGGAAGAAGTCCGATGCCGTCGATGCCTTGGCCTCGGCGAATATCCTGCGCACCGATATGGCCGCCCACGCTGGCCTAAATCGACCTTGCAGAGTTGGTTGAACAGGCAATATCTTCCGCTAGAGCTGCCTTGTTGCCGCAAAAGTGGCAGCTCTCTGACCTATACGAGTACGAGGTGGAAGCCATGACCAATCCCCTGATAATCCAACGCGCCGCTGTCGCGGCCAGCCTCTGCGGCGCCGCGATGCTTGCTTGCACTGCTGCGGCACAGCCCGCTGGCGCGGTCACCTACCCCGGGGTGTCCTTCTATGCCGGCGTCGACCAGACCGGCACGGAGTACCCAGTGGATCTCACCAGCACCGGCTGCCGGACTCTGCCGCAGAGCGCCCGCTCCGCAACTAACCTCTCTGCCACCGACGTCGCCGTCTACTTCAATCCCGACTGCCGCACCGGTGCCCCTGGCACCACAGGCGATCTCTACTTCGTCCTCGGAACCCTTCACACGGCCACCTTCCCGTATCCCGCATTGAGTTACCGCGTTCTCAACGGCTGAATTCCACGCCCGCTCGGAAGCCTGTGGACGCGCCGGGTGTGTCAATTTAACGGCTGATCCTGGTTGTTGAGTGCGTTGTGGCAAAGGGAGTCCCTGTTCGATGAGCAGGGGCTTCTTCGTGTGCGGGGTGTGATCGTGGAGGGGTAGGGGCAGGCAGCGGACGGCTTGTTGTTGATCGAGGAGGTTGTGATGCCGTCGGTGCTGGGGTTGATGGAGCGGCGTGAGGCGCGGGCGAGGCAGGAGCTGGAGTCCTGGACGGAGGTCCTCGAGCAGGCTCAGGCGGAGGTGGATGCCGCGCGGGAGCGGGTCGAGCGGGCCCGGGTGGGGCGTGAGGAGCTGGTGTCGGTGCTGGCCGAGGAGAGCGCGGTGAATACGCCGGTTTCTGTGCTGTCTGGTGGTGAGGTGGCTGCCACTGGGGGACCGAACGGTTCAGGCCCGGTGCATGGTGGGCGGCCGCCGGTGTGGCGGCCGGGCATCGGTGAGGAGGTGCTCAGCGGCGTGTATCGGGAGGTGTTCGCCGCGGTGGTGGCCGCTTCGGGGCCGGTGAACGGGGTGGAGCTGACCCGGGCGGTGGGCCGGGAGGCGGAGATCAAGAACGAGGTGGAGAAGATCCGTCACCGTGCCTATGTGCTGGAGAAGCGGGGCTGGCTGCTGCGGGCGGAGGACGGGCGGTTCACGCCGGCGCCGGGAGCAGTCGCTCGGGACGCTTCTCCGGCCAGCGCGGAGCGTCTGCGGCCAGGCGCCTCGACAGCCTGATCACGGCGGCCCACCACACCATCTGCTGGTGGTGATCGGGGCGGCGTTCGTGGTCGCGGTTGAGGCGGCGTGAGCGGGAGAGCCAGCTCAGCGTTCGCTCCACCACCCACCTGCGGGCCAGTACGACAAATCCGCGTTGTCCGTCGGACCGGCGCACGACCTCGATCCGCACCCCGTGGCGGGCGAACGCCTTCGCCAGCGCCGGACCCTGGCAGGCGCTGTCGACCCACACCAGTATTAGCAGTCGGCCCGGCTGTTCCATGAATGCCTCCAGCAGCGCCGGGGCGGCCTTGGAGTCATGCACATCCGCTGTGGTCACGGTGACCTCCAGGAGCAGGCCCTCTGTGTCGGTCAGGATGTGGCGCTTGCGGCCGTCACATGACTTGCCCCCGTCGTATCCGCGACTGTCCTCACCGACGGTTTCGGAGGCGTCCACCGACTGACTGTCGATGATCCCCCCACTGGGCTCGGCGTTGCGGCCCGTGCGTTCCCTCGCCGAGCGTCGCAGGCGTTCGTACAGCTCACGCACGTAGTCGTAGGACCGCCAGCGGCGGAAGAAATCGTAGACCGCCCGCCAGTACGGGAAGTCGACCGGCAGAGCCGTCCACTTCACACCGTTGTCGACGAGGTAGCGCACCGCGTCGAGCATCTCGCGATGGCAAAACGCCTCCGGACGCCCGCCCCGCTTCAGGAGCCAGGCCGGCACCGGCATCACGGAGCGGACCTCGGCCCACTCCGCGTCCGTCATGTCACTCGGATAGCAGCCTGCCCGCCGCCCCGCAGCGATCGAACCGAACCGGTGCACGTAGCAGTCACACCCAAGGGTGACCGCAGTGGACGCAGGCACAGCAGAGATGGTCAACTCGTCCGACAACGGGCCTCCTTGCTCGTGACCGGCCTCAACAACCACGTCACTACCAAGGGGCCCGTTTCTCTATGCCCACGACCGCACCGGCATCTCTGTCCGAATGATCACCCGCACCGCGGGCTTCGAACGAGATCCGGTTTGCCACAACGCACTGAGTGTCAGTTGTTGCTCGGGGTCAGGCGCAGAGCTTGTGCAAGTTCCCGGGATCGCCCAACTGGCGTGAGGGTGGCCGCGGGTTGGGGCGGATGACAGAGCGGACACGGGGTCCGTGATCATTCAGGTGTCTAAGCCAAGTGATCAAGAAGGTTCCCGTGTCCGCTGTCTCATCTTCCCCGATCCCCGCCGTGTTGGCCAAGCTGGGTCCCCTCAATCCGGACGACACGGCTGACCTGCGCATCTTCCTGGAGGCGGTTTCCGATCCGCGCTCCCGGCGGGGCCGCTGGTACTCGTTGACCTCGATCCTGCTGGTCTGCGCGGCAGCCGCGGTCTCGGGAGCCCGGACCATCGACGAACTTGCCGAGTGGGGCTCCCGCGCCGACGCCGGGCTGCTTGCCTCGCTCGGCGTGCGCCGTCATCTGCTGCGCTGGCGGCATGCGCCGTCAAGGTCGGCGATCGGGCGGGTCCTCGAGCGCCTCGACGCCAACGCACTCGATGCGGCCGTGGGTGCCTGGCTGGCTCACCGCCACACCGCCAGGACGGCAGCAGTCCGGGACGGACGGCGCGTGATCGCCGTTGACGGCAAGGCACTGCGCAGCTCCGCCCGCCTGGACCAGCCCCGCCGGCACCTGCTGTCCGCCGTCACTCACGGCTGCCCGGTCACCCTCGCCCAGGCTGAGGTTGGGTCCAAGACCAACGAGACACGGCACTTCCAGCCCCTCCTTGCACCGCTCGACCTGGAGGGAGACGTGGTCACCTTCGACGCGCTGCACTCCGTGAAGGCCAACGTCGCCTGGCTGGCCGAGACCAAGAAGGCGCACTACGTGGCCGTGATCAAGCCCAACCAGCCCACCGCCTGGGCCCAACTGGACGGCCTGGACTGGCATGCGGTGGCCATCCAGCACACCGCCTCGAGCAAGGGACACGGCCGTCGCGAGTCCCGCTCGATCAAGACTCTCGCCATCGCCGACAACCTCGGCGGCATCGCCTTCCCCCACGCGAAGCTCGCCCTCCGCGTTCACCGCCGCCGCAAAGAGACCGGCAGGAAGGAGACCCGCGAGACCGTCTACGCGGTCACCAGCCTCGACGTCCACCAGGCGAAACCGGCCGAACTCGCCTCCCACCTGCGCGGACACTGGACCGTGGAAGCCCAGCACCACATCCGCGACCGCACCTTCGCCGAAGACGCCTCCACTGTCCACGCCGGCAACGCACCCCGCGTCATGGCCACCCTCCGCAACCTCGCGATCGGAGCCCTCAAAGCCCTCGGAGCGACCAACATTGCGAAGACCACCCGCGCCATCCGCGACCAACCCGAACGAGCCCTCCCCATCCTGGGCATCACCTACAAGCCCGACCTCAACGGAACTTGATCAAGCCCTGCGCAACACCCTGCCGCGAAAACCCTGTTGTGGCGATGCTGTTACCCGAACGGCGCCGCCGGTCGTCCGCGGACGGCGTCCCACTGTACGAGCCCGGCCGTAACGGGGGCACCCGAAAGGTCGTTGAGCGGACAGGCCGGACCGACGACCAGGGGGTGCACCGTGCGTCGCACAGTACTTGAACGCTTTCCCGCGGGAGGACCGCGAGGCAGCTGGCCCGCAGAGGAATTCGCAGCTGCCCGCCGTTGCGAGGGCATGGCGGCGGAGGTGGTCATGGACCTGGACCAGGACGCGTTCCTGGTGGTCGTACCGCAACAGGCGACGGACCGGGGCCACTGACCGCGGCTCGGTGGGCCTGGTCCGGCTTCTTCCTGCGGACGGCCGGCATGGGGTTGCTCACGGATGGCTCCCGCCGAGCACGACCGTCACTTCCTTCACTTTTTGGTCACAGATCCATCACCAACGGAACATGCTGCTACCAACCCGATTCCGGGCCGATACGTTCATCCCTCCATCAACCGCACTCAGGGGGATGTATGTCTCAGAGCCACCAGCCGCCGTGGGGTCAGCCGCCCCAGCCGCCCGTCAACAACCCTTACGGCGCTCCCGCTTCCCCTGAGCATCGCCCGAAGTGGACGCGGAAGCGCATCCTGATCCCGGCTGCCATCGCCCTGTTCTTCGTGGGCGTGGGGATCGGCGGAGCAAACGATCCTGCAGAGGCGCAGACGGCGGGCAAAGCACAGGCCGCACCCTCGGCGACGGTGACCGCGACAGCCACGGTGACCGCCACTGCGGCACCCGCACCCACCGAGACGGTCACCGCGAGCCCGGAGCCGGTACCGACCGTCACGAAGACCAAAACCGTCAGAGTGACCGTCGCGCCGGCGGGCGAGGACGGCACGTCCGGTGGATCCGGATCGGGTGGAGACAGCTCGGTGTACTACGCCAACTGCACTGCCGTGCGTGCCGCGGGCGCCGCACCCATCCGTTCCGGAGACCCCGGCTACGGGCGGCATCTCGACCGGGACGGGGACGGGGTCGGCTGTGAGTAGCCGGCTGCCCGTGCCCCGCCGTGCCGTCGGCTACCCCTTGCTGGAGCCCAGGGTGAGGCCCGCGATGAAGTGGCGCTGGAGCAGGAGGAAGACCACGAGTGTCGGCAGCGCGACGATGACCGAGCCGGCTGCCAGCAGGTTGTAGTCGGTGAAGAACTGGCCCCTGAGATTGTTCAGTGCCGAGGTGACGGGGAGTTTGTCGCCGTCGGAGATGAAGACCAGCGCCCACAGGAAGTCGTTGTACATCCAGGTGAACTGGAGCGTGCCGAGCGCGGCCAGGGCCGGGCGGCACAGGGGCAGGGTGATCCGCCGGTACTGGGTCCAGATGCCCGCGCCGTCGACGATGGCGGCCTCCAGGATCTCCTGGGGCAGGGTGCGCATGAAGTTGGCCAGGACGAAGACGCAGAAGCCGAGCTGGAAGCCGATCTGGACGGTGATGACGGCCCAGTACGAGTCGAACATCGTCATCGAGTCGGACATCCAGTAGGGCAGCGGGATGCGGTTGAAGACGACGTACAGGGGCGTGACGATCACCTGCTGCGGCAGCAGGTTCCCTGCGGTGAAGAGCATGAGCAGGACGAGGCCGCCGCGCAGCCTCAGCCGGGCCAGTGCGAAGGCCGCGAAGGAGGCGAGGAAGAGGGTGATGAGCACCCCCGGGACCGCGATGATCATGGTGTTGACGAAGTACTTCGTCATGCCGGAGTCGGAGAACGCCTGGCGGTAGTAGTCCAGGGAGAGGTGGCGGGGCAGCGAGAAGTAGCCGTGCTCCGACGTCTCGTCGTACGGCCGCAGCGAGGCGTACACCGCGAGCAGCAGCGGGGCGAGGAAGGCGAGGGAGACCGCCGTCAAAAAGGCGTGGACGCCGATCCTGCCGGGGCGGATACGGCGCCGGGCGGCCGCGGGGGCTGGCGCCGGGGGTGCGGTGGGACGCGCGGAGGAGGGGGCGGTGTGGACGGTCAACGGTTCTTCTCCCCTCGGAGCTCCTGGACCAGGTACGTCACCACGAATCCCAGGGAGACGGCCAGCAGGACGACGGCGATGGCGGAGCCGAAGCCGATGCGGCTGGCCTCGCCGATGATGTTGTCGGTGACGAGCACCGAGAGGAGTTCGAGTCCGTTGCGGCCGTGGTTGACGGCGTACACGATGTCGAAGGCGCGCAAGGACTCGATGACGGTGATGACGCCGACGATGACATTGACCGGCCGCAGCGTGGGGAAGACGATGCGGAAGAAGGTCTGGGCCTCGCCCGCCCCGTCGATCGCCGCGGCCTCCTTCAGCGAGGGGTCGACGGCCTTGAGCCCGGCGAGGTAGAGAATCATCACATAGCCGGTGTGCCGCCAGGCCGCGGCCAGCAGGACCATCCAGATGTTGAGGTCCGGGTCGCCGAGCCAGTCGGTCGGCGAATCCGTGTCCCCGATGACCGCGTTGAGGGCGCCCTGGTCGCGGGAGAAGACCAGCTGGGCGATGAAACCGACCACGGCGAGGGACAGCACGACGGGCATGTACAGCGTCGACTGGTAGAAGCGGCTGAAACGCGCGCCCCGGTCGATGAGTACGGCGAGCAGCAGCCCGAACGGCGCGGCGACCATGCCCAGGAAGGCGAGCCAGAGCAGATTGTGCCGGGCGGCGGGCCAGAACTGCGGGTAGTTGGTGAAGAGGTTCTCGTAGTTGCGCGTACCGACCCATGTGATGTCACCGATGCCGTCCCAGCTGGTGAAGGAGAGCACGACGGAGGCGAGGGTCGGTCCCCACACGATGGCGATGTCGAGCAGGACGGGTATGCCGAGCAGCACACCGAGTACGGCGAGGTCGCGGCCGGTGAACCGCCGCGAGACCCGCCGTCCGGTGCGCCGCGCCGAGAGGAACGACACGGTCGGTACTCCAGGTTCAGTGGGATTCCATCGGGGTCGTCCGGGGTCAGTCGGCGGCGAAGATGGTCTTCTTCTGCCGTTCGATGTCATTGACCAGGCCGTCCACGTCGTTCGGGTTGCTGATGAACTTCTGGATCGCCGGGATCATGACCGTGGAGGAGAAGTCCGGCCGGGTGTCGCGGTCCAGGAACTGGGAGATCTGCTTGGCCCCGGAGACCAGCTCCACGGCCTTCTTCTGGATCGGCGTGTACGCGGAGATGTCCGCCTGGTCGCTGACCGCGATGTTGTTCGGGTCGCTCTTCAGGTAGATGTCCTCGGCCTTCCCGGTGGCCAGCCACTTGAGCAGGTCCTTGGCGCTCTCCAGGGTCTTGTCGTTCTTGAGGCTCTTCGACTTCTTCGCCAGCAGGAACCCGTCGATGGGTGCCTCGACCGCGTCCTGCCCGTGCTCCGGGTTGATGACGGGGAAGGGGAAGAAGTCGAGGTCGCTCTGTTCCCCTTCGGGGAACTGCTGGCCGGGGTGCGGCAGGCCGAACACGGCCATGCCGGCCTCCTTCTTCTGAAGGCTGGTGGCGGCCTCCTGCCAGGTGCGGCCGTTGGCGCCCTGCTGGCAGTACGGGAGCAGCCGGCGCCAGGTGTCGAAGACTTCCCTGACCCGCTTGTCGGTCCAGGCGGCCTCGCCCGCCATCAGGCTCTTGTGGAACTCATAGCCATTGGTCCGCATGTTGATGTAGTCGAAGGTGCCCATGGCGGGCCAGCCGTCCTTGTCGCAGAAGGCGATGGGGTCCAGCTTGTCCTTCTTCATCTGCTTGGCAAGGGCCACGTACTCGTCGAGCGTCTTCGGCGCCTGATAGCCGCGATCGGCGAACAGGCTCTTGCGGTGGAAGACGGCCCACGGATAGTAGTAGTACGGCGTGAGGTACTGCTTGCCGTCCGAACCCGACGACTGGGCTTTCAGCGCGGCCGAGAAACCCTTGTACTCCTGCCAGTTGTCACTGATGTCGTACAGCAGGCCTTTCTCGGCGAAGAACTGCATCCGGTAGCCGGCGAACCACATGAAGACATCGTCCGGCTTGCCCTGGAGATAGCGATTGATGTTCTCCTGAAAGGTGTTGTGGTCGACGGTGTTGACCTCCACCTTTCGCCCGCCCGACTGTGCCTCGTACGCCGAGAAGGCATCGGCGAAGGCCTTCTTCGGTACGGGGTCGGACGAATTCGAGCCCATGGTGATCGTCTTGCCGTCACCACCGGGGCCGCTTCCGCACGCGGCGAGCAGGGAGGGAAGCGTCACGGCTCCTGCGCCGACTGCCGTGCCACGCAGCAGACTTCGCCGGGACATCCGATGTCCTACGACGCTGCCCGGCACACCTGACCTGTCGTAATCAGACTGCGTCATGCCCAACTCCTCTGGGATGCAACCCAACACAACCGAACGTGCGATTGGATCTCACCCCCAAGTGATGGTGCCGTCAAGGGTTTTGACGAGATGCCGAACAACCGTTGCCGCTCCCCTTCCAACAGACTCCAACACGCTCTACCGTAATCGCACGACTTGGCGTGCACATGCCTTAACTGATCCCGCACGAGTATGGAGGAACGTATCGATGCGTCATCTTCCAACCCGTACAACCCGAACCAGCCCCCGCGGAGTCATCGGAGCGCTGCTGGCCGGGCTGCTCTGCGCCACGGGAGCGACCGTTCCCGCCGTCGCGGATGCACCGGCTCCCGCGCCCGCGTCGGCTCCCCGGGCCGACAACGGCCTCGCGCTCACCCCTCCCATGGGGTTCAACAATTGGAACTCGACGCACTGCCGCGCCGAGTTCAACGAGTCGATGGTCAAGGGAATCGCCGACATCTTCGTCGAGAAGGGCCTCAAGGACGCCGGCTATCAGTACGTCAATCTCGACGACTGCTGGGCAAAGCCGCAGCGCAATGCGGACGGAAAACTGGAGGCCGATCCGCAGCGCTTCCCGAACGGCATCAAGGCAGTCGCGGACTATGTCCACTCCAAAGGCCTGAAAATCGGCATCTATACCAGTGCCGGCACCAAGACCTGCGACAGCGTGGGGCTTCCGGGTGCGCTCGGCCATGAGTACAGCGATGCGCAGCAGTTCGCCGACTGGGGCATCGACTACCTCAAGTACGACAACTGCAACAACCAGGGTGTCGACGCGAAACAGCGCTATACGACGATGCGGGACGCACTGGCGGCGACCGGCCGCCCCATTGTCTACAGCATCTGCGAATGGGGCGAGAACAAGCCCTGGGAGTGGGCCGCCGGCATCGGCAATCTCTGGCGCACCACCGGCGACATCAACGACAGCTGGGGCAGCATGCTGTCGATCATGAAGCAGAACCTTCCCCTCGCCGCGGCCGCGGGCCCAGGGCACTGGAACGACCCCGACATGCTGGAGGTCGGCAACGGCGGCATGACGGACACTGAGTACCGCACCCACTTCTCCATGTGGTCCGTGATGGCGGCGCCGCTGCTCATCGGTTCCGATCTGCGCAAGGCGGGCCCGGAAACCTTCGAGATCCTCTCCAACCACGAGGTCATCGCGGTCGATCAGGACCCGCTGGGCAAGCAGGGCACCGTCCTCTCCTCCACCGGCGGACGCTGGGTCGTCGCCAAGGAGATGCAGGACGGCAGCCGCGTCGTGGCTCTCTTCAACGAGACCGGCAGCGCCCAGCGCATCTCGACGACGGCCGAGGCGGCAGGGCTGCCGAAGGCCACCGCGTACACGATGCGCGACCTGTGGGAGCACACGACGTACAACACGGCGGGCGGCGTCTCGGCGACAGTTCCGGCGCACGGGACCGTACTGCTGCGCATCGCGGCCGACCGCAAGTGGGCCGCGCATCCGCCCGCCGTGGAAGTCGGCCTGAACGGGAGGCCGTTGGTCGAGGCGGGTCGCACCGCCACTCTCACGACGACGGTCACCGATCTCGGCCGCACCCCCGCCAAGAAGGTCTCCGCGGCACTCACCGGCCCCTCGGGCTGGCGGGTGAAGGCCGTATCGCCGACCGGATCGCCGGCGCTGCCGACCGGCCGGGCCCTCGCCACCCGCTGGCAGGTGACGGCCCCTGCGGGCACGGCCACCGGTGCGTACGATCTGACGCTCACCGCCCGCTACCGCTCACCGGCCGGAACACGGGTGACGTCCACGGTCCCGTTCCAGGCCCATGTGGTGGTCGCGCCACCTGTGGGCGGCGGCTACCTCGGCGATCTGCCCCGGCTCTCCGAAGCCAACGGCTGGGGTCCGGTCGAGAAGGACACCAGCAACGGCGAGAGCGAAGCGGGTGACGGAAATCCTCTCACCATCGGCGGCACGGTCTTCGCCAAGGGCCTCGGCGTGCACGCCGACAGCGCCGTCGAGTTCTACACCGGCGGGGCATGCGGCACCGTGACCGCGCAGGTCGGGGCCGACGACGAGAAGGGCGCCAAGGGGACGGTCGCCTTCGAGGTCTGGGCCGACGGTACGAAGGTGGCATCGACCGGCGTGCTGACCAACGCGATGCCCGCGCAGCCACTCTCCGCGGATGTGAGCGGTGCGCAGGTGGTACGTCTGGTGGTCACCGACGGCGGGGACGGTATCGATTCCGACCACGCGGACTGGGCGGACCTGCGGATCACCTGCTGAAGGGGAGCGCCGACGGGCGAATCTGCCGGACAGCCGGGGGGACAGCGACGTGGAATCACGCCCGCGGCTACGGGCCACGTCGCACCTTCGGACGCCGGGAGGGCCCCGGGACATCGGTCCCGGGCCCTTCCGGCGCTTTTCTTCCCGCCGGACGATCAGGCCTGAACGGCCACCGCATCGCCCGAGGCGACCCGCACCGCCGCGGCCGCCGCGCCGACCAGCCCGGCGTCGGTCCCCATGACCGCCGGGGCCACCGTGAGCTGCTGGACGAAGGAGAGCGTGGCGTACCTGCGCAGGGCACGGCGCAGCGGAGCGAAGAGGATGTCACCCGCACCGGCCACCCCTCCGCCGATCACCGCGATCTCGATCTCGACGAGCGTGGCGGTGGCGGCGATTCCCGCGGCCAGCGCCTGCGCTGCACGCTCGAACGAGGCGATGGCGACCGGATCCCCGGCGCGCGCGGCGGCGGCCACGGCGGCGGCCGAGGCGTCGCCGTCCGGACCGGGCCGCCAGCCGGTCTCCAGGGCCCGGCGGGCGATGTTCGGCCCGCTGGCGATGCGCTCGACGCAGCCGCGCGAACCGCACGGGCACAGATCGCCGTCCAGGTCCACGCTGACGTGGCCGATGTGCCCGGCGTTGCCCGTGGGCCCGGGGTGCAGCTTTCCGCCGAGGACGAGTCCGCCGCCGACACCGGTCGACACGACCATGCACAGCGCGTTGTCATAGCCGCGGGCGGCACCCAACCAGTGCTCGGCCGCGGTCATCGCGACGCCGTCGCCGACCAGTTCCACGGGCAGCCCGCCGACCACCTTGCCAACCCGTTCCACCAGCGGGAAGTCACGCCAGCCGGGGACGTTGACGGGGCTGACCGTACCGGCCGAGGCGTCCACCGGGCCGGCGCTGCCGATACCGACGGCCGTCGCCCGCTCCCACAGCGGCGATTGCGACAGCTCTGCCAGGACCTCTGTCACGGCGCCCATCACCGTCTCGGCGCTCTCCCGGGCGGGCGTCGGCCGCTGCGCCCGTACGAGGAGCCCCCCGCCGCCGTCCACCAGCGCGGCGGCGATCTTGGTGCCGCCGATGTCCAGCGCGGCGACGAGGTCGGTATGCATCGGTGTGGCTCCGTGAGTAGGGGGCGGGGACCTGCGGCTTCGGGAAACAGTCTGCCTAGTCTCCATTCAGCTGACAACGTTGTCCAGGGCCTATGCTCGACGGCACAGCCTCCGGCACCGCTCCGTGGGCCGACCGGACCGCCCGCACCCGACGACAGGACAGCGCACCGTGGCCGAGACCGCCCGTCATTCCGAGAACCGTTACGGCAACCGGCCGACCATGAAGGATGTGGCGGCCCGCGCCGGAGTGGGCCTCAAGACGGTCTCCCGTGTGGTCAACAGCGAGCCGGGCGTCACGCCCGACACCGAACGCCGGGTCCAGGAGGCCATCGAGGCGCTCGGCTTCCGCCGCAACGACAGCGCGCGTGTCCTGCGCAAGGGCCGCACCGCCTCCATCGGCCTGGTCCTGGAGGATCTCGCCGACCCGTTCTACGGGCCGCTGAGCCGCGCGGTGGAGGAGGTCGCCCGGGCTCACGGCGCCCTGCTCATCAACGGGTCGAGCGCCGAGGACCCGGAGCGCGAGCAGGAGCTCGTACTCGCCCTGTGCGCGCGCCGGGTGGACGGGCTCATCGTGATTCCGGCCGGCGACGACCACCGCTATCTGGAGCCGGAGATAAAGGCCGGCATCGCCACCGTCTTCGTGGACCGCCCGGCGGGCCGTATCGACGCCGACATGGTCCTCTCCGACAGCTTCGGGGGCGCCCGCGAGGGCGTCGCCCATCTGATCGCGCACGGCCACCGCCGGATCGGCTTCATCGGCGACCAGCCGCGCATCCACACCGCCACGGAACGACTGCGCGGCTACCACGCGGCCATGGCGGACGCCGGGACGACGGTCGAGGACTCCTGGGTCGCCCTCGGGTCGACCGAGCCCGACCGGGTGCGGGCCGCCGTCGAGAAGATGCTCTCCGGACCCGAGCCCGTCACCGCGCTGTTCGCGGGCAACAACCGGGTGACGGTGACAGCGGTGCGCGTTCTCGCCGAGCAGGAACGCCGGATCGCCCTGGTCGGCTTCGACGACATCGAACTGGCCGATCTGCTCGGCATCACCGTCGTCTCCCAGGATGCCGCCGCCGTCGGCCGCACCGCCGCCGAGCACCTCTTCCGCCGCCTGGACGGCGCGGACCACGCCCCGGCCCGCGTGGAGCTCCCCACGCGGCTCATCCAACGCGGCTCGGGCGAGCTGCCGCCCGCCTGAGCCACCGGGCCGCGCCGCGCGGCCCCTTGCGCGGTCGGCCGCTACGGCGCGGTCACCGTCAGCCCGCCCCGCCGCGGCGATGCGAACGCGTCCAGGTCCGCGCGCTTCAGCCCGGTCAGGCGGGCGACCTCGGCGGTGTCCAGGGCGCCGCAGTCGATGCCGCGCAGCAGGTAACCGCTGAGCGCCTTGGCGGTGGCGGGTTCGTCCATGACGTCGCCGCCCGCCTTGGCGACGTACGCGGCGAGCCGCGCGGCGGCCTGCTCCAGGCCCTCGCGGTAGAAGGTGTAGACGGCCGCGTAACGGGTCGGCAGATGACCCGGGTGCATGTCCCAGCCCTGGTAGTAGGCGCGGGCCAGGGCGCGGCGGGTGAGGCCGTAGTGGAGTCGCCAGGCCTCGTGGACCTGGTGGGTGGGGCCGACCGGGAGGACGTTGGTGGAGCCGTCGGAGACCCGTACGCCGGTGCCTGCGGCGGCCACCTGCATGACGGCCTTGGCGTGGTCGGCGGCCGGGTGGTCGCTCGCCTGGTAGGCGGCGCTGACGCCGACACAGGCGCTGTAGTCGAAGGTGCCGTAGTGCAGACCGGTGGCGCGGCCCCGCGCGGCGTCGATCATGCGGGCCACGGCGGCGGTGCCGTCGGCAGCCAGGATCGACTGGCTGGTCTCGATCTGGATCTCGAAGCCGAGTCGGCCCGACGGCAGACCGTGGGCCTCCTCGAAGGCTTCGAGGAGCCGGACGAAGGCGGTGACCTGTTCGGGGTACGTCACCTTGGGAAGGGTGAGGACCAGGCCGTCGGACAGACCTCCCGCCCGCATGAGGCCAGTGAGGAAGATGTCCGTGGTACGGATGCCCCGGTCGCGCACGGCGGCCTCCATGCACTTCATCCGGATGCCCATGTACGGGGCCGCGGTGCCGTTCTCGTACGCCTGTGAGATCAGCCGGGCGGCGCGGGCGGCCGCCTCGTCCTCCTCGGCGTCGGGGCGGGGGCCGTAGCCGTCCTCGAAGTCGATGCGCAGATCCTCGACGGGCTCGCGCTCCAGCTTGGCGCGTACGCGGTCGTAAACGGGGGCGGCGAGCTCGTCAGGGATGCCGAGGACGGCGGCGAACGAGGGCGCGTCGGGGGCGTGTTCATCGAGGGCCTTCAGCGCCTGGTCCCCCCAGAAGCGGATGGTGCCCGCGGTGAACGTGTCGCCGGGGACGTAGACCGTGTGGACCGGCTGGCGCGTCCCCGGGTCTCCCGGGTAGCGGCGGGCGAGCTCGGCGTCGACCGCGGTGAGGGAGGCGCTGATCTCCTCGCTCACCGCACCGGCGAGGCTCGTTTCCACCTTCTCCTGCTGACCCATTTCCACACCCTCCACAGTCGCACTGTTTCCGCTTTCCGGAATCAACAATCCGTATGGTGAAGCTATAAGGCCGTCGAACCTGCGTCAATGGTGATCAGAAACGGTCCGGGGCCGCGCGGTGAGAACACACCACGCGGCCCCGGACCGTCGAGAACGGGTACAGCTCCCCCGGAGGATCAGCCCTTGCGGGTGTTGACTTCGTCGGTGAGCTGGGGGACGACCTGGAAGAGGTCGCCGACGACGCCGTAGTCGACGAGGTCGAAGATGGGGGCTTCGGCGTCCTTGTTGATCGCGACGATCGTCTTCGAGGTCTGCATGCCCGCCCGGTGCTGGATCGCGCCGGAGATACCCGACGCGATGTACAGCTGCGGGGACACCGACTTGCCGGTCTGGCCGACCTGGTTGGAGTGCGGGTACCAGCCCGCGTCGACCGCGGCACGCGAGGCACCCACCGCCGCGCCGAGCGAGTCGGCGAGCGCCTCGATGATCGCGAAGTTCTCGGCACCGTTCACGCCACGGCCACCGGACACCACGATCGCGGCCTCGGTCAGCTCCGGACGCCCCGTCGACTCGCGCGGGGTGCGGGAGAGAACCTTCGTGCCGGTGGCCTGCGCCGAGAAGCCGACCGGCAGGGTCTCGACCACACCCGCGGCCGGGGCCGCCTCGACCGGGGCCGAGTTCGGCTTCACCGTGATGACCGGGACACCCCTGGTGACACGGGACTTCGTGGTGAACGACGCGGCGAACGCCGACTGCGTGGCCACCGGACCCTGCTCACCGGCCTCCAGATCCACCGCGTCGGTGACGATCCCGGAACCGATCCGGACCGCGAGGCGGGCGGCGATCTCCTTGCCCTCGGCGGAGGACGGAACCAGCACCGCGACCGGGGACACCGCCTCGACCGCAGCCTGCAGCGCATCCACCTTCGGCACGACCAGATAATCGGCGAACTCGGGGGCGTCCGCGGTCAGGACCTTCACCGCACCGTGCTCAGCCAGCACCGACGCGGTCTCGGCCGCACCCGCGCCCAGCGCGAGCGCGACCGGCTCACCGACCCGACGCGCCAGCGTCAACAGCTCCAGAGTGGGCTTGCGGACGGCGCCGTCCACGTGGTCGACATAGACGAGAACTTCAGCCATGGGACTTCAATCTCCTGCAGATTGCGAAGAAACGACGGAACGGAAACGGACAAGGGGGCTAGATGAACTTCTGACCCGCCAGGAACTCGGCCAGCTGCCTGCCGCCCTCACCCTCGTCCTTGACGATCGTGCCCGCGCTGCGGGCCGGGCGCTGCGCCGCAGAGTCGACCGCGCTCCAGGCACCCGCCAGGCCGACCTCGTCCGCCTCGATCTCCAAATCCTCCAGGTCCCAGGACTCCACCGGCTTCTTCTTCGCCGCCATGATCCCCTTGAACGAGGGGTAGCGTGCCTCGCCCGACTGGTCGGTCACCGACACCACCGCCGGGAGGGAGGCCTCCAGCTGCTCGGACGCGCTGTCGCCGTCACGGCGGCCCCGCACGACCCCGCCCTCGACAGAGACCTCGGACAGCAGCGTGACCTGCGGGACACCCAGACGCTCGGCCAGCAGCGCGGGAACCACACCCATCGTGCCGTCCGTCGACGCCATGCCCGAGATCACCAGGTCGTAGCCCGCCTTCTCGATCGCCCTGGCCAGCACCAGCGACGTGCCGATCACGTCCGTACCGTGCAGATCGTCGTCCTCGACGTGAACAGCCCTGTCCGCACCCATCGACAGCGCCTTGCGCAACGCGTCCCTGGCATCCTCCGGACCCACCGTCAGCACGGTGATCTCCGCATCGTCCGCCCCGTCCGCGATCTGCAGCGCCTGCTCCACCGCGTACTCGTCCAGCTCCGACAGCAGACCGTCGACATCCTCACGGTCCAGCGTCAGATCATCCGCGAAATGCCGGTCACCGGTGGCATCGGGCACATACTTCACACAGACAACGATCCTCAAGCTCACGCCGGCTCTCCTACTGCATCGTCATTTCTGGGCTGCCTTGTTGCACGCAGCATAGGCGCCTTATGGGGCGGTTTCCGGTCAGGGCGACCGGCGCTCCGATCAAAATATTACTCGCCAGTACACCCAGTGTGTCACCCATGAGCAAGCCCTTTGGATGTGACCTGGCCGACGCTCGGCGCCCAGCCGCCGCACGGGAGTTCCTCAGTCCCGCAGCGCGGTGAAACGACCCTGATGGTAGAGGAGCGGGCGACCGCCTCCGGCCGGGTCGCCGACCACGGCCTCCGCGATCACGATCCGGTGGTCCCCCGCCGGGATCCGCGCCACCACGCGGCAGACCAGCCACGCCACCACTCCGTCGAGCACCGGCACACCCTCGGGCCCACTGCGCCAATAGGTGGACAGGCCGAAGCGGTCGGCGCCGCTGCGGGCGAAGGTGGTGGCCAGCTCCTGCTGGTGCTCACCGAGTATGTGGACGCCGATGTGCTCCGCCTCGGCCACGACCGGCCAACTGGAGGACGAGGTCCCCACACCGAAGGAGATCAGCGGCGGCTCGGCGGCGACGGAGTTGAGAGAGGTGGCGGTGAAACCCACCGGCCGGTCACCCGCGGCGGTGATCACCGCCACACCCGCGGCATGCTGCCGGAAGACCGAGCGGAGGAGTTCGGGGGATGCCGTGCGGGGGGTGCCGAGCTCGGGCGAAGCCGTCATGAAGGTGTCCTTCTGCGGGAGAGGCGTACGGGGCCGTGGTTGCTCAGGCACCCGGACAGCGCGCACTCGCGTTGCGGGCGAGATCCACGTGGACCCGGCCGTAGAGAAGGAGTTCTGGCGGCATAGCGTCAGACTGACGATGCGTGGTGGGTGCAGTCAAGAGCGTTCCGCAATGTGGGAGATGCGTCACGGTCCGTCACATCGCCCGTCCCAGCGCGGCGACGACATCGACGGTACGTGGCTGGCCGACGGCCCGGCGGACGATCCGTCCGGTGGCATCGAGGACCAGCACGGTCGGCGTCCGGCTGATCTCCAGCTCGCGCACGAGAGTGAGATGCGCCTCGGCGTCGATCTCGACATGGGCGACGCCGTCCACCATGCGCGCCACCTCGGCAAGCGTGCGGCGGGTGGCCCGGCAGGGCTGACAGAACGCGCTGGAGAACTGCACGAGGGTGGCCCGCTCCCCCAATTCCGCGCCGAGTTGGGCCGCGTCCAGCGTTCCCTCGTCCGTCTGCCCGTCCACCCTCGGCCTCCTGTCAGAGCTCTTCGCAAGAGGTCAGCACCACCGGGCACCGAGACATTCCCGACGCTTCCACGTGACGAGAATCTCGCGGCCCGCGCCCCGGGAGACTGGCCACCGCGTCGCGCATGGGGCACGATCGGCGCAATGCCGCAAACCTACGGCTGCGTAACTTCCGCCGGGAGAACCCTCCTCAGGCGCAGAAGAAGGGTCTTCCCCAGATGGCAGAACTCGTCTATCGACCGGTCATCGGCGCCGCTCGTACGTTTTTCAAGGCGCTTGACCTGAAGATCGATAATCAGGGTTCCGAGCACATCCCGAAGACCGGTGGCGCGGTACTGGTCAGCAACCACATCAGCTATCTGGACTTCATCTTCACCGGGCTCACGGCTCTGCCGCAGAAGCGGCTCGTCCGGTTCATGGCGAAGGAATCGGTCTTCCGGCACAAGGTCTCCGGGCCGCTGATGCGCGGTATGAAGCACATCCCCGTCGACCGCAAGCAGGGCGAGGACGCCTATGCGCACGCGCTGGCATCGCTGCGCTCCGGCGAGATCGTCGGCGTGTTCCCCGAGGCGACGATCTCGGAGTCGTTCACGCTGAAGAGCTTCAAGTCGGGCGCGGCCCGGCTGGCCCAGGAGGCCGGCGTGCCGCTGATCCCGATGGCGCTGTGGGGGACGCAGAGGCTGTGGACCAAGGGCCGCACGCGTAATTTCAGGCGCAACCACGTTCCGGTGACGATCCGGGTCGGCGAGCCTGTGCAGGCACCCACCGACCAGTACGCGGGAGCGATCACCCGGCGGCTGCGGGAGCGGGTCCAGGAGCTCCTCGAAGCGGCTCAGCGGGCCTATCCTGTACGCCCGAAGGACGCGAGCGACACCTGGTGGGTCCCCTCGCACCTGGGCGGTACGGCCCCGACGCCCGCCGAGGTGCGCGAGAAGAGCTGACGCGGCCAGAACGTCACCGAGGAGTGGCGACGGTGATCCGCGCCCCGGGGCTCAGCTTCTCCAACCGCTCGGCGAGTTCGGTGCCCGCGGCTTCGAGCTCGCCGGTCGTCATGGGCGCGAGGCGCTCCAGCAGGAACACGGCGTTCACGGACTCCTCGGTGAGCCGGGTGCGCAGCCCCTGACGCCAGTTCCAGCGGCGGCAGGTGACGCCCTCGTCGTCGCACCAGACGACTTCGCCGGGCTCGGGGTGCTCCACGGTCTCCGCGCCGCCCGCGACGGTGGGGAACGGCTCCCTGCCGGTGGAGCGCACGAGCCGCATGGCGCCGCTGATGCGGTCGGTGTCCTCGCCGCCGACCGGGATCAGATGGGCGACGCTGATGGCGTTGTAGAGGTCGACCAGGAGATTGATGCGCGGCAGCCCGGCGTCGGTGAGCGCGCGCCGGGCCAGGGCCTCGGCGGAGTTGCGGGTGCGGGAGGGCTTGGCGCCGAAGGCGGTGTACATGTCGCGCCAGGCGGCGATGTGCGGGTCCTCGTGCGGGGCCCGGCCGGCGAGCCGCTCGGTCAGGCGGCGGGCCGCCTCGTCCAGAAGAGCCGAACTTTCCTCGTTGCTGGGCCCGTTGACCAGCCCACGCGCTTCGACGGCGAGATGGGTGAAGCCGGGGGCGAGGGTGCGTACGTCGTCGGAGACGTTGAACGTCAGGGTCATCGGCTGCCTTGCCTCGGGACGGGATCTCAGAGCGATGTGGGCAGGGTGCGCCACAGCTGCGCACGGTTCTCGGCGGACCGGAGGCCGCGCAGTACCGCCGGATGCGGTGCTGCATAGAGCACCGGATAGTCCACTTCATTGAACTCCGGCCGGACGGGCCAGGCCAGCCGCTCCCCGTCGAGCGAGAACCGGGCGTCGACGCCCGGCTTGTTGCCCCGGGGGTCCTGGCGGTCCCAGCGGTCACGGCCGGGCAGCCGGAGTGCGATCAGCCCGTGCACGGGGCCTGGATCCCCGTTGTCCTCGGCGAGCGCCTGGTAGCAGAGGGCGGCCGGGATGCCCGCCGCACGGAGGAGGGCGGCCAGGGCATGGGACTTGGAGTGACAGATGCCGTTGCGCGTCGCGAGGACGTCGGAGGCGCGCCAGGTGACCCGCGTGTCACCCGAATCGGCGGAGTGCTCGATGGTGTCGCGCACGAAGGCATAGGCGGCGGCCGCGTATGCATATGCTTCGGCGGCGCTGCCGCGGAGATCGGCGACCGTCTTCCGTACCAGCAGATGCTCGTGGTCGATGGCCTCATCGGCGGCGAGGTACGCGGAAAGTTCCGGGACGTACTGGATCAGCTCCATGCGCGCCGAGCGTAGGTATGCGGCAGACCGAATGTCAATGACTTTCCGTTCAGCCGCATACCTATTCAGCTATGGCAACTTCGCGTATGGCTACTTCGCCATCTCTTCCTTCAGCGCGAGGACGAATGCGTCGACGTCGTCCTCCGTGGTGTCGAAGGCGCACATCCAGCGCACGTCACCGGCCTTCTCGTCCCAGAAGTAGAAGCGGAAGCGCTTCTGGAGCCGCTCGCTCACCTCGTGCGGCAGCCGGGCGAAGACGGCGTTGGCCTGGACGGGGTGAAGGATCTCCACGCCGTCCACCGCACGCACGCCCTCCGCGAGGCGTTGAGCCATCGCGTTGGCGTGCCGGGCGTTGCGCAGCCAGAGGTCTCCGGCGAGCAGCGCCTCCAGCTGTACGGAGACGAAGCGCATCTTCGAGGCGAGCTGCATCGACAGCTTGCGCAGGTGCTTCATGGCGCGGACGGCGTCCGGGTTCAGGACGACCACGGCCTCGCCGAAGATCGCCCCGTTCTTCGTGCCGCCGAAGGACAGGACATCGACGCCGACGGTGTTGGTGAACGTACGCATCGGTACGTCCAGCGACGCCGCGGCGTTGGCTATCCGGGCCCCGTCCAGGTGGACCTTCATGCCGTGGCCATGGGCGTGCTCGCAGATGGCGCGGATCTCGTCGGGTGTGTAGACCGTGCCCAGCTCGGTGTTCTGGGTGATCGAGACGACCTGCGGCATGGCGCGGTGCTCGTCGTCCCAGCCGTACGCCTGCCGGTCGATGAGCTCGGGCGTGAGCTTGCCGTCCGGGGTGGGCACGGTGAGCAGCTTGAGGCCGCCCACCCGCTCCGGGGCGCCGCCCTCGTCGACGTTGATGTGGGCGGACTCGGCGCAGATCACGGCACCCCAGCGGTCGGTCATCGCCTGGAGGGAGACGACGTTGGCGCCGGTTCCGTTGAAGACCGGGAAGGCTTCGGCGGTGGGGCCGAAGTGACTGTGCATGACGCGCAGGAGGTGCTCGGTGTAGTCGTCCTCGCCGTAGGCGATCTGGTGACCGCCGTTGGCGAGGGCGATGGCCGCGAGGATCTCGGGGTGCGTGCCCGCGTAGTTGTCACTGGCGAAGCCGCGTACCTGCGGGTCGTGGTGGCGTCGCGCGTCGGTCCTTACGGTTGTGGGGTCAGCCACAGGCGCTTTCCGTTCACTTCCGGGGCGGGCCGGTCCCAGACGCCGGCGATGGCATCGGCCAGCTCCTTGACGTCGGTGAAGCCCGCGAATTTCGCATTGGGGCGCTCGGCTCGCATCGCGTCGTGCACCAGTGCCTTGACGATCAGGATCGCAGCCGCGGTCTTGGGCCCTTCGTCGCCCCCCGCCTTGCGGAAGGCGTCGGCGAGCGCGAGCGTCCAGGCCTCGGCCGCGGCCTTCGACGCGGAATAGGCCGCGTTTCCCGCGGTGGGCTTGCTCGCCCCGGCCGCGCTGATCAGCACATAGCGACCCCGGTCGCTGCGCTGCAGACCCTCCTGGAAGGCCAGCGAGGTGTGCTGGACCGTACGGATCAGCAGCTTCTCCAGCAGGTTCCAGTCGGCGAGGTCGGTCTCGGCGAAGCTCGCGCTGCCGCGCCAGCCGCCGACGAGGTGGACCAGGCCGTCGATCCGGCCGAATTCCTTCTCCGTCTTGGCCGCCCATTCGCGGGCTGCGGCCAGGTCCAGCAGATCGACTGTGTCACCGGTGACGGTGGCGCCGCCGTGGGCGTAGCGCGCGGCGTCGACCGCCTCGGCCAGTCGGGTGGCGTCGGCGTCGGAGGCGACGACGGTCGCACCGGCCTCGGCGAGCCTCAGCAGCGCGGCCCGCCCGGCCGGGCCCGCGGCTCCGGCGACAGCGACCACGGCACCTTCGAGAGCTCCGCTCCCATTGCCCTTGCCGTTCGCGTTCATGGCCACCGCCTCCTCAAGCCCGGCGCTCACGCGGCTGCCCGCTCGGCATCCGCGGCGGTGATCCCCTTGGTCGAGGCGATCACGTTCTTCAGTTTCTTGGAGAGCGCCTCATAGAACATGCTCAGGGGAAACTCGTCCGGAAGCACTTCGTCGACGAGCTTACGCGGCGGCTGTGACAGATCCAGCGCGTCCGGGCCCTTGGCCCAGCGGGAGCCCGGGTGCGGCGCGAGGTAGGTGGAGACCAGGTCGTAGGCGGCGAACCAGTGGACGAGCTTGGGGCGGTCGATGCCGTCGCGGTAGAGCTTCTCGATCTCGGTGCAGAGCTGGTTGGTGATCTGCGGGGCGCGCTCCCAGTCGATCCTGAGCTTGTTGTCGGTCCAGCGGATCACGTCGTGCTTGTGGAGGTACGCGAAGAGCAGCTGGCCGCCGAGGCCGTCGTAGTTGCGGACGCGCTCGCCGGTGACGGGGAAGCGGAACATCCGGTCGAACAGCACGGCGTACTGCACGTCACGGCCCTGGGCGAAGCCGTCGGCCTCCAGTTTCACGGCCTCCTTGAAGGCGGTGAGGTCGCAGCGCAGCTCTTCGAGCCCGTACATCCAGAACGGCTGGCGCTGCTTGATCATGAAGGGGTCGAACGGCAGGTCGCCGTGGCTGTGAGTGCGGTCGTGGACCATGTCCCAGAGCACGAAGGCCTGCTCGCAGCGCTGCTGGTCGCCGACCATCGCACGGATGTCCTCGGGCAGCTCCACGCCGAGCAGGTCGACCGAGGCCTCGGTGACCCGGCGGAAGCGGGCGGCCTCGCGGTCGCAGAAGATCCCGCCCCAGCTGAAGCGCTCGGGGGCCTCGCGCACGGCGACGGTCTCCGGGAAGAGCACCGCGGAGTTGGTGTCGTAGCCGGAGGTGAAGCCCTCGAAGGTGATGCCGCAGAACAGCGGGTTGTCGTAGCGGGTGGCTTCGAGCTCGGCCAGCCACTCGGGCCAGACCATCCGCAGGACGACCGCTTCGAGGTTGCGGTCCGGGTTGCCGTTCTGTGTGTACATCGCGAAGACGACCAGGTGCTGGAGCCCGTCGATGCGGTCCTTGGCCGGCTGGAAGGCGAGCAGCGAGTCGAGGAAGTCCGGGACGCCGAAGCCGTCGGTGGCCCAGCGGCGCAGGTCCATGACGAGGGCGCGGTGGTACGCGACGTCGTGCGGAAGCAGCGGGGAGAGCTCCTCGACCGCGCTGATCACACGGTCCAGCGTCATTTGGGCGTCCGTGCGGGACGGTGCGCCGTCGGCGTCGAAGTCGATGGAACCGTCCTTCGACTGCCAGGGGCGGATCTCCTCCACGGCATTCTTGAGCGCGGGCCAGGCGGGGTGATCGACCACCCGCTGGTCCGTAGCTATGTCACCTGTGGCAACGCCGTGCACAAGAATTTCCGTCATAACACTTCCTCCACAGGAGAACCTCGCGTTAAGCAACCGTATCCGTGTGCGGTTCCTCCGGACAAGTGGGGGCCAGAAGATTATCCTGCCGAGCCCCCATGGTCACCGCTATTTTTCCTGTTCGAAACCTCCTGAGCGAACGCTTCCGTCGGCCGGACGCGGCCCGGAGACCGAAGGCCCACCCGTCCTCGTACACCTGAGCGGCCGGGCCGTGCGGGGCCTGTCCACGCATGGGTGACACGGCACCGCTCCCCCGCGTCCGAGGGGTTCTCTCCCGGGGGTGGCCCGTTAGGCTGCCGAATTGCCGTAATGCCGTAGTGCCCCGTGGGCAGGAGCCGCGCGCGGGGAGACGCCGTCGACGGAAGCGAGTTGCCTTGTCTTTTCTCACCATCGGACATCGCGGAGTGATGGGTGTCGAGCCGGAGAACACCCTGCGGTCCTTCGTCCATGCGGAACGGGCCGGGATGGACGCCATCGAACTGGATCTTCATCTGAGCAAGGACGGCGCGCTGGCCGTCATGCACGACGCCGAAGTGGACCGTACGACGGACGGCAGCGGTCCGATCGCCGACAAGACCCTGTCCGAGCTGCGTGAGCTCGATGCGGGGCTGGGCGAGCGGGTGCCGGTCTTCGAGGAGGTGCTCGACGCCGTACGGTCCCCCGTGCAGGCGGAGATCAAGGACGTGGCCGCGGCCCGCGCCCTGGCCGAGGTGATGCTGCGCCGCGGTCTGGTCGACCGGGTCGAGGTGTCGTCGTTCCACGACGAGGCGGTCGCCGAGATCGCCCAGCTGGTGCCGGGGGTACGGACCGTGCTCATCGCGAGCCGCTGGCGCGGCGACATCGTGGACCGGGCGAAGGCGGTGGGTGCGGCGACGCTGGCGCTGAACATCCGCCGACTCACCCTGGAGGTGGCCGAGCAAGCACACGCCGAAGGGCTGAAGGTCATCGGCTGGGTGGTGAACACCCAGGACCATCTGCGGCTGGTACGCGCCCTGCGACTGGACGGCGCGACCACCGACTACCCGGAGATCCGCCGCGCCGGCCGCTTCACCGCCTGACCGCCGCGCCGCTCAGATCAGGTCCTTGACCAGCAGCTCGAACGTGAGGTCGTCGCGCTGCGGGATGCCGAAGCGCTCATCGCCGTACGGGAACGGGCTGAGCTTTCCCGTACGGCGGTAGCCGCGGCGCTCGTACCAGGCGATCAGTTCCTCGCGCACCGAGATCACGGTCATGTGCATCTCGCGCACGCCCCAGCTCTCCCGGACGGTGCGCTCCGCCTCGGCGATGATCACCTTGCCGAGACCGGCTCCCTGCAGCTCGGGGCGGACCGCGAACATCCCGAAGTAGGCGGCGTCACCGCGGTGTTCGAGCTGGCAGCAGGCGACGGTCGCAGCGTCGCGCTCCACCACGAGCAGTCGGCTGCCGGGCGCCTCGATGACCTGGCGGACACCGTCCGGGTCGGTCCGCCGGCCCTGCAGGATGTCCGCCTCGGTGGTCCAGCCCGCCCGGCTGGAGTCCCCGCGGTACGCCGACTCGATGAGCGTCACGAGCGCGGGCACATCGGCGTCGGCCGCGTCGCGGAAGGTCAGCTGTCCCGAGTCCTGGGCAGGGGCTGTGTCCATGGCGGTGGCTCTCCGCTTCTCTGCTGTGGCCGTGCCGGAGCAGCGTAACCCGCATGCCCGGGGCCTATGGTCTGGCGCATGGTTCATGTGCTGAGCAGCCGGATCCTGTTGCGTCCGGCCGATCCCGAGCGGTCACGGATCTTCTACGGCGAGTCCCTCGGGCTGCCCGTCTACCGGGAGTTCGGCACCGGCCCCGAGCGGGGCACGGTCTACTTCCTCGGCGGCGGCTTCCTGGAGGTGTCCGGACGCGCCGCGGCGCCCCCGGTGCCCGGCCTGGAACTGTGGCTGCAGGTCGCGGACGTCCGGGCGGCGCACGAGGAGCTGTCGGCCCGGGGCGTGGAGGTGCTGCGGCCGCCGGTGCGCGAGCCGTGGGGGCTGGTCGAGATGTGGATCCGCGATCCGGACGGGCACCGGATCGTCGTGGTTGAGGTACCGGAGGACCATCCCCTGCGTTATCGCCCCTAGAACCTGGGCGTCCTCGGTGCGCGGCGGGGAACACTCCCCTCGCGCGCTCCCGTGTACCTCCGTGCGCCGCGTACGACGATCCCTGCCCGGGCATCGACTAGGAGGGGACCTACGTCGTACGTCCAGGGGGAGGTGCGCTGTGCACGGAACGGCGATGTCCGGCTGGCTGCTGATGGCACTGTGCGCGGTGACGGGCGCGTACTGCCTGCTGCGCACGCGCAGCGAGACCGGCGAGGGGCGCAGGACGGCACGTGCGGAGGCGCTGATGGGCTTCGGCATGGCCGCCATGGCCGTGCCGGCCGCGGTCGTGACCCCGCCCGCGTGGGGGTGGGTGGTGTACGCGGCGCTGTTCGGCGCGGCCTCGTTGCGCGCGCTGTGGTTCTCCCGGCACAGCAGTCACCATCTGCACCATCTGGTCGGGTCGTCGGCGATGGTCTACATGGCGTTGGTGATGGCACCGGGCGGTGGAGGTGCGCATGGCGGGCACGGCGCACACGCGGGCCATGGCGTCGCGGCGTCGGCCGGGGGCATACCCGTGCTGACCGGACTGCTGCTGGCGTACTACGCGGTGTATGTGCTGCGTTCGGGGGCCCGGCTGATACCGGTTTCCGCCACGGCGGGCAGCGGCGGCGGTGAGCGGGCCGGGGATGGCTGGGGCGCATGGCCCGAGCTGGCCCTCGCGTGCCGGCTGACGATGGGGATCGCCATGTTCGCGATGCTGCTCACTCTGTGAGACAGGGAGCGGGCCAAACCGTGGCGTGCGTCACTTGCCGTGCACAGCCATATCCGTGGCTGCCGCGCCGCTCATAGGCTGACGCCATGTTGGTCTCCCTCGTGCTGCTGCTGCTCGGCGCACTGGCCGCTGTCGTGACTCCGCGTCTGATGGCGCGGGCGCGGTGGCCCGAGCGCGAGCCCGTCATCGCGCTGTGGGTATGGCAGTGCGTGGTGGCCGGGGTGCTGCTCTCCTTCGCGCTCTCGATGACGTTCAGCGCGGCCGCGGCCTGGCAGGCGGTGCGCGGCCATGTGTTCGCGCCGGCACCGCGGGGCGTGATGGAGGCCTATGCGCTGGGCGGGTACGGATGGTGGTCCGCGGCGATGGCGGTGCTGCTGGCGCTCGGCGGGGTGTGGACGGCGGCGATGCTGACGCGGGAGATCCACCGCACCCAGGTGCGTCGCAGGCGGCGCCGCGCCGAATTGCTGGTGCGCTCCCCGCTGATGCCCGGGGAGGAGCCCGGCGGCGGCCGGCTCGTCGTGCTGGAGGGTGAGCGCCCCGATGCCTGGTGGCTGCCCGGCGCCGCGCCTCAACTGGTCATCACGACAGCGGCACTTGGCCGCCTGAAGGGCCGTCAGCTGGATGCGGTGCTGGCCCATGAGCAGGGGCACGCGAGGGCCCGCCACGACTGGCTGCTGCACTGTTCCGGCGCGCTGGCGACCGGTTTTCCGCAGGTGCCGGTGTTCGCGGCCTTCCGGAACGAGATGCACCGGCTGGTCGAACTGGCCGCGGACGATGTGGCGTCGAGGCGCTTCGGACGGCTGACGATCGCGCTGGCCCTGGTGGAACTCAACGAGGACCGGGGCGTGTTCGGCCCGAGCCCGGCGCCGGACGCCCAGCTGCCGCTGCGGGTGAACCGGTTGCTGACCCCGGTGGAGCGGCTCACCGCGGGCCGTCGGCTCCGGCTGACCGCGGCGGCCGCCATGGTGCCGGTGATTCCGCTTCTTGTGGCCTTCATTCCGGGACTCAGCGCACTGGGATAGCCGGGCGCGCGGATCTTCCGCGAAGATCGCCCCATGCCATCCCTGACCTCCGCCCCACCGGCCCGCCCCCGTTCCCGCGTCACCCTCTTCGGCGCCTCCGTGGTCTGCGCGGCTGCCGCCCTGGCCCTGCTGGTCCTGGTCGCCGTGCGCTGGCTGCCGCTGATGACGCTGGACCGTACGGTCGCGCAGGCGCTGCACCGAAGGGCGGTCACCGAACCCGGTCTCGTCCACGCGAACCGGATCCTGACCGACTGGGCGTGGGATCCATGGACCATGCGCGCCCTGACCCTGGTGGCCGTGGTGGTGCTGTGGTGGCGCGGGGCGCGGGCGCTCGCGGTGTGGGCGGCGGCGGTGAGCCTGCTGTCGACCCTCCTCCAACAGGGGCTGAAGGCCGCGGTCGGCCGGGAGCGGCCGCACTGGCCGGACCCGGTGGATTCGGCCCATTTCTCAGCATTCCCCTCCGGTCACGCGATGACGGCGACGGTGACCTGTGGTCTGCTGCTCTGGCTGCTGCGGCGGCGCGGTACGGGGCCCTGGATGTGGTGGTCCGCGCTGGTGGTGGCAGGGGTCTCGGTGGTCGGGGTGGGCATCACCCGGCTCTATCTGGGGGTGCACTGGCTGAGCGACGTCCTGGGCGGCTGGCTGCTGGGGGCGGCCCTGGTCGGATTCGCCGTCGCCGGGTTCGCCCGGTACGAGGGGCGCGGCGGACCGGTCTTGCCGCAGCGCTCCTGAACCCGGGAGGATCGCGTCCATGCAGATCAAGGGTGTGCTCTTCGACTTCTCCGGGACCCTCTTCCGTATCGAACCGGTCCGGTCCTGGCTGCGGGCGGTGCTGGCAGAGCGGGAGGTGACCGTGAACCAGTCCGACTTCGAGCGGTACGCGCGGGAGCTGGCGGCTGCCGGGGCGTTGCCGGGCGGTCCGCATCCTAAGGAGGTTCCGGACCGGCTCGCCTCCGTGTGGGCCACCCGCGACAAGAGCGCGGAGCTCCACCGGGAGGCGTACACGGGCCTGGCACGGCAGGTGGCCCTGCCGGATTCGGGGATGTACGACGCGCTGTACGAGCGGCACAGGTCACCGGCTGCCTGGCGGCCCTATCCGGACGCGGCGGAGGTACTCGGCGCACTGCGCGACAGCGGCATCCGTGTCGGGGTGGTCAGCAACATCGGCTGGGATCTGCGGCCGGTGTTCCGGGCGCACGGTCTGGACGCCCTGGTCGACGCCTACGTCCTGTCGTACGAGCACGGCGTCCAGAAGCCGGACCCACGGCTCTTCCGCACCGCCTGCACACTTCTCGGGCAGGATCCGGCGGATGTGGTGATGGTCGGCGACGAGCCGCGCGCGGACGGCGGGGCGGCGGCGCTGGGCTGTGACGTGCGCTTTGTGCGGCATCTACCGGTGGAGGAGAGGCCGGATGGGCTGCGGGTGCTCGGACTGGTGCCGGGCGTTGCCTGAGAGACATGTGAGAGATGTCCCTGACGCCCAATGGGTCGGATTGTCACATCGGGGCTTTAGCCTGTACGCATGTCCCGTTCTCCATGCCCCTCCGATTCCGTGCGTGCCGCCGCCGTGGTGAACAAAGAGATTCGTGACCTGTGGCAGCGCTCCGGCGGCCACCTGTCCCCGGAGGACGAGGAGCAGTATCAGCGGCTGCTGGTGGAGTGGGCCGCGGCGACCGGCGGGAGCGCCAGGTCCGCCGCCTGACGGCTGCAACGGTGGTCGCGGCGTCCCGCCGGGCGGGGAATCCGCCCGGCGGGACGCGCTCGGTACGTGATGCGACCGGTTGGAGCGGGCCGGATCAGCGGTCGAAGTAGTCCGGCTGCGTCTGGACATTGAGCTCGTCCAGCCGCACCCGCTTCGCCGGGTCGGTCCGCCGGTCGTCGATCTTCAGGACGTCGAGGCCCTTGGCGATGTCGTTGGAGTAGATGTAGCCGTTGTAGTAGTAGACCGACCAGGGGCCGGCCGTGGTGACCGCGTCCGTGCTGACGGGGCCGCGCTCGAAGTAGCCGATCTCCCTGGGCTTCGAGGAGTCGGTGAAGTCCCACACCGAGACTCCGCCCTGGTACCAGGCCTGGACCATCAGGTCGCGGCCCTTGACCGGGATGATCGAACCGTTGTGGGCGACACAGACCTCCGTGGCGGCCTGCGGACGGTCGATCTTGAAGTAGCTGCGGAACACCAGCTTGCGGTGGTCTCCCCGGCCGACGATGTCGTAGATGCCGTCGGCGCCACGCTTCGGGCCGATCTCCTCGTTGCAGGTGGCAGCCCCACCGCCGCCGAGTTCATCGGTGAAGACGACCTTGTCCGCCTCCTGGTTGAACGTGGCGGAGTGCCAGAACGCGAAGTTCACGTTGTCCTGCACCCGGTCGATGATCCTGGGGTTCTCCGGGTCCTTGATTGAGAACAGCAGACCGTCGCCCATGCAGGCACCGGCCGCCAGGTCCTTGGAGGGCAGCACCGTGATGTCGTGGCAGCCGGTGGTCTTGGAGACACCTGGGTTGGTGGGGGCGCCCGGGTTGCCGCCGTCCGCAAAGAGCACCGGGAAGTTCACGATCGCGGCCTTCTCGGGTGCGCTGCGCGGCACCTTGATGACCGAGATCCCGTCGTGCGGCGGCTGGCAGTCGGGGAACGTCTCGTTCGGCGAGTACGAGGAGACGTACACGTATACGTTCTTGCGCTCGGGCACCAGTGTGTGGGTGTGCGACCCACAGGCGGTCTCGACGGCGGCGACGTACTTCGGGTTGCGCTTGTCGCTGATGTCGAAGACCTTCATGCCCTCCCAGGAGGACTTCTCCGTGGCGGGCTGGGTGGTGCTGGTGCAGGAGTTGTCGCTGCGCGAGGAGTCGGTGGACAGGAAGAGCAGGTTTCCCGAGACCGAGATGTCGTTCTGCGACCCGGGACACAGGACCTGGGCGACCGTCTTCGGGTGCTTCGGACTGCTGATGTCGAAGATCCGGAAGCCGTCGTAGTTCCCCGCGAAGGCGTACTTCCCCTGGAAGGCCAGGTCCGTGTTCAGCCCCTTGAGCGCGTCCTTGGGTACGTTGGCCAGGTGGGTGATGTTCTGGCTGTGGACGATCTCGTCCACGCCGGGTATCTCGCCGCCGGTGATGGCGGCCGTGGCTTCGGCTTCCTGTGCTGTGGAGACATCGGTACGGGCGGCGGCCGTGTCACCGGGGTCGGGCGTCGCGGCCGCGGGTCCGGCCGTCAGCAGCGTGGCGAGCAGCCCGGCGGCTGCCGCGGCCACACCCAGACGTCTGCGCCGCACCGGGCTCGTGTGCAACGAAATCACTGCGTCCTCCCTTGTATCCGTACGTAGTTGAACTGTTCACGGACCCCGGCAGTATCGTCCTTCTCATGGCTTTCTCAACAGATGGCAACAGAGACGTAATGAAAGTTTCTGATCACTCTCGTGCGGAAGCGTGTTAGGACGGTTGGCAACCACCCCCATGTGGCATTGGAGGTCCACTTGTTGATCCGCCGTCAGTCCAGGTGTGTACGCCGGTCCGTTCTTGTCGCGGCCGTCCTGTCCGCCGCTCTCGCCCTGGGCGCGTGCGACGCCGGCAGCGGTGAGGACCGTACGAAGGCGCAGGCGGGTGTGGGGCCTTCGGTGGTGGCGCCCGGGAAGCCGGGAGAGCCCGCACGGACCCTGTCGGCCGAGGAGGCCGTGAAGGAGGCTGGGGACGACACCCCCAACTCGGCCGACTTCCGCTATGTGCAGATGATGATCCAGCATCATTCCCAGGCGCTGGAGATGACCGGACTCGTCGCCGCCCGCTCCGACTCCACGCCCCTCAAGCGGCTCGCCGAGCGGATCTCCGCGGGCCAGAAGCCGGAGATCGGCGCCATGGAGGGGTGGCTCACACACAACGGTGGAGCCAGACCCACCACCGGCCACGATCACTCGGCGATGCCCGGGATGGCGACCCCGGCGCAGATCGAGCAGCTGCGCGCGGCGGACGGCGCGGCCTTCGACAAGCTCTTCCTGAAGCTGATGATCACCCACCATCAGGGAGCGATCACGATGGCGACGGAGGTGCTCTCGCAGGGGAACAACGTGCAGGTCGAGGAGATGGCCGGGGACGTCGTCGCCCAGCAGACCGTGGAGATCGACCGGATGCGCGCGATGTAGCCGACGACGCCACGGCCGCGTCCGTCCCCCGCCCCGGCAACGGGTGCCATGCTGGAGGCATCCTGCGGGAAGAGGTGCGCCGTGCTCCGTGTCGCCGTCGTCGGCTCCGGTCCCAGCGGGGTCTACACCGCCCAGGCCCTGGTCGAGCAGGACCGGGTGCCCGATGTCCGGGTCCATGTGCTGGACCGGCTCCCCTGCCCGTACGGCCTGGTGCGCTACGGCGTCGCTCCCGACCACGAGAAGATCAAGTCGCTGCAGAACAGTCTGCGGACCGTCCTGGAGCACGATCGGATCACCTTCCTCGGCAATGTCGAGGTGGGCGGCGACGGCATCCCGCCCGGACGGATCGGCGAGCTCTACCAGGCGGTCGTCTACTGCGTCGGCGCGGCGACCGACCGCGGCCTCGCGGTCCCGGGCGAGGATCTGCCCGGCAGCTGCTCCGCGACCGACTTCGTCTCCTGGTACAGCGCGCACCCCGACGCCGCGGCCAACAGCTTTGCGCTCCAGGCACGCTCGGCCGTGGTGATCGGGGTCGGCAATGTGGCGGTGGACGTGGCGCGGATCCTCTCGCGGAGCGCGCGGGAGCTGCGTCCCACCGACGTACCGCACGGGGCGCTCGGCGCGCTGGCCGGCAGCCGGGTGCGCGAGGTCCACATGGCGGGCAGGCGCGGCCCCTCCCAGGCCAGGTTCACCACCAAGGAGCTGCGGGAGCTGGGCGCGCTGCCGGGGGCGCGGGTGGTGGTGGACGAGGCGGAGATGGCGCTCGACCCGGCGTACGTCGATCCGTCCCCGCGGTCGGCGCCCGCCCTGTCCTCACCGCCGAGCGCGCCGCCCCTGACGGCGGCGGCGCGGCGCAATGTCGAGGTCCTGCGCGGCTGGGCCGCGGGCGGCACCGCGGGCGCGGATCCGGGAGAGGGCTCGGTGCGCACGATCCGCCTGCGGTTCTTCCTGCGCCCCGTCGAGCTGCTGGAGCGGGACGGCAGGGTGGCCGGGGTGCGGTTCGCCCGTACCGTGCCGGACGGCAGCGGGGGCGTGCGCGACTCCGGTACGTACGAGGACATCGGCGCCCAGCTCGTGCTGCGGGCGGTCGGCTACCGCGGGCTGCCGCTGCCCGGCCTGCCGTTCGACCCGGTGCGCGGGACGGTGCCGCATCTGGCCGGGCGGGTGCTGCGGGACGGGGTGCCGTCGCCCGGGCAGTACGTCGCCGGGTGGATCAAGCGGGGGCCGACCGGGGTGATCGGTTCGAACCGGTCCTGCGCGAAGGAGACGGTGACATCGCTGCTCGACGACGCCCCGCTGCTCGCCGGGCGCCCTTCGGCACCCGATCCGGTGGCCGCACTGCGGGCGTGGGGGCTGCGCCCGGTGGAGTGGAACGGGTGGCTGTCCATCGAGCGTGCGGAGGCGGCGCTGGGGCGGTCGCTGGGCCGGGGGCCGGTGAAGATTCCGGACTGGGCGGGGCTGCTGAGCGCGGCGGAGGCCGTCGGCCGGGGCGGAGCGTGAGGCTACCGGTCCTCGCCGATGCGCTGGACCTGCCGGTTCGCCGCGTCGAGGATGCTGTCGAGGAGACCGGGGAACAGCGCTTCCAGGTCGTCGCGGCGCAGCCCGTTCATCTTGGCCGTGCCGCGGTAGATCTGCTGGACGATGCCGCTCTCGCGCAGCACCCGGAAGTGGTGCGTGGTGGTCGACTTGGACACCGGCAGGTCGAAACAGGAGCAGGTGAGCTCGGCGTCGGCGGCGGCCAGCTCACGGACCACGCGCAGCCGCATCGGGTCGGCGAGCGCGTGGAGCACGCTCTCGATGCGGATCTCGTCCCGTGCGGGGTGATCGAGCGCGCGGCCGCCGGCCGCTGCGGCGCTGGGGGCAGGGGCGCTGGCGGGGGTCACGGCGGCTCCACTTCCTGGTTCGGTCCGATGGCCTCCCATAATACGAGACTCATCGTAGTTTGAGATTCACCGTACAACGGGCAGCGCCGATCGTGAGCCGCCGCGGTCAGCCGCTCAGCAGGTCCGGGTTCTCGGCGAGCGAGGCGAGGTGCCCGGCCGGATCGGCTATCAGCTTGCGGGCCGTCAGATCGAGCATTCCGGCCACGCCCGTGACCTGCGCCGCGACCGTGCCGTCCTCCTTGAGGATCTTCTGCGCGACCTCGAACGTCTTCCCCTCGCCATATACGAACTGGCAGGTCACCCGCACCCGGTCCCCACCGCGGAGCTCCCGCAGGAACTTCACCGTCGTCTCGAGGGCCACCGGCCCGACGCCGCTGGCCAGCAGCTTCTCCTGCGACAGCCCGGCGGCTCGCAGCAGCTCCCAGCGAGCGTGCTCTGCGTACTGGAGATAGACGGCCTGGTTCAGATGCCCCTGCGTGTCGAGCTCATAGCCCCGGACGGTCACGTCCACAGAAAAAGTCATGATCGTTCCAACATCGCGGCGCATTCCGCCATTCCCCGCGCGGCCGTACAACTGCCCGCCGGACCTGTCGATGTGCCGCAGGTCCGGCGCTCAGGCCGGGTGCGCTGTGAGGTGGGGGAACCTCAACTCCGTCCTGCTGCGGGCGACTTCGCCGGGGCGCAGTTCGGTGCCGGGGTATTCGGGGCGGTTGGGCGAGTCGGGCAGGTGCTGGGTCTCCAGGCAGATCGCGCTGTGGCGTGCGTGGGGCAGGCCCGCCGGGTCCGTGAGGGTGCCGTCGAGCTGGTTGGCGGTGTAGACCTGCATGCCGGGCTCGGTCGTCCAGACCTCCAGGATCCGGGTGGCACCGGGGGCGGTGAGACGGGCGGCGCGGCGCGGTGCGGAGCGGGGCCCGGACTCGGGGTCGCGGATGATCCAGCAGTGGTCGAAGCCGCCCGCCATCCGCAGTTGTTCGTCCGGCAGTGCGATCCGCTCGCCGATGGTGCGCGGGGTGGTGAGGTCGAACGGGGTGCCGTGCACGTCGGCGGCGGGTCCCTGCGGGATGCCGTCCCGGTCGACCGGGAGGTAGGTGCCGGCGTCCACCTGGAGGGTGTGGCCGAGGATGTCACCGCTCGCGGTGAGGTCGAAGTAGGCGTGGTTGGTGAGGTTGAGGACTGTCGGGCGGTCGGTGGTCGCCGTGTAGTCGATGGCGAGAGTGCCGGTGGTGTCGAGGGTGTACGTCACGGTGACGTCGAGCGCGCCGGGGAAGCCCATGTCGCCGTCGGGGCTGTGCAGGGTGAGCCGGAGGGTGGCGGCGTCCTCGCTCGCGTCCGCGGTGGCCTGCCAGATGCGGGTGTGGAAGCCGTCGGGTCCGCCGTGCAGGGCGTGGCCCCGGTCGTTGGCGGGGATGTGGTGCGTCGTGCCGTCGAGGGTGAAGCGGCCGTGGGCGATGCGGTTGGCGAAGCGGCCGATGAGGGCGCCGAAGAACGGGTTCTTGCCGGTGTAGTCGTCCAGGGTGGCCAGGGACCGCACGACGGATGCCGCTTTCCGGTCGGTGTCCGGCACGGTGAGGCTGTGCAGGATGCCGCCGTAGGTCAGGATCCCGGCCCGGACTCCCGTACCGGAGTCGAGTGTCCAGAGATCGACGTCCGTGCCGTCATGGACGCCGAACGGTTTGCGGTTCACGGTGGGGCGAGGCATCAGAGATCCTTGGGAGGGGCGAACAGCCGAGGGGGAGGTGCTCAGTGCCCTGCGGCGGTGGGCCGGGGCACGGTGGATTCACGGACGACGAGGGTGTAGCCGGGGCGGCGCCGTCGTGGTTCGGTCACCGGGTTGCCGGAGAGCCGTTCGACGAGGCTGTCGACGGCGAGCCGGGCGATGGCCTCCTTGTCTGGGGCGATGGTGGTGAGCGTGGTGGCGCCGTACAGGCTCTCCTCGATGTTGTCGAAGCCTACGACGGCGACGTCCTCGGGAATGCGCAGGCCGCGTTCGGTCAGGGTCCGCATGGCTCCGATGGCGATGAGGTCGTTGTACGCGAAGACCGCGTCGGGCTGCTCGCCCCGGTCCAGGAGGGCGGCCATGGCGGTGGCGCCGTCCTCGCGCCCGTAGCCGTCGGTGACCACGACCAGTGACTCGTCGGGCTCGACACCGCCCGCGGCGAGCTCCTCGCGCCAGCCGCGCAGCCGCAGATGGGCGGGCTGGCGTTCGCGTCCGGTGCGGGAGCCGAGGAAGGCGATCCTGCGGTGGCCCAGGTCGAGCAGATGGCGTACGGCGTCGCGGGCGGCGGCCACGTTGTCGATGGCGATGTGGTCGTACGGGGCCTCGTACTCCCGCTCACCGAGCAGCACCAGGGGCGCGGTCTCGGTGCGTGCCATGAGGTCCTCTGTCTCCAGATGGATGGGGCTGAGGATGAGGCCGTCGATGACATGGGACCGGAAGCCCTGGCTGACCAGGAGTTCCTTCTCGCGGAGGCCGGCGGTGTGGTCGACCAGGACGGTGTAGTCGTGCCGGGCGGCCGCGTCGACGACGGCGCCCGCCAGTTCGGCGAAGTACGGGTTGCCGAACTCGGGTACGGCGAGGGCGATGATGCCGGTGCGGCCCTTGCGCAGATGGCGTGCGGTGAGATTCGGCCGGTAGCCGAGTTCGTCGATGGCCTGCTGCACCTTGGCGCGCATCTTCGGTGTGACGTGCTGATAGTTGTTCACCACGTTCGACACGGTCTTGATGGACACGCCCGCCCGTTGTGCAACGTCCTTGAGGCTGACGCCCACGGCACTCCCTGACTCGGCTCGATACGCACTGAGGCGCACTGGATCGGCTTCGGCTCGCGCTTCGCGGCTCGGGGCAGAGCCCCGGCCTGCGCGGCTCAGGTGCTTCTGCGGCTGCGCGCCAGATAGCGCTGGGCCACGACGACAACGATAAGGAACCCTCCGCTGACCACCGACTGGTACGAGGAGTTCAGCGAGCCGATCTGGTTGATGAGGTTCTGGATGACGGCGAGCAGCAGGACGCCCCAGAGGGTGCCGCTGATCGACCCGGCGCCGCCGATGAGGAGGGTGCCGCCGATGACGACGGCGGAGATCGCGTCGAGTTCCATGCCGACGCCGACGATGGTGACGCCGGAGGAGAGCCTTGCCGCGTTCAGCGCACCGGCGAGTCCGGCCAGGAGACCGCTGAGCGTGTAGACGAGGAGCTTCGTACGGGCGACGGGCAGGCCCATCAGGGTGGCCGCGTCGCTGCTGCCCCCGACGGCGAACAGGGTCTGTCCGAACGAGGTGCGCTGCAGGAGCAGTCCCCCGGCGCCGAACAGCACCAGGGCGATCAGGATCGGGTAGCCGAAGCCCCACACGCTGCCCTGTCCGAGTTCGGCGAAGGCGGAGCCCTTCGGTACGAGGTAGGTGGTGGCGCCCTCGTCGGTGAAGGCCAGGAGCATGCCGCGCGCCGCCAGCAGGGTCGCGAGGGTGACGATGAAGGGGGCCATCCCGGCGCGGGCGATCAGGAAGCCGTTGAGCAGCCCGATCGCGCCGCACACCGCGAGCGGTACGAGCAGCGCGGGCAGCATGCCCCATTGCGAGGCCCAGGCCGCGAGCACACCGCCGAGGGCGAAGACGGAGCCGACGGACAGATCGATGCCGCCGGTGATGATGACCATGGTCATGCCGAGGGCGACCACGGCGAGGAAGGACGCCTGCACGGTCACACCGCGGGCGTTGTCGAGCGTGGCGAACGTCGGATAGACGAACGAGGCGATGATCACGACGGTCAGCAGGACGGCGAGCACGCCCTGGCGCTGAAGGAGTCCGGCGAGCCGCTGCGTGAGCGCGGGCCCGGACCCGGATGCGGGGCGGGGTGCGCCGTCCGGAAGGGCTGCGGGGCTCTTGCGCGGTGCCAGGACCCGGTCCACCGCGGTGGGTGTGGTTTCGTTCATCGGGACCGACGCTCCCGGGCGACGTAGACGGCGGCGATGATGATGGCCGCCTGGGCGATCTGTGCGGTGGAGTCGGGCAGGTCGTGCTTGACGAGGGTGGCGCGCAGCAGCTGCATCAGCAGGGCGCCCGCGACGGTGCCGAGCACCCGGATGGAACCGCCGTTGAGAGGGGTGCCGCCGACGACGACCGCCGTGATGGCGGAGAGTTCCATGAGGGTGCCGAGCGAGGAGGGGTCGCTGGCGGTGAGCCTGGCGGTGGCGAGGATGCCGGCGAGGGCGGCCAGTACGCCGCAGAGCACGTACACACCGATGAGCACACGCCGTACGGGCAGTCCGGCCAGGGCCGCGGCGGAGCGGTTGCCTCCGACGGCGACGATCTGACGGCCGAAGGTGGTGCGCTGCACCAAAAAGGCGACGGCCACGGCGAGGATCGCGGCGATCAGGACGACCAGCGGGATGCCGAGGAAGGAGCCGGTTCCGAGCGAGAGCAGATCCGGGTTGACGATCTGCTTGAGCTGGCCGTCGGCCATGACGAGGGCGAGGCCACGGCCGCCGACGAAGAGGGCGAGGGTGGCGACGATCGGCTGCAGCCCGATGAGCGAGACCAGGGTGCCGTTGACCGCGCCGACGACCGCTCCGGCGAGCAGCGCGACGAGGAGCGCGGGCAGAAGCCCGTATCCGAGGTAGAGCGGCAGGAGCGCGGCGGCGAGCGCCATCGTCGAGCCGACGGACAGGTCGACGCCCTCGGTGCCGATGACCAGGGCCATGCCCAGGGCGACGATGATGATGGGGGCGACCTGGACGAGCTGGGTGCGCAGATTGTCGGCGGTCATGAAGTGCTCGGTGAACAGGGCGTTGAAGACGAGCACCACGGTCACGGCGACGTACACGCCGTACTCCTGGTACCAGGCGGGGTCGCGCAGCCGCGCCAGGGGGCGGGCGGGGGCGGAGAGGGCGGCCTGGGTCATCGGGGGTCCTCCTGGGCGACCGGGGCCTTTCCGGTGGGCGCCGGTGAGTGGTCGGCGAGCACTTCGAGCAGATGGCTCTCGGTCACTTCGTCGCCCGCGAGTTCGCCGGCCACCGAGCCGCCGCGCAGGACGACGATGCGGTCGGCGCCCTCGATGAGTTCCTCGATGTCGGAGGAGATGAGCAGGACGGCGAGGCCCTCGCGGGCGAGCTCGTCGATGAGGCGCTGGACCTCGGCCTTGGCGCCGACGTCGATGCCGCGGGTCGGTTCGTCGAGCAGCAGCACCTTGGGTTCCAGGCAGAGCCAGCGGGCGAGGAGGACCTTCTGCTGATTGCCTCCGGAGAGTTCGCCGACCTTCTGCTCGGGGCTCGCCGCCTTGATCCGCAGCCGCTTCATGAAGATGTCGACGATGCGGTCCTGCTTGCGGCGGGAGACCACACCGAAGCGGGAGAGCCGGGGCATGGCGGCCAGCACTATGTTCTCGCGCACGGAGAGGCCGGGCACGATGCCTTCGGCCTTGCGGTCCTCGGGCAGCAGGCTGATGCCCGAGCGGATGGCACCGGCCGAGCCGATCCTGCGCAACGTCCGTCCCGCGACCGTGAGTTCGCCGGAATCCAGGCTCAGGGCTCCGGCCAGCGCCTTCGCCGTCTCGCTGCGGCCGGAGCCGAGGAGGCCGCCGAGACCGAGCACTTCGCCGCCGTACAACGACAGGGATATGTCGTGGAGTTGGTGGCGCCGGGTGAGGCCGGTCGCGGTGAGTACGGGAGTGCGTGCCGCGTCGTGTCCCTCGCCGCCGAAGCTGGTGAGGCCGGTGCGGCGGACCTCGGACAGATCGCGGCCGAGCATCATCGAGACGAGTTGCATGCGGTCGAGGCCCGCGAGGTCGCCGGTGTGGATGTGGCGGCCGTCGCGGAGCACGGTGACCCGGTCGCAGATGCGGTACAGCTCGTCCATGCGGTGGCTGACGTAGAGGACTGCGATGCCCTGGCCGCGCAGGTTCTCGATGACCCCGAAGAGGGTCTCGACCTCGCGCGGCTCCAGCGAGGAGGTGGGTTCGTCCATGATGACGACCTGGGCGTTGACCGAGACGGCGCGGGCCAGGGCGACCATCTGCTGGGTGCCGATGCCGAGCGTGTGCAGGGGCTTTCGGGGGTCGACGCGTACGCCGAAGCCGTCCAGCAGTTCGGTGGTCTCGCGGTGCATCCGGGAGAAGTCGATGAGGCCGAGGCGGTTTTTGGGCTCACGGCCGAGGAAGATGTTGCGCGCCACGCTCATCAGCGGGACGAGGTTGACCTCCTGGTAGATCGTGGAGATCCCGGCCTGCTGAGCCTCGAACGGGCGGGCGAACCTGACGGGCCACCCGCTCAGCCGGAGTTCGCCGCCGTCGGGCTGGTAGACACCGGTCAGAACCTTGATCAAGGTGGATTTGCCGGCGCCGTTCTCCCCCACCAGGGCGTGGGTCTCGCCGGCGCGCAGAGAGAAGGAGACGTCGTCGAGGGCGACGACACCCGGGAACCGCTTGCTCACCGAGCGGGCTTCGAGGACGGTGCCGGCGGCGGCCGGAGCGGTCACCTCCTCCGGGTGGGCGGCCGGCTCCGGCGCCTGCGGTACTGCTTCGGGTGGTGCCATGGGTGGTCTTGGCCTTCCGCTGTTCCAAGGGTGTGGGCCCGGTGCCGCCGTGGCGGGGTGGTGTGCCACGGCGGCGGTGGTCCGGGGGTGCGGATCCCTGCGGATCGGTACGGTCAGTACGCCCCGCCGAGCGAGGCCTTGGCGTTGGTCTCGTCGTACGCCCGGTCGGAGATGATGACGTTCTCCGGGATCTCCTCGCCGCCGTAGAACTTCTGGGCGGTCGCGAAGGCGAGCGGTCCGAAGCGCGGGTTCGACTCGATGACGGCGTTGTACTCGCCGTTGACCAGGGCCTGCACGGCGTTGCGGGTGCCGTCCACGGAGACGATCTTGACGTCCTTGCCGGGCTTCTTCCCGGCGGCCTTCAGCGCGGTGACGGCGCCGAGGCCCATCTCGTCGTTCTCCGCGTAGACGGCGGTGATGTCGGGCTTGGACTGGATGAGCTGCTCCATGACCTGCTGGCCCTTGTCGCGGGCGAACTCGCCGGTCTGCTGGGCGACGATCTCCAGGCCGGGCGCCTGGGCCTTGACCTGGTCGACGAAGCCCTTGGTGCGGTCGGTGGTGACGTTGTTGCCCGACGCGCCGAGGAGGATGGCGACCTTGCCCTTGCCACCGGTCGCCTTGATCATCGCGTCCGCCGCGCGCTTGCCCTGCTCGACGAAGTCGGAGCCGAGGAAGGCCACATAGTCCTTGCACGCGGTGGAGTTGACCTTGCGGTCGATGGTCAGGACGGGGACCTTCTTGGCCGCGGCCGCCTTGAACGCCGGCTCCAGACCGTCGGAGTTCAGCGGGGCGACGATGAGGAACTGGGCGCCCTGCGAAAGCATGTCCTGGATGTCGCTGATCTGCTTGGAGAGCTGCGACTGCGCGTTGGTGGTGAGCAGCTTCTTCACGCCGACCTTCTTGGCCTCGTCCTTGATGGACTGGGTCTCGGCGATACGGAACGGGTTGGCTTCCTTCTCCGACTGCGAGAAGCCGACCACCGCGTCCTTCAGGTCCAGCTTCGGCGCACCGTACGTCTGCAGCGAGCAGCCCGAACCGGAGCTGCTCTCGGGGGTCTTGGCCGCCTGGGCGCCCTGGCTGCTGTCACCGCCCGCGTTGTTCGAGGTCTCCGACTTGGAGCAGCCGGAGGCGGCCAGCGTGGCGGTGGCGGCGAGGAGGCAGGCCACGGCGAGGGTTCGGGATCGGCGCTGGATCATCATGCGCGGGACGCTCCTTGGCGGGGTGACGGCACGCTCGCTGGCGTGTGGTCGGGGCATGGCTGGACGATGCATCAACCGCGGGGCGGCCGATGTCACTTCATTCCTCGCGACCCCGCTCCGGGCTGCCTGAACAGCTGCTGAACCTGCGGTCGTGAGAGCCTGCGCGGCCTGTCGGCGGCTCGGTTTACAACGTTATATAGGCGGCGCGGCACGGGCGGCAAGAGAGTTGCCGATGCGTTTCCAAAAAGTGTCGGACCCCGGAGCGAGGACGGCCGCGCGGTGCACCACCAGGTGGCGCGGAACCCCTGGACAGCGCTTCGGAGGCATGCTGTCATACGGCCGGACGCCAATTTTCCAACGTTGCAAGCAAGTTGACGCACTGCTGCCGCCGGGCCCGGCGGTGGCCTTGCCATGCGTGGAAGCCGCGGCCGATTCCGTACCGGCTCACCTCGGCTCCCACACGCGGCCCTTCTCCCTACTCGCGGCCCTTTCTCCCCGCTTGGGCCGATACCCGCACAGCCGGCAGGCAGGAGCTCTCACCGATGTCCCTCAACCGCAGACATCTCATGGCCGGTGCGCTGGCCACCGCGGCCACCGCGGCCGCGTCGGGCCGCTGGGCCACCACCGCGACCGCCGCCGAACACCGGGCGGCGCCCGCCCACGGCGGGCACTACTCCCCCAACGCCGCGCCCCTGCACCCGACGGCGTTCCTGAAACTGCCCCCGGGCACGGTCACCGCGCACGGCTGGCTGGCCGGACAGCTCGGGCTCCAGCTCGACGGACTGTGCGGCCGCTACGAGGAGTTCTCGCACTTCCTGGACTTCTCCGCCACCGGCTGGGTCCGCCCCGAGCTGGGCGGCTGGGAAGAGGTTCCGTACTGGCTGCGCGGCTACACCGATCTCGCGATCGTCACCGGGGACGCCAAGGCGCTCGCATCCGTGCGCCGCTGGTTCGACGCGATCCTCGGCACACAGCAGAGCGACGGCTTCTTCGGCCCGAAATCGCTGCGTACGTCGCTGAACGGCGGCCCGGACTTCTGGCCCTTCCTCCCCCTCCTCCAAGCCCTGCGCTCCTGGCAGGAGTACAGCGGCGACAGGCGCGTCATCCCGTTCCTCAGCAGGTTCTTCCGCTATATGAACGCCCAGGGGCCCGGCGCTTTCAACACCAGCTGGATCGCCCTTCGTTGGGGCGACGGCCTGGACAGTGTCTTCTGGCTCTTCAACCGCACCGGTGACGCCTTCCTCCTCGATCTCGCCGACAAGATCCATACGTACGGGGCCGACTGGGGCGACAATCTGGTCAACCTGCACAACGTGAACATCGCGCAGGGCTTCCGTGAGCCGGCCCAGTACGCCCTGCGCAGCGGCTCGGCCACCGACACCCGGGCCACGTACGGGACGTACGGCAAGGCGATGGACCAGTACGGACAGTTCCCCGGCGGAGGTTTCGCCGGGGACGAGAACGCGCGTCCCGGGCACGGCGACCCCCGGCAGGGCTTCGAGACCTGCGGCATCGTCGAGTTCATGGCCAGCCACCAGCTGCTCACCCGGATCACCGGCGATCCGCTGTGGGCCGACCGCTGCGAGGAACTGGCCTTCAACTCGCTGCCCGCCGCGCTGGATCCCTCGGGCCGGGCGGTCCACTACATCACCAGCGCCAACAGTGTCGATCTGGACAATGTGCCCAAGAGCGGGCGGCAGTTCCAGAACGGCTTTGCCATGCAGGCGTATCTGCCGGGCGTCGATCAGTACCGCTGCTGTCCGCACAACTACGGGATGGGCTGGCCGTACTTCGTCGAGGAGCTGTGGCTGGCCACCCCGGACGGGGGTCTGGCCGCCGCGATGTACGCGAGCTGCGAGGTCACCGCGAAGGTGGCCGACGGCACCGAGGTCACCTTCACCGAGGAGACCGGATATCCGTTCAAGGACACGGTCACCCTGACCCTCAGGTCACCGAAGCATCTGCGCTTCCCGCTGGTGCTGCGCATTCCCGCCTGGTGCGCGGAACCGGAGATCAGGGTCAACGGGCGCCGCGTGCAGGCACCGGCGGGCCCGGCCTTCACCCGGGTCGAGCGCACATGGGCGAACGGCGACAGGGTCACCCTGCGCTTCCCCCAGCGCACGACCGTACGCACCTGGGCGTCGAACCACGGCGCGGTGAGCGTCGACCACGGGCCGCTCACGTACTCGCTCCGGATCGGTGAGGAGTACCGGCGCATCGGCGGCACGGACCGGTTCCCGGAGTACGAGGTGCATGCCACGAGTGCCTGGAACTACGGGCTCGTCCTCGACGGCGGGGAGCCCGCCTCCTCGCTGCGCCTCCACTCCGCCCGCCGCGCTCCCGGGGACAACCCGTTCACCCTCGACGGCACCCCGCTGACCATGACCGCGCGTGCCCGCCGGATTCCCGAGTGGAGCGCGGACGGCGAGCAGGTCGTCGCCCCGCTCCAGGACAGCCCGGCGCGCAGCACCGAGCCGGTGGAGGAGATCACGCTCGTCCCCATGGGCGCGGCCCGGCTGCGGATCACGGCATTCCCGACGGCCGGTCCGGACGCCGGGCAGTGGCTGTCCGACGGCTGGTACCGGATCCGTAACCTGCACTCGGGCAAGGTGCTCGGCGTCGACAACATGTCCACGGCCAACAGCGCCCACGTCGTCCAGTTCAGCGACAACGGCACCGACGACCACCTCTGGCAGCTCGTCCCCAACGGCGACGGCTGGTACCGCATCCACAACCGCCACTCCGGCAAAGTCCTCGGCGTCGACAACATGTCCACCGCCGACAGCGCCCACGTCGTCCAGTTCGACGACAACGGCACCGACGACCACCTCTGGCAGCTCGTCCCCAACGGCGACGGCTGGTACCGCATCCACAACCGCCACTCCGGCAAAGTCCTCGGCGTCGACAACATGTCCACCGCCGACAGCGCCCACGTCGTCCAGTTCAGCGACAACGGCACCGACGACCACGTGTGGCAGTTGCTGGCTCCGTGAGGTGACGGACCGGCCCCGACGACGGCCGGCCCGGCAGCGACAGTACTTCGACGCTGCCGGGCCGGCCTCTGTCGTGACTACGGCTGTTCGCCGTCGTGCAGGGTGCTCACCTCATCCGCGGTGAGCGCCCTGTCGTACACCCGCACCTGGTCGACGCAGCCGTTCCAGAAGTCGCCCTTCTGGCCTGCGTACATGGCGCGGCCCACGGACAGCGGCCCGGTGCTCACATCGGCGGGTCCGGCAGTGGTCTGCGCCACGGGCTTCCCGTCGATGTACAGCTTGAGGTCGTCGCCCTCACGCACGCCGACGAGGTGGTACCACTTCCCCAGCTCGGGCTTCATCTCCACCCGGGCCCGGTGTCCGCCCGGTGTGCTGAACGCGAACGCGCCCTGCCCGTACTGGAGATAGAAGGGATTCTCCGTGCGGCGGCCGTCCTGGCTGACCACGGTGGCGTAGTTGCCCGGGAGCGCGTCCAGGGTGGCCCAGGCGGAGACCGTGTAGTCCTGGGTGGTGTCGACGGCGGGTCCGGCCGTCTGCGCGTACTGTCCCTGACCGTTGAACTTCAGCGCGGAGCCGTGCACGCCCGGCGTCCAGGTGGTGCCCTCGGTCAGGGTGAGCGCGCTGTGGTTGGGACCCTGGTCGGCGGCCGTGGTGCCCGTGCCCTCGTCGAGCCGCCAGTCGGCGCCGCCCTTCACCTGCTCACGGTCACCGGCGGCCGCACCGGCCGCGATGACCTGCTCGTTGATCTGCCGCACCTTCTTCGGGTCGACCTTGATCTCGCGGCGGTCGTAGGTCCACAGCCCGTTGAGCTCGTTCTCCAGGTCGGAGACCTGGGTGTACACGGAGCCGGACAGCTCGGCACCCGCGGCCGCGAGGTAGTACGTACGGGTGTTGTCGACGTACTTCGCCGTCAGGGCGTCCTTGTCGGCGACGCCGCTGTAGATGGCAGCGGGCGCGCCCGGCCACATGTGCCCGGGGGTACGGAGGGTGAAGCCGCCGTGCTCGCCGTCCATGGCGGCCCGGTCGTCCGGGAAGGGCGCCTCACGGTTGAGGTAGTCATGGTGGTCGATGATGTCGCCCTTGCCCGAATCACCCTTGGACGAGCAGCAGTTGACTCCGCTGTGAGCGTTGACGACCCGGGACGGGTCAGCGGCCTTGACGGACTCGGCGATCTTCCCGGTCTCGGTACGGTCCCACTCGCCCCAGCCCTCGTTGAAGACGATCCAGCCGCCGATCGCGGGCGAGTTGTGCAGCTGCTCCATCATCTGCTTGCCCTGTGAGAGGAAGGACTGCTGCCCAGTGGCATCGGTGATGTTACTGGAGACGAAGTCCTGCCAGACCAGGAGGCCGAGCTTGTCGGCGTGGTAGTACCAGCGGGCCGACTCCACCTTGATGTGCTTGCGGACCGCGTTGAAGCCGAGCTCCTTCTGCGCCTTCAGGTCGAAGGTGAGGGCCGCGTCGCTGGGCTGGGTGTAGAGGCCGTCGGGCCAGAAACCCTGGTCCAGCATGGCGAGGGAGAAGAACGGCTTTCCGTTGAGTACGAGCTTCTGGTAGCCGCCGACCTTCTCGATCCCGATGGAGCGCATCCCGAAGTAGCTGTCGACGGTGTCCTTGGAGCGGCCGTCGGTCAGGGTGACTTCGAGGTCGTAGAGGTAGGGGTCGTCCGGGGTCCAGAGGTGCTGCTTCGCGACGGGCAGGCTCAGCGCGTGGTTGGCGGGGCCGGTCACCGTGCCGACGACGTGGCCCTTGCGGTCGCGGGCGACGGCCTTGATCCGGGCGCCGGGCGACGCGTCGGCGGAGTTCACGGTCAGGGCGAGGCGGCCCTTGTCGATGTCGGGCGTGGTCGTCAGCGTGTCCACGGAGGCGGCGGCGACGGGCTCCATCCACACGGTCTGCCAGATGCCGGAGGACTCGGTGTAGACGATGCCGCCGGGGTTCCTCGACTGCTTGCCCATCGGCTGGTTGGGGCCGGTGGTGTCGGTGACGGCGACGACGATCTCCTGCGGGCCGCTGCCCTTGACAGCGTCGGTGATGTCGGCGCTGAAGGAGGTGTAGCCGCCGGTGTGCTCGGCGACCTGCTTGCCGTTGACCCAGACCGTGGCCCGGTAGTCGACGGCGCCGAAGTTGAGCTTCAGGCGCTTGCCGTTGTCGCCCTTGCCGCCGACGGCCCAGCTCCTGGGCACCTCGACCAGCTTGCGGTAGAACATGTGGTCTTCGTGGCGCTCCAGGCCGGACAGTTGCGACTCGACGGGGAAGGGCACGGTGATGCGCTCGTCGAGCGGCTTGCCGAAGACCGGCTTCTGACCGGCCTCGGCGCCCGCGAACTCCCAGGGCCCGTTGAGGTTCTTCCACTGGTCGCGAACCTGCTGGGGACGGGGGTACTCGGGCAGCGGGTGCTTGCGGTCGAGCTTGTCGCCCCACGGGGTGGTCAGCCGGTGGGTGGACAGGTTCTTGGCCGTACGGCTGATCTGCGGGACCGCCGCGCCGCCTGCCCGGAGGCCGCCCTCCCCGTCGTACGCGACCCTGACCTGCTGGTTCTTCTGGATGGGAGCGGCCAGGGTGACGATGAGGGCCTTCGGGTTGTCGGACGCCTTCGCGACCGACTTCACCGGCATCGGCGAGGTGTCGGCCTCGATCTTGAGGTGGTCCTTGACATCACCGAGGTCGTCGACCCGGTCCTTGAAGGTCGCCTGCAGCCGCAGTCCGTCGTCGGCGACGCTCAGCGCGACCGGGTAGACCTCGAAGTCGGCGGGCGGGGTGAACGCCGACTCGGGCACGATCTGCTTCGTGAGCTTCGCGCTGGACCAGCGCAGGAACATGTTGGCGCCACCGGTGTCCTGGAACATCTCCAGCCGGAACTCGTGCGGCTCTCCGGCGGTCAGTGCGACCGGCTTGCTGGTCTGCTCGACGTCCCAGTCGGGCTGCCAGTGGTCGATGACGGCCTGGCCGTCGATGAACAGCCTGAACCCGTTGTCGCCGATCGCGGCGAAGGTGTAGTCACCGGTCTCGGGGGCCTCGATCCGGCCCGTCCATCGGGCGGTCGTGTTCTCGGTACGCCCGGTCGTGGCCTCGAACGTGCCCGTGAGTCCGGGGAAGTTGATCTGCGGATCGAGCGCCACGCCGCCGAGTTCGGCGAAGTCACGGGCGCCCGGCGCCGACATGCGGAAGTACTCGCCCTTCAGTCCGTGCACATCGGTGACCGGGTCGTCGGCCGCGAACGCGGTCGCGGTGGCCGCCGAAGCAGGGGCGGCAGCGGGGGTCGCGGCCGAGGCCGGGACCAGGGTGGCACCCAGCGGGATCAGCAGTGCGGCGGCACACGCCAGCGATCTGAGAAGTGCGCGGGGGCGGGGTAGTTGTCGGTTCAAGGCGTCGTCCTCGTCGAGAGCCGGAGCGCCTCACACCTGTGAGGCACAGCACACAATCGAACATTGAGCCACAACAACAAACACTTAACAACGGTTGTGCACGCAGAATTTTCAACGATAGAAAGATACTCCGGGCAGACAGACATGACCGGCACGTTCGCTTGCCTGCGGGGCCGTCTCCGCCGCACGGCTCCGGCTCCGGCTCCGGCTCCGGCTCCGGAAAATCCTGGGGCGGCGGTCGCACACGCCGTGACAAGGTCCGGTGGAGCAAGCCGGCCCGATTCCGAGACCCACCACACCCCACAGGAGCATCCGTTGGCAACACCACCGCGTCTGGTTCCCCTGCTGCAGCAGTTCGACTTCGCGCGCGAGCGGCTCACCGGTCGTTTGGCCGGGCCCGTCGTGGACAGCGGCAACGGCACGGACGTGGAAGTCGTGCCGCTGACCGATGAGGAGTATCTCTGGGAGCCGGTGCCGGACTGCTGGTCGGTCCGACGGCGTGCCGACGGGCCAGGGCCGGCCGCGACGGTGCTGACCGGTGCGGGCGGCTGGGGGCGCGACTCTGCGCCGGCGCCGCATCCGACGCCGCCGCCGTTCACCACGATCGCGTGGCGCCTGAGCCACCTCAGCGAGCTGCTGGCCCTGCGCGCGGACCACACGAACGGCAGCCACTCGCTGACCCGGGACGACTACCGCGTCGCCGCGGACGCCGCCGGGGCGATCGCGGAGTTCGACGCCGGAGCCACGGCCTGGCGGGAGGCGCTGATCGGTGCCGACGACGCGGCGCTGAACACGGTGGGGCACAGCACCTACCCGCACGGCAGCGATCCGGAGGATCCGTTCATCGACACGGTCTGGTGGGTCAATCAGGAACTGCTGCACCACGGGGCGGAGATCGCTCTGCTGCGCGACCTCTTCCGCGCCCGGCAGCGCTGACGCACCGGGCCCCCGCCGAAGGTACGGCGGGGGCCCGGTGCGATGCGGTGCTGTCAGACCGCGCGGAGGTACTGGTCCGGCGTGCGCAGTGCGCCGCCCAGTTCGCGGGCCGCGTGCTGGGCCCACGACGGGCTCCGCAGCAACTCGCGCCCGAGCAGGACGGCGTCCGCCCGGCCCTCGGTGATGATCTTCTCGGCCTGCTGCGGCTCGGTGATCAGGCCCACGGCCGCAACCGGGAGCGAGGTCTGCGCCTTGACCCGCTCGGCGAAGGGGACCTGGTAGCCCGGCCCGGTCTCGATGCGGGCGCGCGGGGCGTTTCCGCCGCTGGAGACGTCCAGCAGGTCCACCCCGTGGGCCTGGAGCTCCTTGGCCAGCCGTACGGTCTCGTCGACGGTCCAGCCCTCGCGCTCGTCCTCGTCGTTCTCCGTGAGCCAGTCCGTCGCGGAGATACGGAAGAGGACGGGCAGTTCCTCCGGCCAGACCTCCCGTACCGCGTCGACGACCTGGAGCGCGAAGCGGATGCGGTTGTCGAAGCTGCCGCCGTACTCATCCGTACGCCGGTTGCTGTGCGGGGAGAGGAACTGTCCGACGAGGTATCCGTGGGCCCCGTGCACCTCGGCGACCTCGAAGCCCGCGTCCAGCGCGCGGCGGGCGGCCTCGCGGAACTGCCCCACGACGCCCTGGATCTCGTCCGCCGTCAGCTCGTGCGGCACGGGGTACCCGTCGTCGAACGGCAGCGGGCTGGGGGCGACCGGCGTCCAGCCGTGCGCGTCCGGTCCGACGGGGCCGCCGCCCAGCCAGGGGGCTGCCGTCGAGGCCTTGCGACCGGCGTGCGCGAGCTGGATCCCGGGAACCGAGCCCTGCTCCTTGATGAAGTCCGTGATCCGGCGGAAGGCGGCCACCTGGGTGTCGTTCCAGATGCCGAGGTCCGCCGGGCTGATCCGGCCCTCGGGGCCGACAGCCGTCGCCTCTGTGAGGATGAGCCCGGTTCCGCCGACGGCACGCGCCGCGAGGTGGGCGAAGTGCCAGTCGGTCGGGACGCCCGCGTCCGGCCCCACGGGTTCGGCGCTGTACTGGCACATGGGCGCCATCCACACCCGGTTGGGAATGACGAGCGACCGCAGGGTGTAGGGCTCGAAGAGGGCACTCACGTCGGACTCCGTTTCGATGGGTACGGAAGGATCAGGGCTCGGAAAGGCCGGGCTCGGCAATCGGGCCCGGAGGACTCGTTAGTACGATACATCCCGTACTACGACGCCCGTCAAATTACGAAGCTCCTCGTACAAGGCCGCGGACGTGCCTGAGGCCCACCCCCGCTCCGTCTCCGGCCGGGGATGGGCCTCACGCGCTGCTGAGCGGCCGTGTGCGAGCTAGCCGCGACGCCTCAGCGTGATCTCGGCGTCCGCGTCGTACCCCTGGGTCCAGCTGCGTCCGGCGCCCGACTTCCAGGTGACATGGGCGGTGGTGCCGTCGGTCCTGACGCCCTCCACCGTCATGGCCCGGTCGCCCTCCCGTACATCGCCCCGGCGCAGTTCGCGCGCCCTGACGGTGACGGGCTGTGCCGACCACGCGCTCTCGGCCTCGTCCGCCGCGAGAGCGAGAGCCGCGGCGAGCTCCCGGGCGCGGGCAGGGGTGCAGACCAGTGCGAGCTCTCCCGACGGTGAAACGCCTCTGACCCGGACCTCCGTACCGACGGGGGTCACCTCCAGGGTCGCCGCGTGTCCGTCGCGGTCCTCGATACCACTCGTCATCGCTCTGCTCTCCCCTTGCCCGTGCCGCCCCTCGGCTCAGTGCAGCCGGAGGCTCTCCGGCGGGCCCAGGTAGCTGGGCTTGAGGCCGCCGGTGTCGACCACCAGGTTCTGCAGCACCACCGTCGGGTCGACCATCCAGAATTTCAGCACATGGACACCGGCCCGGCCGATCCGGTGCACCGTGCTGGTGACGTTGGCGTTGTCCGAGGTGTTGCGGGCCCACTGGACGTTCATCGTGCCGTCGTCGGAGCCCGTCACCGCCGTGATGTTGACCTTCTGCGGTGCGTCGTCGTCGAAGGAGACGGCGTACGTGAGCCCGTCGGAGGCCAGCGCGTTGTTGCGCGGTGCCAGATAGGCGTGGACGGTGACCGGGCCGGTCGTGAACAGGGAGACCCGGTACTCCAGCCGCGGACCGGCGCCGCCCGGGATCTGCCGGGCCGCGGTGACCGGGAAGGGTTCCATGCCCGCGCCGGTGCGGCCGATGCCCGGGATGCGCTGCCAGCTGATGCCGCCACCGCCGACGGAGCGGGAGTAGTGGTCGGCCTCGATGGAAACGTACCCGTTGGCCTCGACGAAGCCTTCCAGCTGCGAGCGCGGCACCTTCGGGTGGTCGATCACCGCCCGGACGCTCACCTCGCGCCCGTCCGGTCCGCTGACCGTGACCGGCACCTCGGTGACGCCCTCGGGCGCCCGTGACCAGTCGACGCGGAAGGTGACCCGGTCCTGCTTGTCGACCCGGCCCCTGACGCGGTCGGCGACGAGCCAGGAAGCCCCCGTACGGATCCGGTAGTCGAACGGGGCGGTGCCCCGGTTGAACACCTCGATGTACTGCGCGGGCTGGCTCTGGTACGGGCTGAAGGCGGGCAGTACGGCCGGGCCGCTCTCGTTCGGCCACCACTTGTCCGAGCCGTCGACGGCGACGCCCATCTCGGCACCGGCCGGGAGGTCGATGCGCTTGACTGCGGGGAAGAGCACGTCCTTGATGGCGACGTTGTTGATCTCGGGCTGCTGCCAGGGAGCGTTCGGACCGTAGCGGGCCACATCGCCGTAGTCGATGTGCGGCTGGGTCTGGAAGCCCTTCCACTTGCCACCTGCGACCTCGTTGTTGAAGCGGTCGGCCAGGGCGAAGTCCTCGGCGAGACGGGCCTCGGCGGCGGCCGCCAGATCATTGGTGAGCGCACGGCCCTGCGCCGCATAGTGCAGGTTGGTGAACTCGGCCTCGCGCAGCACATACAGATTGGCGGTGGCCTGCACCTCGTAGCCGACCAGTTCGTACCAGGCGTCCTGGAGGGAGGCCGGCAGCTTGCGGCGGACCCGCTCGGCATCGGCGGCGAGCCGCCGCCAGTCCTCGGTGACCCGCTCCAGTTCGCGGTAGTCGACGATGCTGAACGGGGTGGCCTGGTCGTCGTAGACGATCGCGGAAGCGTCCTTGGCCGGGTCCTTGGCGGGATCGAGAGTGATCTTCCGGTTCAGCAGCTCGGGCTTGCGGCGCGACTGCAGCCGTGCGTACGCACCCAGCACCTCGGCCACGTCCGCGGCCTGCTTCTCGCCGAAGTTCTGCCGGGCGTACCGCTCCTCCCACTCCGGGATCCGGTCCAGCGTCCAGCGCTCCGGATTCCAGGCGTACTCCAGGAAGAACTGCGTGGGCAGCTCGTTGCCCTTGAGGTCGCCCACGTTGGTGACCCAGAGGCCGTGGTTCCCGTACGCGGCGGACTGGTGCAGCTGGTCCCACATGTTGGGCAGCGAAGTGGTGTCCACCCACTTGTAGTTGCGGCCCACGCCGACGTAGTCGAAGTGGTAGTAGAGGCCGTAACCGCCTTCGCGCGCATCGTTCTTGAGGTCGGGAAGCTTGCGGATGTTGGCCCAGTTGTCGTCGGTGAGGACGACGGTGACGTCCTCGGGCACCCGCAAGCCGCGGTCCCAGTACCGCTGGACCTCCTTGTAGAGGGTCCACACCTGCGGAATCGTGGTGACGTCCTTGCCGGAGACCTCGGCCAGGATCTGGCGCTGGGTGGCGATGATCTCGGTCATCAGCTCGATGCCGTCGCCGTCCGGCAGGCTCACATCGCCGTTGCCGCGCATGCCGAGGGTGACGACGCCCTCGAAGTCCTGCTCCTTCATGCGGCGGATGCCGTCGGCCCAGTAGGCCTTGATGGCTTCGGCGTTGCGGCGGAAGGACCACTCGCCGGTGCCGCCGTAGGGGTCGTGGCCGGGGGTGGTGATGTTGCCCGCGCTGTCGCGCACGGCGGCGACCGCATGCCGGTTCCACTCCTCGATGCCGCGCATCATGGGCGCCTCGTGCGAGGTGCCCATGACGACGCCGTACGCCTTCGCGGTGGCGTGGTTCAGCGGATCGTCCTCGGCGAAGGCACGGCCCCAGACGGCAGGCCACAGGTAGTTGGCCTTGAGCCGGAGCATGACCTCGAAGATCTTGGCGTAGAAATCGGCGTTGAAGCCGCCGTCGAAGCCGGGGGCCTTGCCGGGGCCGAAGAAGGCCGGGGCCCAGGTGCCGAGCGCCGGGTTCTCGTCGTTGATGAAGAACCCGCGGTACTTCACGGCGGGGGTGCCCTGGGTGTGCCGGCCGGGCAGGACGTGGATCTCGTCACGGTGTACGGGGGGCACGTCGTCCCACCAGTACCAGGGCGAGACGCCGATGCCCCGGGAGACGTCGTACGCGCCGTAGATGGTGCCCCGCTGGTCGCTGCCCGCGATCACGAAGGCCCGGTCGACTCCGGGGAGCGGCTTCTCCACCACGGTCTGGAGGCTGGTCTCCCACCTACCGGCGATGCCGGAGACGTTCAGTCTGCCCGCGGCGACGAGTCCGTCGATCAGCGGGCTGTGGCCGACGGTGCCGACGAGGACGATCTCGCGGGCCTTCGGTATCGCACCCTGCGAGAGGGCGGGGCGGACACCGGTGACGCGCTCGATATCGGCCCGGAGGTCACCTGCCACCCGGACGACGCCCGCGTGGTCGCTGTCACTGACCACGACCGGGGCCGCCCGCCCGCCCCTGACCAGCGGGAAGCTGCCGGAGCGGTGGGTGAACGAGATGTACGCGCCCGGGTCGGTGGGCCGGACGGTGCCGCCCGGCACGGCTGCCGAGGCTTCGCCGGACAGGCCGAGAAGGGAGCCGAGGGGGGTGGCCGTGACGGCTGCGAGGCCGAGTCCGGCACCGAGAATCGCTCTGCGACTGGTGTGTTGTTGCGGGAAGTGCTTGTCCATACTGCTCTCCCATATTTGTTCACACGCATGACAAATGGGTCGCGTGTGTGCCTTGACGAGTTGTTCCTTGGCGTCTTGGAGTGCGCCCTGTCAGTCCACCGCGCCGGGCACGGCCGGCTGAGGCACCGGAGCCGCCGTCATGTCGCCGTCACCGCCCGGTGAGGGCGACACCGCGGCCACGATCGCGTCGGCCGTGTCGTCGGCCTCCGGGAGGAGCAGGCCGACAGCGACGTACACCACAAGCGAAATCACCAGTGGGGTCACGATGATGACGGTCTGGTCCGTGCTCTCAAGCACGAACCTCACCAGGCCGTAGCCCAGCAGCCCCAGCGCCCAGCAGCCCCAGCGCCCAGGAGGACAGGGCGGCCCTGGGCCCGCACTTGTGGAAGAGGGGCAGCAGGCCGAGCAGCATCGGGATGGAGATCGGACCCATCACGGCCGCGACCAGGCCGACGATGATGCCCAGCACCCCGCCGAAGTGATCCGCCTCGATGGCGACGACCATGCTGATGGTGATGAAGACGACCGTGCACACCCGGGCGATGAGCAGCCCGGTCGCCGGAGCCGGGTTCCTGGCGCCGCGCACGACCGCGGGGATGATGTCGCGGGTGACGACCGCGGACACGGCGTTGGCGTCCGAGGAGGCCATGGCCATGGTGTGCGAGAACATCCCCGCCAGGGTCAGCCCCACCAGTCCGGCGGGCAGGTACGACTCCGCCATCAGCGCGTAGATCTTCTGCGGGTCGGCCACGTCCGGCAGCAGCACGGCCGCGGCGACGGGCGGGAACAGCAGCACCGCCGGCCACACCACGTACAGCAGCGCGGAGAGCCCGGCCGAACGGCGGGCGGCCTTCGGGGTGTCCGTGGCCATGTAGCGCTGGGCCAGGTTCCACATGCCGCCGTTGTACTCGAAGAGCTTCACGACGACGTACGCGCCGAGGAACGTCGCGGTGTACGGACCGACCAGCGGGTGGCCGTGCCCCTCGGGCAGCCGGTGCCAGATGGTGCCGAGGCCCGCGATGCCGTCGCCGAGCCGGTCCAGGACCACCCAGACCATGGCGAGCGCCGCGACGCCCTGGATGACGAACTGCCCGAAGTCGGTGAGGGCGTCGGCCCACAGACCGCCCACGGTGCAGTACAGCAGGGTGACGATGCCGGTGATCAGGATGCCGGCCGTCATCGACATCCCGTTGAACACATTGAGCAGAACGGCCACCGACGCCCACTTGGCGGCCACGTCGAACACCTTCAGCAGTGCCCCGCTCCAGGCGAGCGCCTGCTGAGTGGGTACGTTGTACCGCTTGGCCAGGGACTCCAGCGGCGAGGCGACCGCGTAACGCTGCCGCAGCCGGTTCCAGCGCGGGGCGAACAGCCAGGCGCCCACCGCGGTTCCCAGCGCGAGCGGCAGGAACGCCCATACGTAGACGGTGATTCCGTAGCTGTAGGCGATGGCCGCGTAGGCGACGAACACCGCGGCGCTGTACCCGGACATGTGGTGGGAGATGCCGGACAGCCACCAGGGCATCCGGCCGCCACCGGTGAAGTAGTCGCTCACATCACCGACGCGCCGGTGCGACCAGAGGCCGATGAGCAGCATCACCAGGAAATAGCCGCCCAGGGCGACCCAGTCGAGCGGGGCCATAAAAGCTCCTTCCTGCGTCGTGGGACACGGCCGGGGGCCGGATTCACCAACGGGGGGTCTTCTTCTCGTAGGCGGGGTCGATGCGGCGCATGTAGCCGGTGTCGTCCCGGTCGCGCAGACCGCAGGTGAGGTACTGCTCGTGGAGCCGGGCGAGCGCGTCCCGGTCGAGCGTGACGCCGAGCCCCGGGCCCTTGGGAACCCGCACGGACCCGTCGGCGAAGGCGAGTGCGCCCTCCTCCACGACCTCCTCGGTCTTCCACGGCCAGTGGGTGTCACAGGCGTAGGTGAGGTTCGGTGTGGCGGCCGCCAGGTGGGTCATCGCGGCCAGGCTGATCCCCAGATGCGAGTTGGAGTGCATCGACAGCCCCAGGGAGAAGGTGTCGCAGATTCCGGAGAGCAGCCTGGAGCGGTGCAGACCGCCCCAGTAGTGGTGGTCGGAGAGCACCACCTGCACCGAACGCTGTGCCACCGCGGGCGCCAGGTGTTCGAAGGCGACGACGCACATGTTGGTGGCGAGCGGGATCGGGGTCTCCCGCGCGACCTGTGCCATGCCGTCCAGTCCGGGCGTCGGGTCCTCCAGGTATTCCAGGACGCCCTCCAGCCGGCGGGCCACTGCGACCGAGGTCTCCACGCCCCATGCCGCGTTGGGGTCGAGCCGCAGCGGCACTCCGGGGAAGGCCTCGCGCAGGGCCAGGACCGCCTCGGTCTCCTCTTCGGGCGGCCGTACACCGCCCTTGAGCTTGATCGCGGTGAAGCCGTACTCGGTGATCATGCGTCGTGCCTGGGCGACGATCGCCTCCGGGCCTAGCGCCTCGCCCCAGCCGTCGGGCTCGGCCCCGGGATGTCCGGCCCACTTGTAGAAGAGATAGGCGCTGAACGGTACGGAGTCCCGTACCGCGCCGCCGAGCAGATCGCTGACCGGCCGGCCGGCCGCCTTTCCCTGAAGGTCCAGGCAGGCCACCTCGAACGGGGAGAACACCCGGTCCGTTGCGCTGCTGGTGGTGATCATCCCGGTCAGTCCGGTGCCGCCCGCTCCGCTGTCGTGGCTCAGGACCCGGGCCACCGCGCGGTGCATCTCGCCCAGTGCGTACACGTCCATCCCCACGAGGGCGTCCGCGGCGGCCCGGAGTCGGCGCAGATGTCCTTCGTCGGCATAGGTCTCGCCGAGGCCGACGAGGCCCTGGTCGGTGTCGACCTCGACGATCGCCCGTAGCGCGAACGGTTCGTGCACGCCCACGGCGTTGAGCAGCGCGGGGTCGCGGAAGGCGACCGGGGTGATCCTCACTCCGGTGATCCGGAGGCTGTTCGTCATCGCGATGCCTTGTCCGTGCACCCCTTCGTCGCGCGCACTCAGTCCCGGCCCGCGGCGAGCTTCAGGTCCTGGCTCATGGCCTTGTACGCGGGCTTGGCGACGTAGTTCTCGTCGAAGATGTTCGCCGCGCCCTGGCCCTCGAAGGTGGACGGCACCCAGGAGTACTTGTCGGTGAAGCCCCAGACGGTGAAGTCGGTGCAGTGGCGGGTGAGCAGGCAGCCGCGCAGCAGTACGTCGTAGCCCTCGGCCTGTGCCTCCAGCTCGGTGCTGTCGACCGGCATCGGGATGCGGACGTCCGCCTCGGTGATCGCGGTCTCCAGGCCGAGGTCGTCGAAGCGCTTCATGTTGTCGGCGATGTCGTGCGGGGCGCTGTACTGGACGCCCAGGTGGCCCTGGATGCCGACGCCGTCGACCGGGACGTGCTGCTTGCGCAGCTGCACGACGAGGTCGTGGAGGGCGGTGCTCTTCGCGTTGACGCCCTCGATGTTGTAGTCGTTGATGAAGAGTTTGGCCTTGGGGTCGGCCTGGTGGGCCCAGCGGAAGGCGTCGGCGATGTAGCCGGGGCCGAGCTTCCGCAGCCAGATGCTGTCGCGCAGGGTGCCGTCGTCGTTGAAGGCCTCGTTGACGACGTCCCACTGCCAGATCCTGCCCTTGAAGTGGCCGACCTCGTCGGTGATGTGCTTGCGCAGGATGGCGCGCAGCTCATCGGGGGTGAAGTCGCCGTTGTTCAGCCAGGACGGGAGCTGGCTGTGCCAGACGAGCGTGTGGCCGCGGACGAGCTGGCCGTGGTCGCGGGCGAAGTCGACCAGGTCGTCGGCCGCTGCCCAGTCGTAGGTGCCGCGCTGCGGTTCGACGGCCTCCCACTTCATGGCGTTCTCCGGGGTGACCGAGGAGAACTCCCCCGCGACCTTGGCCCGGTAGGGAGCGTCGGTGGCCAGCGCGGACATGTCGACGGCCGTTCCGATGCGCAGATCGGCCCGCTTGCCTAGCCCCGCGAGGGTGGCTGCGGCATCGCCCTTCGGCTTGCTCCGGTGGCCCGACTGCTCGGGGCTGGCGGAGGCGCTGAGGGTGAGGGTGGAGACGAGCAGGGTCGCGGCGGCGGTGCCGACAACAAGTGCCCGAGTTGCCTTGCGCATGACAGATCCCTTCGTTGAACACGCCCCTCCCTGACCGGGGCCGGCGCGTGCGACGTATGCGGATACGACGTGCAGTTGAGGATGCGAAGTGGAGATTTCGAAAGTTTCGAGAGCCTCCCCGCACAGCCGGCGGGGAGGCCGAGATTCCGCGGGGAGGCTCTCGGAACGGAGGAAGGGCGGTGCGTCAGATCCCGGCCGGGGCCGGGTCCTGCGCCGCCTCCTCGACAGTGCTTTCGCAGACCAGCCGGCGACGGTGATCGACCGTGCGCTCGGGGCCGGTGAGCTTCAGCCGTACCGTCTGCCGGATGTCGGAGACGGCACTCGATGCGGCGAGCCGCAGTTCCAGATCGCCGGGCTCGACGATCCGTCGGCCGCCGATGCCGGTGAAGGACACCAGATCGGCGTGGAACCGGAAGCTGACCTTGCGGGCCTGCCCGGCGGCCAGCTGCACCCGGGCGTACCCGATGAGCCGCGCCTGCGGACGGGTGGTCTGGGCGACCGGGTCGTGGACGTACAGCTGCACGACCTCGGCGCCGTCTCGGTCACCGGTGTTGCGGACGGTGACCTCGATGTCGGCGGATCCGTCGGTGGGGATCTCGGCCGGAACGCTCTCGCCGGGCTCCCAGGAGAAGCTGGTGTAAGAGAGTCCGTGGCCGAAGGGGTGGAGCGGCGTCGGGTCGATGTTGCTGACACCGTTCGCCAGGCCCAGCGGCGGCTGGAGGTAGGTCCACGGCTGGCCGCCCGGAGCGTGCGGGACGCTGACGGGCAGCCGCCCGGAGGGGTTGACCCGCCCGGAGAGCACACCGGCCAGCGCCGGACCGCCCTCCTCGCCGGGGAAGAACGCCTGCACGGTGGCGGCCGTACGGTCGGCCCAGCGGCCCAGCGCGTACGGACGTCCCGTCAGCAGGACCAGGACCACCGGCTTCCCCGTGGCCAGCAGCGCGTCCAGCAGCTCGCCCTGAACACCGGGCAGGGACAGGTCGGCGGCGTCGCAGCCCTCACCGGAGGTGCCGCGGCCGAACAGTCCGGCCCGGTCGCCGAGCACGGCGACGCAGACATCGGCGTCCCGCGCGAGCTCCACGGCGGCCTCGATGCCGGAGGTGTCCGTGCCGTCCACCTCGCAGCCCTGTGCCGAGGAGAGCTTCGCCCCGGGGAACTCCTCACGCAGCGACTGGAGCACGGTCGGGATGTCGATCCCCATCGGCACCTCGGGGTGCGAGACACCGACATGGCTGGGGAAGGAGTAACAGCCGAGCATGGCCAGTGCGTCGTCGGCGCGCGGGCCGACGACAGCGATCCGGCCGTCGCCGCGCAGCGGGAGCGCGCCGGAGGGGTTGGCGAGCAGCACGACCGCCTCTTCCGCCAGCTTCCGGGCCAGGGCCCGGTTCTCCGGCGCGTCGAGGTCCACCGTCGCGCGGGCCTGCTCGGGGTCGGTGCCGGAAATCGTGGCCGGCAGCGGGGTCCAGTCGGGGTCGAGCAGTCCCAGTTCGCACTTCTGGAGCAGTACCCGGTGCAACGCCCGGTCGACCAGCTCCTCGGCGACGACGCCGTCCCGTACGGCGCTCACGAGCACCTCGCCGTAGCTGCGGACGGTGGGCAGTTCCACGTCGACCCCGGCGCTCAGCGCGAGGCGTGCCGCGTCGGCGCGGTCGGCGGCGACCTTGTGCAGGGTCTCCAGGAAGCCGATGCCGAAGTAGTCGGCGACGACGGTGCCGGTGAAGCCCCAGGTGTCCCGGAGGAGTCCGGTGAGCAGGGCCGGGTCGGCCGCCACGGGCACGCCGTCGATCTCCGCGTAGGAGTGCATCACCGAACGGGCGCCGCCTTCGCGCAGCGCCATCTCGAAGGGCGGGAGGGTGATGTCGGCCATCTCGCGCGCCCCGGCCCGGACCGGTGCGAGGTTGCGGGCGCCCGCCGATGCCGCGTACCCGGCGAAGTGCTTGAGGGTGGCGACGATGCCGGTGGACTCCAGGCCGCGGACGTAGGCGGTGGCGATCGTGGCGACGAGGTACGGGTCCTCGCCGATGGTCTCCTCGACGCGTCCCCAGCGCAGGTCGCGGACCACGTCGAGGACGGGGGCCAGTCCTTGGTGGATGCCCACCGACCGCATGTCGCGGCCGATCCGCCGGGCCATCTCGGCCACCAGCTCCGGGTCCCAGGACGCACCCCACGAAAGCGGTACGGGGTAGGCGGTGGCGCCCCATGCGGTGAAGCCCGCCAGGCACTCCTCGTGGGCGAGGGCGGGGATGCCGAACCGGCCGGCCTCGGTGATCCGGCTCTGGGCGCGGGCCAGTGCGACCGCTCCGACGCCGGGGTCGACCGGTGCGGTGCCGAACGGCCGGGTCAGCTGGCCGAGTCCGCGGGAGATGAGGTCCTCCCAGTCGACCGGGTCGACCATGTCGTTCTGGTGCGGTGCGACTCCGTCGCCTTCGGCGTCGGCGCCCACCCAGATTCCGTACAGCTGGGCGGCCTTCTCCTCCAGGGTCATCCGGGCGACGAGATCGGCCACCCGCTCCTCGGGGGCGAGCGAAGGGTCGCGCCAGGGGCCGTCGACTGCGGCAGCGGGTTCGGCCTGACGGGCATGCGGGACAGGGTGGATTGCCATGGCGGCAGGGGTTCCTCTCGTGAATGCGGTGGTACGGGGCGGCGTGGGAGTGCTACTTGCCGCCCACCCCCATCAGGCCGTTGATCAGCGCCCGCCGTGCCACGAGGTACACGGCGAAGATGGGCACCACGGAGAGGACGATCGCTGCCAGCACGGCGGGAATGTTCACTCCGAACTGGGTCATGAAGTTGAACAGGCCGAGGGTCAGTACGCGGTTCTCCTCCGACTGCGTCAGGATCAGCGGGAAGAGGAAGCCGTTCCAGGCCTGGAGCGCGGTGTAGATCGCGACCGTGCTGATGCCCGCCCTGGACATCGGGACGGCCAGCTGCAGCAGCATCCGTACGGGCGTGGCACCGTCGAGCGCCATCGCCTCGTACATCTCCTCGGACACATCGCGCATGGTGCCGCTGAGCACCAGCACGGCGACGGGCATCGCGAAGGCGGCGGTCGGCAGGATGATCGCGGGCAGGGTGTCGTAGAGCCCCATCTTGCCGATCAGCAGATAGAGCGGCACGATCACCGCCTGCGCCGGGATCGCCACGCCGAGCAGGAAGGTCCGGAAGGCGAGCGACGAGAGACGGCCGCGGGTGCGTACCGCCACGTAGGCGACCGGCACCGAGAGCACCAGCACGATGGCCACGGTGGCCACAGCGACGATCGCGGTGTTGCCCAGCATCGAGAGGAAGCCGCTGTGCAGCACGGTGTTGTAGTTGTCGAGCGTCGGATTCGTCGGGAAGGCCAGCGGATCGCCGTTGAGCGCCTCGTCCTGGTGCATCAGCGACGAGGAGATCAGCGTGTAGATCGGCACGATCACGATGACCAGCCAGATCAGCGAGCCCAGTCCGGCCACCGGGTTGCCGCGCGGCCTCCAGCGGCGGCGGGAGCCTGCGGGGCGGCGGACGGGGTGTGTCATCGCCGGGGCCGCGGAGCGGGTGTCGTATGACATCGCGTCACATACCTTCCCGGGTGGAGCGCATGTTCCCGAAGCCGCTGAAGCGGACGAGAATCAAGGACAGGCCGGTGGCCACGACGACGAGGGCGGTGGCGATGGCCGCCGCGTAGCCCAGGTCGTAGGTCTGGAATCCGGTCCGGTACATCAGATAGGGCAGGACCGTGGTGTCCGTGCCGGGACCGCCCTTGGTCATGATCAGCACGGTGTCGAAGTAGGTGAGCGAGCCGACGATCATCAGGACCGAAGAGGTCGTCACGGTGTTGCGCAGCTGCGGCAGCGTGATGTGGAAGAACTGCCGCACCATGCCGGCGCCGTCGATGGCGGCCGCCTGGTAGAGGACTTCCGGGATCTGCCGTGTTCCGCCCTGGTAGATCAGGGTGTGGAAGGGCATGAACTGCCAGCCGCCGACGAACGCCACGGTGAGCAGCGCCCCGGTGGACGAGCCCATGATGTTCGGGTCGATCCCGAACCAGGGGCCGATCTCCTTGATCACGCCGAAGTTGGGGTCCAGCAGGGCGTGGAAGAGCATCGCGATCGCGGTGGTGGAGAGCAGCAGCGGGATGAAGAAGATCGCTGAGAGCACGGTCCTGCTGCGCTGCCGGCCCGCCGCCCAGACACCGAGCAGCAGGGCCACGGGGGTCTGGAAGGCCCAGCTGACGGCGGTGAGCACCAGGCTCAGCCAGGCGGCCTGCCGGAACTCGGGGTCCTTGAACAGCCGGGTCCAGTTCTCCAGGCCGGCCGGGGTCGGGGAGTTGAGCCCGTCCCACTTGCAGAACGAGAGGTACACGGCGATCGCCAGCGGGACGATCGCGAAGACGGCGAAGAAGAGAATGCCGGGTACGGCCCAGCCGACCGGCGGGCGGCCGACGTTGCCGACGGCCGCCTTGCCCCTTCCGCTCGTCTTCGTGTGCGGAGTGTGGTGGGACATTTTTACTTGACGGCCTTCATTGCTGCGACGAACTGCTCAGGGGTGGACTTTCCGGCGAACAGCTTGCTGATCTCGGTGAGCAGCGGGGTGGCGTACTGGGACTCCAGCGCCTGGTCCCACGAGAGCGTGAAGCTCGGGGCCTTCTGGACCATCTGGTACTGGTCGGCGGCGAACTGCGGGTTGGGCGAGGTGCTCAGCATCGACTCGGCGTTGGAGGTGGTGGGGATGTCACCGTTGTCCACCAGAGCCTTGGCGTACTTCTCGGACGCCATCGTCTTCAGGAAGGCGATCGCGGCGTCCTTGTGCTTCGTGCGGGCGTTGACGGACCAGTAGTTGGTGGGGTTGCCCACCACGTTCGCCGCGTCGCCGACGCCGCCGGCCACCGTCGGGAAGGCGGTCCAGCCGAGGTCCTTCTTGGCGAACTCGGGCGCCTTGCCCAGCTGGGTCGAGTACTCCCACGAACCCATCAGGTGCATGGCGGCCTTGCCCTTGTTGAGGAGGGTGGGGGCGCCGCCGTTGCCGTAGTCGACCGAGTTGAAGTTCTTGCCGAACGCGCCCTCGTCGACGAGCTCCTTGACGGTCTGGGCCGCCTTGAGGACCGCCGGGTCGCCCCAGCCGGAGGTGTCGCCGTCCTGGATCTTCCGGAAGACGTCGGGGCCGCCGACCCGGTCCAGCAGGTACTCCATCCACATCAGCTCGGGCCACTTGTCGGAGCCGCCGAGCGCGAAGGGGGTGATGCCCTTGCCCTTGAAGGTGGTGATGGCCTTCTGCAGGTCCTCCCAGGTCTTGGGGGCCTGGAGGTTGTTCTCGGCGAAGAGCGTCTTGTTGTAGAAGAGCATCACGGGCTGCATGCCGCGCATCGGCACCCCGTAGATCTTCCCGTCGAGGCTGCCCGCCGCCATGATCGACGGGAGGAAGCCGTCCTTCAGCGTGGGGTCGTTCTTGACCGTGTCGCTGAGGTCGACCAGCTGCTTGGCGTCGACGTACGGCTTGATGGAGCCGCCGCCCCAGTTGAAGAAGACGTCCGGAGCGCTGGGCGAGCCCATGGAGCTGCGGAGCTTGTTCACGTAGTCGGTGCCGGGGACCGACACCAGCTTGACCTTGACCTTGGAGGTCTTGTTGAAGTCGTTGACCGCGGCCTGCTGAACCTTGACCGCGTCATCCCCGTACACGTAGGCGGTGATGGTGCCGCTGTCGCTGCCACCGGCCCCGCCGGAGCCGCAGCCGGCAAGCAGCCCAGCCATGACCATGGCCGCACCCGCCGCAGTCCATCTCGCTGTTCGCGTACCGTGAGTAAAAATGCCCGACCGCATGACCGCACCTCTGTCGAATGTTTCGGAGATTCGCTCGAATGTTGCCGGAACCGTACGATCGCGTTTCGGGCGCGTCAAGAGGTGTGGCGAGGTATTTTCCAAGCGGAGCCGACTGACCCTGCCAAGGCGGCGGGAGGCTAGGATTCCTGCATGAGCCCCGCAAAGGTCCATCCCCAACAGGAGAAGACGCCAATCGGCGAGTCGCCGGAAGGCGGTGCCACGCTGGCTGAAATCGCCCGGGCCGCCGGAGTCTCGGCTCCGACAGTTTCGAAGGTGCTGAACGGACGCGCCGACGTCGCCCCGGCCACGCGCACCAGGGTGGAGGAGCTGCTGCTGCTCCACGGCTACCGCCGCAGGCGCGGCTCCACGGCGCAGTCCCAGCTGATCGACCTGGTCTTCCACGAGCTGGACAGCGCCTGGGCCATGGAGGTCGTCCGCGGGGTGGAGAACGTCGCCCGGGAGGAAGGGCTGAGTCTGGTGCTCTCCGAGAGCGCCGGCCGGCTGACCCCGGGGCAGACCTGGGTGGACGGCGTGCTGGCCCGTCGGCCGGTCGGGGTGATCCTGGTGCTCTCGGACCTGACGGCCGCCCAGCGCGCCCAGCTGACCAGCCGCAACATCCCGTACGCCGTGGTCGACCCGGCGGGCGACCCGGGTGACGACGTGCCGTCGGTCGGGACCACCAACTGGCAGGGCGGGCTGGCGGCCACCCGCCATCTGACCGGGCTCGGACACCGTCGGATCGGCGTCGTCAGCGGCCCGTCCCGCATGATGTGCAGCCGCGCCCGCGTCGACGGCTACCGGGCGGCACTGGAGACCGCGGGCCTGCCCTTCGATCCGGAGCTGATCCGGGAGGGCGAGTTCCACCACGAGGACGGTTACGCGGCCGGTCTCGAACTCCTGCAACTGCCCGAGCCGCCCACCGCCCTGTTCGCGGGCAACGATCTCCAGGCCCTCGGCATCTACGAGGCAGCCCGCGAGCTGGGGCTGCGCATCCCGGAGGACCTCAGCGTCGTCGGGTTCGACGATCTGCCGCTCACCCGGTGGATCGGGCCGCCGCTGACCACGGTGCGCCAGCCGCTCATCGAGATGGCCGAGACGGCGGCCCGGCTGGTCCTCGACCTCGGCCGGGGCGACCGGCCCGCGACCACCCGGGTCGACCTCGCTACGAATCTGGTGGTACGCAGCAGCACCGCCCGGCCCCGCGACTGACCCCTGCGGCCCGCTTCCGCACCCCGCTCACCCGGTCGGGCCGCCGCGGGCCGGACCGGGCGCGCGTACCGCCCCGGTGACGCCGGGGCCGGTCAGCCGCGGTAGACGTCCAGCCGCCCGCACATGCCGAACCTTCCGTACGCGGAGGGCTGTTCGGCGTGCACACAGGCGTCGGCGAGGTAACCGCCTTCGCCGCGCGCCAGAGCGTCCAGCTGTCCGCCGGTCACCTCGGACGCCGCGGCGGCCCCCTGCTGCCATCGCCCCCGCCAGTCCTCGGTCCTCGGGCGTACGAGTGCGGCCGCGGCCCGGTGGAAGGCGGCGAGCGGTCCGGGATCGCCCGCCTCGGTGGCCCGGCGCAGTGCGAGGAAGCCCTCGACGGCGAGATCACGGCGGGTGCGGGCGGCCCGTTCCTGTTGCTCCTCGGAGCCGTCGGCGGGAAGGGTGACCGCCGCCCGGTAGGCGTCGGGGTCCGCAAGGCGGCCCGGCGGCAGGGTGAGTACGGCGTCACCGGCCTCGGGCAGCCCGCTGTTCTCCATGAGGACGACGATGCGCAGCCCGTCCTCGTTGACGAGGCGGTGGATCGTGCCGGGTGTGAACCAGACCAGGCCGCCCGGGGCCAGCGGCGTCTGCCGGAACCCCGACGCCGTGAGGGTCTGCACCGAGCCCCTGCCCCCGACCACCACGTACCCCTCGGAACAGGTGAGATGGAGATGAGGCGTCCCACCGCGCAGGCCGTCCACGGCGGGCCAGTCGTAGACCCGCAGGTGGGAGACGGCGACGGCGCCGGGCAGCCCTTCGAAGGTCGGCACAGCTGCTCCCCGCTCTCTCCGCGATGGCGCCCGGCAAGCCGTGAGGGCACCCAGCAAGCGCTTTCCACACCCCCTGCACCGTACCTTCGCCGACCGCGGGAGCAACAGGGTGCGGGTGTCCGGGGCTGGGCTGCGGGCCGCTGTCAGTGGCGGGGTGCAGACTGACCCGTATCCGGCACAACGGCGTTTCGGGAGGTTCGGTCATGACCGACGTACTGCTCACCGTGGGCACCCGCAAAGGACTCTTCATCGGCCGCAGGCGCGGCGGCTCCTGGGAGTTCGACGGCCCGCACTTCAATGCCCAGGCGATCTACTCGATCGCCATCGACACCCGCGGACAGGTCCCCCGGCTGCTGGTCGGCGGGGACAGCGCGCACTGGGGCCCATCGGTCTTCCGCTCCGACGACCTGGGCACCACCTGGATCGAACCACCACAACCGGCCGTGAAGTTCCCGCAGTTCACCGAGGCGTCGCTGGAGCGGGTCTGGCAGCTGCACCCGGCGGGCCCCGAGGCACCCGATGTCGTGTATGCGGGGACGGAGCCGGCGGCACTGTTCCGTTCCGAGGACGGCGGGGTGACCTTCGAGCTGGTCCGCCCGCTGTGGGAGCATCCGACGCGCTCGAAGTGGGTGCCGGGTGGGGGCGGCGAGGGTCTGCACACCATCCTCACGGACCGACGGGACGCCCGGGCCGTGACGGTCGCCGTCTCCACGGCCGGGGTGTTCCGCACCGAGAACGGCGGTGCGAGCTGGGCCCCGTCGAACAAGGGAGTGTCGGCGGTCTTCCTCCCCGACCCGAATCCGGAGTTCGGCCAGTGCGTCCACAAGGTGGCCCGGGACGCGATCGATCCCGACCGGCTCTATCTCCAGAACCACTGGGGCGTGTTCCGGAGCGACGACTCCGGGGACAACTGGACGGACATCGGCCGGGGCCTGCCCTCCGATTTCGGTTTCGCCGTGGCGGCGCACCCGCACCGTGCGGACACGGCGTACGTCTTCCCGATCAACGCCGACGCGGACCGCGTGCCGGCCGGGCGGCGCTGCCGGGTCTTCCGCACCGGCGACGCGGGCAGCAACTGGGAGCCCCTGTCGGCGGGCCTGCCCGAGGAGACGCATTACGGCACGGTGCTGCGCGACGCGCTCTGTACGGACGACGCCGACCCGGCGGGCGTCTACTTCGGCAATCGCAACGGCGAGGTGTACGCGAGCGCGGACGACGGGGACAGCTGGCAGCAACTCGCCTCGCATCTGCCGGATGTTCTCTGTGTCCGGGCGGCGGTCACCGGGGGCTGACCGGTCGGGAGGTTTCTTCCTCGCGACGGCCGCCGCCGGTCCCGGACCGGCGGCGGCCGTGCCTCAGGGCAGCTGCCAGTCCACCGGCTGGGCGCCCTGGCCGAGCAGGAGTTCGTTGGTGCGGCTGAACGGGCGCGAGCCGAAGAAACCGCGGTCCGCCGACATGGGCGAGGGGTGCGCGGACTCGATGGCCGGGAAGCCGTCGAGGAACGGTCGCAGATTACGGGCGTCGCGCCCCCACAGCACGGACACCAGCGGCTTGCCCCGCGCGGCCAGGGCCCGGATGGCCTGTTCGGTCACTTCCTCCCAACCCTTGCCCCGGTGCGCGCCGGGTTTACGGGGCGCCGTGGTGAGCGCCCTGTTCAGCAGCAGCACGCCCTGGCGCGTCCACGGCGTCAGATCGCCGTTGGAGGGCCGCGAAAGCCCCAGGTCCGTGTGCAGCTCACGGAAGATGTTCTCCAGACTCCCGGGCAGCTGACGGACCTCGGGGGCCACCGAGAAGCTCAGCCCCATGGCCATCCCGGGCGTCGGGTAGGGGTCCTGACCGACGATCAGGACCCTTACCTCGTCGAAGGGTTGCTGGAACGCGCGCAGTACGTTCGCGCCGGCCGGCAGATAGGTGCGGCCGGCTGCTACCTCCGCACGGAGGAAATCGCCCATCGCTGCGATGCGCCCGGCCACAGGGGCGAGCGCCTCGGCCCATCCGGGCTCGACTACTTCATTCAACGGTCGTGGTGCCACAAAACATCACTCTACCGGCGTACACGACCCGCTCACCGCCGATGTGTTGGCTTCCGCGGCCGGTCCCCCGTACGCGCCGAATCCCGTCTTCGGAGCACGGGATAGGCTGCCGCCGTCATTCCCCTGTTTTCCCGTTCCCATCCCCTTCCCTTACCGTCCCTCCCCGTCCCTTCCCGTCCCTTCCCGTTCTCTCCTGGAGCCGGTTCATGAGCTCACGCAAGCGTTCACCGGGGCCGTTCGTGCTCGGTGTGGACTCGGGCGGCTCCGGGCTGCGGGTGGCGCTGGGCACCGTCGGCACGCCCGCCCCGGTGGACACGACGGTGTGCGCCGAGCCGGTACGCACCGGACCTGCGGGGATCGATGCGGGCCATCTGCTGGAGCAACTGCTGCCCGCCGCCGGCCGGCTGCTGGAGCAGCACGGCGGCGGTGACGGCTCCCCGATCGCCGCCGTGGCGATCGGCGCCGCCGGTATGGCGACGCTCGGCGGGCAGCTGCGCGCCGAGCTGCCTTCGGCCCTGGAGGGCGCACTCGGCGTGCGCCGGCTCGCTCTCGCCGCCGATGCGGTGACCGCGTACGCGGGCGCGGTCGGTCAGCGCCCGGGAGCGGTCGTCGCGGCGGGCACGGGCATGATCGCGCTGGGCACGGATCTGCTGAGCTGGCGCCGGGCCGACGGCTGGGGGCATCTGCTGGGTGACAGCGGCGGAGGCGCCTGGATCGGGCGGGCCGGGCTCGACGCGGCCATGCGCGCCCATGACGGGCGGCGCGGCGGGTCCGCCGCGCTGCTGGCCCGGCTGGAGGCGGTGTTCGGGCCGGCGCCGGAGCTGCCGGGGCTGCTCTATCCGCGTACGGACCGGCCTGCCGTACTGGCCTCGTTCGCACCCGAGGTCGCCGCGTGCGCCGGGCACGATCCGATCGCCGCGGGCATTCTGCGCCAGGCCGCCGGACATATCGCGGAGGCGGCCGCGGCGGTGTGCCCGAAGGCCGGGGCCGACGACGAACCGTGCGAAGTGGCCCTGACGGGCGGCCTGTTCCGGATGGGCGATCCGCTGCTCGTGCCGCTGGGGGAGGAGTTGTCCCGGCAGATCCCGCAGGCACGGACGGTCCCCGGTTCGGGTGATCCACTGACCGGTGCGCTGTCCATCGCCCAGGCGCTGGCGGCCGGGGATCTGCAACTGCCCCGCCATCCGACGCTGCTCTGCGTACCCGGTGACGGGCCTGGGCAGGAGTCCTCATAGGGGGCGACAGAGCAGGACAGTCGATAAGTAAGCCTCTCATCGGATAAAAGCGGACAGATAACGCCCTGCTGGGCCCTCCCCGAACAGGGAGCCACCCAAAACCAGTAGCATGCGGCGCCATGAGCACCCCCACTGGGCCCGCTTCCGGCCTGCCTGTACGAATGCCGCGACCTCGCCAGTCCGGACGGCACCGCCGCCCGGAGCCCGTGGTCGCGCCTGAGGGCGCTGCCGCGCTCGTTCTCGCCGTTCCCGGTACCCCCTCCTCGGCCACGCGCAGCCTGGCCGAGGAGGTGATCAGCATCGCCCGTTCCGAGCTGCCCGGCCTCGATGCCCGGATCGGCTACCTCGACGGCGACGATGCCGAGTACCCGAAGCTTTCTTCCGTACTCACCCATGGCGCCGCCGAGCGCGTCGCGCGCCTCGAGCAGGCGCGGGCAGCGGGCCGTGAGGTCGCCGAGCCCGAGGGGCCGTCCGCCGTCGTGGTGCCGCTGCTCGCGGGGCCGGACAGCGCCCTGATCCGGCGGATACGGCAGGCCCTGATGGACAGCGGTACGCAGGTCGAGCTGACCGATGTGCTCGGTCCGCACCCGCTGCTCGCCGAGGCACTGCACGTACGGCTCTCCGAGGCGGGTCTGGCCCGCGCCGACCGTGCCAGGCTCTTCACGGTGGCCACGGCCGCCGACGGCATCGTGCTGGCCACGGTCGGCGGCGAGGAGGCGGTGCAGGCAGCCGGGATCACCGGCATGCTGCTGGCCGCCCGGCTGGCGGTACCCGTGATGGCCGCCGCGCTCGATGTGGAGGGCTCCGTCGCGTCGATCGCCGAGCAGCTCACGGGCTCCGGTTCGGTGCAGCTCGCGCTGGCCCCGTACCTCATCGGCCCCGAGGTGGCCGAAGGGCTGCTGGACGCCGCCGCGAAGGAGGCGGGCTGCGCGACGGCCGAGCCGCTCGGCGCGTATCCGGCGGTCGGCAAGCTCGTGCTGTCGATGTACATGACGGCGCTCGGTATCGCGCCGACCGCGTCGCAGGGCGCTCAGGCGCACTGACCCGGTGCCGGGTGCGCCCGGCGGCCGTCCGTCATCGATCGCCGGGCGGGCTCGGTTCTTCCGGCCCGTCCGGCGATCCGGCTGTGCGCGGCGTCCTGCGTAATACCTGCTGCGAGTGCGTGCTGTCAGGCGAAGATCACGCAGGACGCGGCGGGGACCTCCAGCGAGCCCGCCGGGCGCGGGATGCCGGTCGACGGTTCGACGGCGAACCAGCTGACGTTCCCGGACCGCTCATTGGCCGCGTACAGCCATCGGCCCGTGGGGTCGAGCGCGAGATCGCGCGGCCAGTGCCCGCCGCAGCCCACGGTCGTGACCGGGGTCGCCTTCTCGCCCGCCGCGTCGAGTGCGAGAACGGAGATGCTGTCGTCACCGCGGTTGGCGGTCCAGAGGAACCGTCCGTCGTGCGAGACGACCACCTCGGACGGGTAGATCGCCGCGTCCCCGTCGCCCACCGGCTCCTCGGGCAGCACGGACGTCTCACCGAGCGGTTCCAGGACCCCCGTGGCGGCGTCCCACCGGCATACGGTGACGGTCGGTTCGAGTTCGTTCAGGACGTAGGCGTGGCTGCCCGCGGGATGGAAGGCCAGGTGGCGCGGCCCGGTGCCCGGCCGCAGGGCCGTCTCGCCGTGCGGCCGCAGCGCACCGGTGGCCGTGTCCAGCGCGCAGATCCGTACGGAGTCGGTCCCGAGGTCCACGGCCAGCACCCAGTTCCCCGACGGGTCGGGCAGCACCTGGTGGGCGTGCGGGCCCCGCTGACGCTCGATGTCCGGACCGCCGCCCTCGTGCCGGAGCACGGCGGTGACGGCGCCGAGGGAACCGTCCGCGCGCACGGACAGCGCGGTGACGCTGCCGGAGCCGTAGTTGGCGGTGAGCAGATGACCGCCCGCGAGCGCGAGATGCGTCGGACCGCTGCCCTCCACCGGCCGGATCTCGCCGAACAGCCGCGGCACATCGCCGGTGACGTCGAGGGCGGCGGCCGCACCGTACTCGGTCTCACTCACCGTGTAGAGCGTCCTGCCGCCCGGTCCGGGGCCGTGGCCCAGGGCGAGGTACGAGGGGTCGGGGACGGCGTCCGTCGCGCCGAGGACGGTCAGTTCCCCGGTCTCCCGGTCCACTGCTGCCACGGTGATCCCCCGCCCGCCCGCCGAGGTGAACGACCCGATGAAGGCCCGCCCCGTGCCGTTGTCGCTGCCCACCGCACTGCTCGTCACCGCACTGCCTCTCTTCGCCGACTGATCACGGCCGTCCGTACCGTCGTGATCTTCCGGCGCGACGGTAGCAGTCGGCCCGTCGCGGTCCAGACCAAGGGCTCGGTGGTCGGCCGGCGCCGCGCAGGCGCTTCACGCAGCGATCAGCGGTGCACGCGGATCGCTGTGCAGGGGTGCGGCGAGTTCGGCGAGTGCCCGCTCCAGGCCGTGCAGATGGGCGAGCGCGGGTTCGGCGACGGCCGGGTGCGGCGGAATGCCTGGTATGCCCGCCCTGTGCCGCGGCTCCGGGGCGGTCAGCGCCTCCACGGACGCCTCGACGCGCCAGCAGGCGGCTGCGAGGCGGGCGTCGTGGGACGCTTCCGGGTCCGCCGCGACGGAGGACAGTCCGCGCACCTCCCGGGCACAGGTGTCCAGCAGGGCGAGCACCTGTCCGGCGCGGGCCTTGCGGGCGCGCAGCGGGCTCAGCGGATGCACCAGCGGGGCCAGGGAGAGCCGCACCCGCCCGAGGAGCGCCTCCAGCTCGGCGATCCGGGGCGCGGGGTCGGCGGTCGTCGAGCCCGAGAGCCGTGCCGCGGCCTCCTCCGTGCAGGCGTGCACGCAGCGCAGGGCCCGCTGGATCCATGCGTCGGTCGTGGCGTGTGTGGTGACCGGCAGCACGAGGAGCACCGCGAGCATCGCACCGAGCGCACCGGCGCCGGTCTCGGTGAGGCGCAGCAGGAGCAGCGCCGGATCGAGGACGCCGAGGAGTCCGTAGAGTGTCCCGGCCATCACCGTCACGGAGAACACCATCCAGGTGTAGGAGACCGCGGCGGTGTAGAAGATCCCGAAGACGCCGATCGCGACGACGACGGCGCTGGGCACGGCGGCACCGTGCAGCGGGACGACGACGGCCAGGCCGACGGGGACGCCGATGAGGGTGCCCAGCATCCTGCGGAAGCCGCGTACCAGCGTCTCGCCGCGGGAGGCGGTGTTCACGAAGACCCACCAGGTGGCGCCCACGGCCCAGTACCAGCGCTGCTCGGACAGGAGCAGGCCCGCCGAGAGCGCGAGGGCTCCTGCGACGGTCGCCTGGATCGCCTGGCGTGTGGTCGCGCGGGCCAGCCCACCGCCGGTCACGGGGGCCGGTACGACGGCGGCGGCCATCCGCCGCTCGTAGCACCACAGTCCGAAGCGGACGGTGGACGAGGCGAGCAGGGAGAGGGCGACCGCGGAGTACAGCTCGGGCAGCTGCCCGGGCAGGGTGTGGAGGAACTGCGTGGTGAAGAAGGCCATGAACGCGAACACGCCCAGCGAGTGACCGCGCGGCCCCCATCTGCGGGCATAGACGCCCAGGCCCATGACCGCGAGAAAGGCCGCGTCCCGCGCCAACGGATGGTCGTGCAGCCCGGCGGCGAGGGCGAGCACCGGGAAACCGGCCACGGGCAGCAGGGCCGTCGTGACCGCCTGATCGCGGACCGTGGAGTCCAGCACGGTGAACAGGGCCAGCAGCGCGGCCAGACCGCCGGTGATGGCGGCGACGAGCGAGTGACCGGCCAGGCCGCACACCACGACGGCCAGACCGATGCCGAGGACGGCCCGGACGGCGCTGCGCATTCGCAGTCTCCCCGGGTCCGGGGAAACGAACATCCTCTTCAGCACGGCATGCTCCCGCTTCTGCACACCGGCCCTGCACACCGGCACATGAAAAAGGCGCCGCGGAGATCCGCAGCGCCATCGACGGGTACATCACAACATCTCAAGGGGCCGTGGCTCAACCGAGACACAAACCATTGGGCCATTGGCCCATCGATCGGCCGCCGACATGCGCCATGGGTAGGCCAACGGACCGAGGCGGGGCCGATCCGGACGAAAGGCCCTAGCGGGGCGGAAGACCGTCGATGCCGGGCAGGGGCTGTGCGGGGAGTGTCGCCGTCACTTCGTAGCCGCCGTCGGGTGTCGCACCGGTGGCCAGGTCGCCCCCGAGCATCGCGGTGCGCTCGCGCATGCCGAGCAGACCGTGCCCCGCGCCCGCCGAGGCAGGGGCGGCCCGGTCCGGCGCGGCGTTGGTGACCCGGACCGTGACCCCGGACCTGTGGTGGCCGATCTCCACCCGCACCTGCGCACCCGGTGCGTGACGCATCGCGTTGCTGAGTGCCTCCTGCACGATGCGGTACGCCGACAGCTCGACGCCCGGCGCGAGCGGCCGCGGCTCTCCGGTGGTCTCGGCGGTGACCGTGAGTCCGGCGCCGCGCGCGTTGCCGATCAGTTCGTCGAGCCGGTCGAGGGTGGGCTGCGGGGTATGCCGTGCGGCCTGCGGCACGGGCTCCTCGGAACGCAGCACGCCGAGCACCCGGCGCAGTTCGGTGAGCGCATCGACCGCGTTCTCCCGGATACCCGCGAGGTTCTCCCTCAGCTCCTCGGAAGGGTTCTCGACCAGGTGCGGGGCGACCTGTGCCTGGATGGAGATGACCGACATGTGGTGGGCGACCACGTCGTGCAGCTCGCGGGCGATCCGGTTGCGCTCCTCCAGGAGTGTGCGCCGGGCCCGCTCCTCGGCGGTGAGCTCCTCCTGCACGACCAGCTGGGTGCGCGCCACGCCGATGCCGCGCAGCGCGGCGCCGACCACCACTGCGATGACGAGAACCGCGACGGCGATGCCGACGCCGCCCTGGCGCCAGGGGTTGACCGTGCCGCAGACGAGTCCCGCCACGACACTGATCGTCAGCGCCTGGGCGGCGGTCCGGGGCCGGACCCGCAGCGCGAGCAGGAACAGCATGGCGGCCTGCAGCCCGATCACGGTTCCGTTCCAGGGGAACGTCGCGCCGAAAGGGCCTGCGTTCGCGGCGAACGGAGTGAGCACGACCATGACGAGCACCGTCGCCCACCAGGCCAGGACGGGGCGGAACAGTGCGACGACCAGCGCCGCCGACTGAATGCCGGCGAGCGGAATGCCGAGCTGTATGCCCACCCGGTAGCCGAAGGCGTACTGGTTCGTGTCGACGATGAGTACGCCCACCGCACACATCACCATCGGGACCATGAGAGCCGGCCGCCACTCCAGCCAGCGCGGTCGTCCCTCGTGCGGGGTCGGGCCGACCGCCGACGTCACCAGGTCCTCGCGCAGGATGCGGGGCAGCGCCCGCAGGGCCTGCGCCGAGCGCCTCGCCACGTCCCCCCGCTTCACGGAACCCACCCTAGTAGGGCTTTGTTAGGTCCTGTGGTGGGGGTCGGGTGTCGGTGCGGGTTGGCCGCATATCGAGCAGGCGCCGGTCCAGGTGGCCAGGAGGGCCTGGAGTTCGCGGAGGACCGCGTAGAGCGTTAGGCCGGCGCAGGGGCTTTTGGGTCGAGCCGCAGGAGGGTGCAGAAGGCCTGGGCGAGGGAGGCGAGGGTGACGTGGCGGTGCCAGCCGAGGTAGTTGCGGCCCTCGAAGTGGTCCAGGCCGAGACCGTCCTTGAGCTCGCGGTAGTCGTGCTCAACTCGCCATCGGATCTTGGCGATTCGGACCAGCTCGCGCAGTGGGGTGTCGGCGGGCAGCGTTGAGAGCCAGTAGTCGGTTGGTTCGGCGCAGCCGGGTGGCCACTCGACGAGCAGCCAGCATTCGGGCAGGGAGCCGTCGGCGGCGCGGCGGATGTGTCGGTTGGCCGGGCGGACCCGCAGGGGCAGGAATTTCGAGCGCATGTCGGCGTTCGGGTTGTGCTTGGTGGCCTTGCTGCCCTGGCGCCAGGTGACGGTGCGGGTGGCTGCTTGTCCGGCCGCCAGGGCCAGCTCGCGCAGGGTGGTGTGCGGCTGGGGGTAGGCGGACACGGGAGGGCGGCCCTGTCCGGAGTATGGCGGGCGCTCGGGCGTGGCGTCGCCCGGGTGTGCGGTCGTGATGGCCTTGACCGCGACGGCGTAGGTCAGGCCGCGCTCGGTCAGGCCCTCGCGAAAGCCGGTGGCGTCGCCGTATCCGGCGTCGGCGACGACCGGCAGGTCGGGCAACTCCCAGTCTTCGCGGACCTCGTCGAGCATGTCCAGGGCCAGGCGCCACTTCTCCCGGTGCCGTGCCGCGTCGGGGATGCCGGCCTTGGCCCGGCGGTGCCGGATCGCGTCAGCCAGCAGCGCATCGTCGCCGTGCTTGGTGTCGTCCCAGCTCTCGGGAAGGAACAGGCGCCAGTCGACGGCCGAGGACGCGCGGTCGGACACCAGATTCACACTGACCCCGATCTGGCAGTTGCCGCGCTTGCCCAGCGCACCGCAGTACATCCGCGCTACCCCCGGCGAGTCGTAGCCGTCCTTGGGGAAGCCCACATCGTCGATCGCGTACGCCTCGGGAGAGATGTGCGCCGCAGCCCAACGGGCCAGGCGCTCCCGAACCTTGGAGTAGTCCCAGGTTGAGGAGGAGACGAACTGCTGAAGCTGCTGGTGGTCAACCCCGAGCCGCTCGGCCATCGGCTGCATCGACTTGCGCTTACCGTCCAGCATCAGCCCGCGCAGATACATCTCGCCCTTGGCACGCTGGTCCCGACGTGCCAGCGAACCGAGCATCTCGGCCGCGAACGCCTCCAGCCGTGGACGGACCTCTTCCATCTCCTCAGGTGTCACACCTGAAAGAAGATCACAATCTATCTGACGAGGATCACTTGGGGTACCTAACAAAGCCCTACTAGGGCCTTGCCGCCGACCGGGCGGGACTCCCCTTGCGGACGACCGTGCTCTTCCCACGCGGACGACCCTGTTCGTAACCGCGGAACGCCACCCAGCAGATCAGCAGCGCCGCAGCGAACACGGGCAGCCAGGCCAGCCGGGCGAGTACCCAGCCGGGGGTGTCGGGGACGGTGTGCAGACCCGGCAGGGTGCCGCCCGCGGACAGGCCGGTCGCGGTGACCGCGATCATCGCGGTCTGGTGCCACAGGTAGATCGTCATCGCGGAGAGGTTGACGGTGGCCACCGCCGCCCAGGCGGCCGGGCGTCGCAGCATCCGGCGCAGCGGGCCGAGCAGCAGCAGCGCCGCTCCGCACTGTGCGAGGCCGAAGGTGACCACGGCGAGGGTCGGCGGGTCGAGGTTGGAGACCTCCAGTCCGGGGACCCCGACCATGGCTGCGGGGTAGCCGGCCCATAGGACCAGTGCGGCGGTGGCGGCGGCTCCGCCGAGCAGCAGCGTCCAGCCGGTCCGGCGGCTGTTCAGCTCTCCCCGGGCCCAGGCGGCTCCCAGGCAGTACGGCACGAGCCAGCCGGCCGCCACATTGACCCGGGCGAACCCGTCGGGCGCGTCCAGGCCGAACCGGTAGAGGTCGGTGATCAGTACGACGGACAACGGCCACAGCGGATGCAGCCTGGCCACCAGCGGCGTCGCCGCGGTCAGCGCCGCGAAGACCACCAGGAACCAGAGCGGGGACCACACGAGTTTGCACAGCGCGCGCACGGTGTCCTGGTCCGCCCCGGAGGCGAGCATCGTGCACGCCGCCACGGTCCATACGACGGGCACGACGGCCACCGGCCGCAGCAGCCGTACCATCCGCGTACGCAGCCACCGGCCGTAGTTCTCGCCACGGGCGCGAGCGCAGGCGTAGCTCCTCGCGCCGACCTGTCCGCCGACCAGGAAGAAGACGGCAAGGGTCTGGAACACCCAGGAGACCGGGGCGAATCGGGGCATGTACTGGAGCGGGCTCGATCCGTGCAGGGTGCCGCTGTCGACGACGAGTGCCGTCACCAGCCAGTGACCGAGGACCACGCCGAGGATGGCAAGGGCGCGCAGGGCGTCGACTGCACGGTCGCGGTCGGCGGGGGTGGCGGATTCGATCCGACGGACGAAGTCACGCATGGCGCTCTCCCGAGGGCTCCGCGGACCTGGCTGTTCCGGCCACGATCCGGGCGATGCTCCTCAGCGGTACGGAGCCGGGCTTCAGGTAGTCGCTGTGGCCGCCGTCGCCCGCCGCGAAGATTTCCGCACCGAAGCCGGGCGAGACCGGGTCGGTCCCGAACCCGATGTCCGCAAAGGGCAGTTGGAGCTCGGCGTGCGGAACGTCGGCGATCCAGTCGTCGCCGCCGCGGCCCGCCCAGACGGTGGCCGGGGTGTGCAGGGCCGCGGCGTCCTTGTAGCCGGTTCCGGGGCTGCCGTACAGGACGATGTCGGCGATCCGCAGTCCGTGCGCGGCGCGGGCGCAGACGACGGAGCCGTAGGAGTGGCAGACGAGGGAGGTACGGGCCGCGGGCCTCAGTCTTCGTAACTCCGCTATGAAATGGCGCAGTTCGGGGGCAGCCTCGTCGGCCCGCCCCGAGGTGAGCGCGGCCGGGCTCACCGTCGCCGGTGTCTCGTATCCGAGCCAGGCGACGACGGCCGACCGCTCGCCCAGCTCACCGCGCAGTGCGCGCGCACCGTTGCGCAGACGCCAGTAGTGGTCGACGCCGATGCCCGCGCCCGGGACCAGCACGGCGATCCGCTCGGCGTGGGACAGGTCGCCGAAGACCTCGACACTACGGCCGCCGTCACGGCCGTCGAAGGAGAGGAAGCCGCGGGCCGGATCGGCCATGGCGTGCAGCGCGGCGGCGCGCTTGCGGTCGCCGTGGCCGGCGGCGGCCCGCTCGGCCGCCCCGATGTCGGCACGGGTCGCGGCGTACCGCTCGGCGAGGGCACGGGGCGCGGCGGCGGGCAGCGGGCCGTGGACGGTCGGAGCCGGTGACGGTACGGCGGCGGGCCCGGCCGCTCCCGCGACCGGCACGGCCACCGAGGCGGCCACCAACGCGCTGAGCAGGCCTCGGCGCAATCGGCTTCTGCGCGGCTGGGACGACATGCAGGGGTGTTCCTTCCGTACCGGACAGCTGTATCGCTCGGGGTACAGAAGCTATGGACCGGGCCTTGTCGTCCACGTCCCGCCAGGGAGCGAACCCTCTTTGTAGCTCTGCAGGACTACGGGTACGGGACGCGAATCGGGGTTGCGGCGGGCCGTTGGTACAGTCGCAGCCCGGATCCGCCTACCAGGAAGCGACCAACCGACCATGGCGGTGGACGCCCTCGACACCCGCATCCTGCGCCTGCTCATCGAGCAGCCGCGCACCAGCGTCCGCGAGTACGCACGCATCCTCTCCGTCGCCCGCGGCACCCTCCAGGCCCGTATCGACCGGCTGGAGCGCAACGGTGTGATCACCGGTACGGGACCGGTCCTGTCCCCCGCCGCGCTGGGCCACCCGGTGCTGGCCTTCGTCCATCTGGAGGTCACCCAGGGGCATCTGGACGAGGTCGGTGAGGCGCTCGCCTCGGTGCCCGAGATCGTCGAGGCCTTCTCGACCACGGGCGGCGGCGATCTGCTGGCCCGGGTGGTGGCCCGCGACAACGGTCATCTGGAGGACGTCATCCAGCGGTTGATCCAGCTGCCCGGTGTGGTCAGGACGCGTACCGAGGTCGCGCTGCGCGAGCGGGTGCCGCACCGGCTGCTGCCGCTGGTCGAATCGGTGGGCCTCGCCGCCGCCGACGGCCCGAAGTGATCGACGCCCCGGCATGCTGGATGGCATGAGTTCCCGGCGCGTCCCCGTCCTCACCGTCATCTTCGATCTCGACGCCACGCTGGTGGACAGCGAGCCGAACTACTACGAGGCGGCGCGGCGCCTCCTGGAGCGGTACGGCGTGCCCGGCTTCACCTGGGAGCATCACACCCGGTTCATCGGGATCGGTGTCCGCGAGACGCTGGCGGTCCTGCGTGCCGAGTACCGCATCGAGGCGTCCGTCGACGAACTGGTGGCCGGTCAGGACGCTCTGTATCTGGAGCTGGCGCGGTCCTCGACCGAGGTGTTTCCCGAGATGCGGAAGTTCGTGGAGCGGCTGCGCCATGACGGCGTCGGGATGGCGGTGGCTTCGGGTTCGTCCCGGGCGGCGATCGAGGCCGTGCTCGCGGGCACGGGCCTGGACGCGTATCTGCCCGTGTACGTCTCCGCCGACGAGGTGGCGCACGGCAAACCGGAACCGGATGTGTTCCTGGAGGCGGCCCACCGCCTCGGCGCGGCGCCCGCCGACTGCGTGGTGCTGAAGGACGCGGCACCGGGCGCGGCGGCGGCGCATGCGGCGGGCATGCGCTGCATCGCGATTCCCTATGTGGCCGCGACAGCCGCCGATCCGGCGTTCGCGACGGCCGGTCTGCTCTTCGCGGGCGGGCAGCGCGCGTTCACGGCGCAGGCCGCGTACGACTGGCTGTTCCCGGGAGAAGAGCGCCGGTCCGCGTCCGTTCGGCCGGTGCCTTCTTCCTGATCCTGCTGGTGGCGGTGAAGGCCCGGGCGACTCGGGGGGTCCTGCGGCCCGATATCCTGATCATGCCGCGCGCTCCCACCCCGCCCCGATCCCGGTCGGGTCGCCGCCGTGGCAGTCGAAGCGGCCCACAATTCGAGATTGGTGCACAGGTGCTGGTAGCTGGACGGTACCGCTTGTTGTCCCCCATCGGCCGCGGCGGCATGGGTGAGGTGTGGCGCGCCTCCGACGAAGTGCTCGGCCGGGCGGTGGCCGTGAAGCTGCTGCTGGGCGATCACGCGGACGAGTCGGCCACCGCCCGGTTCCGCCTTGAGGCGCAGACCGCGGCCCGTCTGAGCCACCCTCATCTGGTGGCCGTGTTCGACTTCGGGGCCTGGGAGAACCGCTTCTTCCTGGTGATGGAGCTCGTCGAGGGCAGAAGCCTGGGCGCCCTCCTCGCGGCCGAGGAACGCCTCGGGACCGAGCAGGTCGCCCGGATCGCGGGCCAGGCGGCCGCGGGACTCGCCGCCGCCCATCGGCAGGGCGTCGTGCACCGTGACATCAAGCCCGGAAACCTGATGCTGGACGCCGAAGGGTCCGTCAAGATCGGCGACTTCGGCATCGCCCAGTTCGTCGACGACCCCTCCGCCGCGCTGACCACCACGGGGCAGATAGTCGGCACCAGTCTCTATCTCGCCCCGGAGCGCGCCCTTGGCCGTACGGCCGGTGCGGCATCCGACATGTACTCGCTGGGCTGTGTGATCTACCAACTCCTGCTGGGTGATCCGCCGTTCCGCTCCGACACCGCGACCGCAACGCTTTATCAGCATGTCGACACACCCCCCGTGCCGCTCGGGCAGCGGGGCGTGCAACTGTCCCCGGCCTTCGACTCTTATCTGCTGGGGCTGCTCGCGAAGCAGCCCGAGGACCGGCCCAGTGCCCAGCAGGTCGCGGACTGGTTCCAGAGCGATGCGTGGCGGGGACGGCCGGAGCCGCTGCCCATGTACGCCGCCGCGCCTCCTCCTGCCGCACCGAGTGCCCCATACGCCCCGGCGCCCGCCGCGGCCTTCGGCACGGCTCCCGCGGCTGCCTCGGCCCAGCAGGCCCAGGGCGCGGCGACGTACCGCCTTCCGCAGGCCGGCGGCCACAGACGGCGTACGGCCGACCGGTCCGCGCCCACCCGGCGGCTCACCGGCGCCCGCGAGGCGATAAGACGTCGGCCCAGGGTGGCGAGCGCCATCGCCGGTACGGTCGCCTTCCTCGCGGCCGTGTACCTGGGGATGAGCCTGTTCTCCCCGGACTCCGGCTCGGCCGGAACACCGGATACCGGTTCAACCGCGACCACCGGACCCGAGTCTCCGGCCCCCGCCCCGCCGGCGCAGAACAGCGGGGACGAGAGGGACGGCGAGGACGGCGGGGACAGCGGCGACGACGAACAGGACTGAGACCGCCCCTCGCTGCTGCCCCGCCGCACCCGGATGCGCCCCGACCCGATGACCGTACCGTCCACGCCGTGGCTCCGTCCGTCAAGCAGTCGTCAGGACCGGGGGCCGCGGCGTCAGTGGTTCGTCAACGAACACCGAGCGGCGCTCCGGCTTCCCTAGCGTCGCTGCCATGGGACGACGTGATATCCGAGCCGTGCCCGGCCGGCGCACCGGCCGAGTGAGCCCTCCGCCCGATACGACCGCGTACGACCGCGGCTGGGCCCGGGACCTGCGCTTCGCGGTCCGCTGCGCCGTGACGCTCCTCGGCCTCCTCCTGGCCGTCGATGCGACGGCCGGTCATCTCACCGGGCCGCGCGCACTGTTGTGGACCGGGCTGGCGGCTCTGCTGTTCCTGGTGCTGGTGCCGCCACGGGTCAGCGCGGGGCCCGGGTGGCTGTCCTGCCGCGGCCTGCTGCGCGAACGGATCGTGCGCACCGACCGTCTGGTGTCGGCGCGCTGGTCGGACGGGGTCTCCCAGCGCCTGGTCCTCCGTGACGCGGACGGCGGCCGGGTCGAGGTCGACCCCCAGGTGTTCCTCGTCAATCCGGCGCTGTGGCACCGGCTGGACGACGACGCGCGCGGGTGTGTGCACCGCGGGACTCTGCGGTGCGGGGTGACGGCGCTGCGGCAGCTGGGCGACCGGATCGACCGCCGGACCGCGCGTACGGTGTTCACGATCTCCGGCCTGGAGTAGCCGCCCCGCACACCGGGTTGTTGCGCGATCCCACCAGCGCGGCTTGACCAGACTTGCCAACTCCCCCGGCAGCCCTCGCAGTTCATTGACGGGTCCATGACGACGTGTGAGTGTTCGGTCGCTCGATCACGGACGCCGGTGTCGAGGGCGGCCTGCGAGGGCCGATGCAGGTGCGTCACCGTATGCCGGTTGCCCGTGATCGAGGCCCCCCTCGAATCAAGGAGCCTCGATGAAACGCAGACCGATGACGGCCGGGACGACCCTGGCCGTCCTCGCCGGAATGCTGGTCGCCGTCAGCGGCCAGTCAGCATCTGCCGAACCGTCTCCGCCCGCTCCCCCCGCCCCGAAAGCGTTGTCGGCCGCGGTCTCGGCGGCCGACCGGGCCGCCGCCAGTGGTCTGGACACCCTGGCGAAGGGCCCCGATGAGCAGTACGAGCGGCAGATGGTGACCCCGTGGGTCAAGGGTCTGTACTCCGTCGCATACCGGCGCACCTACCGCGGGCTGCCGGTCGTCGGCGGGGACGCCGTCGTGGTGGCCGACTCCAGGGGCCGGATACGCGGCACCCAGTCGGCGGTGCCCCGGCGGATCAACGTGCCGACCACACCGACCGTTTCCGCCCGGGCGGCCGAGGCGACCGCCCGCAAGAAGCTCGCCGATGTGCAGCGGGTGGACTCGCGCCGCCTGGTCGTGCGCGCCACGGAGAAGACCTCCCGGCTGGCCTGGGAGACGGTGCTCACCGGGCGCAGCGCCAAGACCCCCAGCCGTCTGCACGTCTTCGTCGACGCGGGCAACGGCAAGGTGCTCGACAGCTACGACGACGTCAAGGCGGGTACCGGCAACAGCCAGTGGAACGGTCCGTCGCCACTGGCCATCGACACCACCGCGTCGGGCAGCAGCTACTCGCTGCGCGACCCGAACCGGCCGGGCCTGAGCTGCGCCGACTACAGCACGGGCAGTGTCTTCAGCAAGCCGAGCGACTCCTGGGGCACCGGCAGCGCCTCCAGCAAGGAGACCGGCTGCGTCGACGTGATGTGGGCGGCGCAGCACGAATGGAACATGCTGCGGGACTGGCTGGGCCGCAACGGACACGACGGCAACGGCCGCAGCTGGCCGGTGGAGGTCGGGCTGAACGACGTCAACGCGTACTGGGACGGCTCCTCGGTCTCCATCGGCCACAACAACGCCAATCGGTGGATCGCCGCGATGGACGTGGTGGGCCATGAGTTCGGCCACGGCATCGACCAGTACACGCCGGGCGGCGCCGACAACGAGTCCGGTCTCGGCGAGGCCACCGGCGACATCATGGGCGCTCTGACCGAGGCGTACACCAATGAGCCCGCCCCCTACGACGACCCGGACTACACCGTCGGCGAGAAGGTCGACCTGGTCGGCGACGGGCCGATCCGGATCATGTACGACCCGGGGCAGACCGGCGACCCGAACTGCTACAGCTCCTCCATACCCAACACCGAGGAGCACGCGGCGGCCGGTCCGCTGAACCACTGGTTCTATCTGCTGGCCGAGGGCTCGAACCCGGGCGGCGGCAGGCCGTCCAGCCCGACGTGCAACAGCTCCCCGGTCACCGGTGTCGGCATCCGGAGCGCCGGCAAGGTCTTCTACGGCGGCATGCTGCTCAAGACGAGCGGTATGCCCTACAAGCGCTACCGCACGGCCACGCTCACCGCCGCCAAGAACCTCGACACCACCTGTGTGCTGTTCAACCGGACCAAGTCCGCGTGGGATGCCATCAGCGTCCCCGCCCAGAGCGGCGACCCGGCCTGCACACCCAGCGGCAACAACGACTTCACCCTCTCCCTGGACCCGGCGTCCGGCTCCGTGAGGCCGGGCGACTCGGTGACGGCCACGGTGCGGACATCGGTCAGCTCCGGGAGTGCGCAGACGGTGAACCTGACGGCGAGCGGTCTGCCCAGCGGCGTGAGTGCGTCCTTCAGCCCGTCGTCGGTGCAGTCCGGAGCGTCCTCGGCGATGACCGTCTCCGCTTCGTCGGGCGCCGCGCCCGGTGCGTACACCTTCACGGTGAAGGGTGACGGCACCCAGAGCCACACCGCCCAGTACACGCTGACCGTCGACAACGGCGGCGATCCCGGTGGCGACGCACCCGACATCAGTGTCGCCGAAGTGCAGTCCCACCTGGCACAGCTGAACACCATCGCCTCGCAGAACGGCGGCAACCGCCGGTCCGGCAGCGCCGGTTACACGGCCTCGGTCGCCTATGTGAAGGGCAAGCTGCAGGCGGCCGGCTACACCGTCAGCGAGCAGACCTGCACCAGCTGCACCTACCGCGGCAACAATCTGATCGCCGACTGGCCGGGCGGCCCCTCCGACCAGACCGTGATGTTCGGCGCCCACCTCGACGGCGTCGCGGCCGGACCCGGGATCAATGACAACGGCTCGGGTTCCGCGACGCTGCTGGAGAACGCGCTCGCCCTGGCCCGGCAGAACCCGACGATGACCAAGCACGTCCGCTTCGCGTGGTGGAACGGCGAGGAGCAGGGGCTGCAGGGTTCGCAGTACTACGTGGGACAGCTCACCAGCGCCCAGCGCGGCTCCATCAAGGCGTACTACAACTTCGACATGGTCGCCTCGACCAACGCGGGCTACTTCATCAACAACGTCGGCTCGGCGACCTCGGCCCCGATGAAGGAGTACTGGGACTCGCTGAACCTCGCGCCGGAGGAGAACGTCGAGGGCCAGGGGCGGTCCGACGACTACTCCTTCCAGCAGGGCGGCATTCCCACCTCCGGATACGCGACGGGAGCCTCCGACACCAAGTCGTCGGCGCAGGCGGCCAAGTGGGGCGGTACGGCGGGCCGGTCGTACGACCCCTGCTACCACCAGTCCTGCGACACCACGAGCAACATCAACGCGACGGCGCTCGACCGCAGTGCCGACGGTGTCGCGTAACACGTTCACCGTGAAGCTGGGCACCAGAACGCTCGCGACGTACTCAAACAGGGACGCCACGGACTCCTACGTCCAGAGGACCTTCGACGTCGGCGCGTTCGCCGGCCAGACGGTCACCCTCGGATTCGCCAGCAGTGAGGACGCCTATCTGCAGACCAGCTTCGTCGTGGACGACGTGACACTGAACGCAAGCTGATCTAACGTCAGGAAGAAACCGGGCGGGGCGTGTACGCACACGCTCCGCCGCGGTGCGTCAGCGGACGAGGGCCGCCAGCCGTCGGGTGAAGTCGTCGGTCTCCGGCCGGTTCGCGTACAGGGACGCCAACCGGCTGTGCAGACCGCGCAGTTCCTGGCCCAGCAGCGTCGAGGCGGTCACCTCGGTGGTGTCCAGTACGGGTTCGGCGATGGCGATCGCCGCCTGCGGATCCCGGGCGCAGGCATGGGCGTCGGCCATCCGCACCAGGAACAGCATCCGTGTCGAGTGCATCCCTGGAGGAAGCAGACCCAGTGCGGTACGGGTCGCAGCGACGGCGCGCAGCGCCAGCCTGCGGTCCCCGGTCGACGCGGCGAGGTCCCGCAGGGCCCCGGCGGCGCCGGACTCCACCCGCAGACGCACGGAGCCGACGGACAGCCAGGGCGCCTCCGTCTCGTCCTGCTCACCGGCCCGGCCCATCTGTGACCAGGCACGGTCGATGTGGTCCAGGGTCTGCCGCGCGTCACCCCGTACCGCGTGTCCGCGCGCCAGATACAGATCGCTCAGGGCGCCCGCCCAGTGACGGCCCGCGGCCGCCTGCCGGATCGCGGCTCCGTAGGCGAGGGCGGAGGGCCCGTCGCCCTCCAGCCGTGCGAGGGTGCTCATGTCGCCGAGTGCGGCCACCTCCGTGCCGACATGACCGGCCAGCCCAGCCCAGACCAGTGACCGGTCGAGCCAGGCCATCGCTGTCGCGTTGCGGCCCCACAGCAGCCGCAGGCATCCGGCCGACTGCGCGTACTCGGCCGCGAGCGGCGCGAGTTGGCGTTGGTACGGCGCCGCGGGCAGGGCCATCCAGCGGAGCATCGCGTGCAGGGTGCGCTCGACGACGACGGTCGCTCCCGGCCAGGCGCGCTCCTCGTCGGCCCGCTGGCAGACGGCGAGCAGTACCGTCAGGGCGTGCACGGTGTCGATGTCCAGCGGCGGGCGGGAGACGGCGGCCGGGCCCAGGGCGCAGAAGGCCGTATGCAGGGCGATGACATCGGAGAGTACGGGAACGGCGCAGCCGTCACGGCGGTGCACCGGACACACCAGCCCATAGGTGGGCAGGCTCGTGGGCGGAACGGTGTCCGGGGGCAGCATCGAGAGCAGGGCGCCGCCCGCGGGCTCGCCGGGCAGCGGGCACGCCCGTGCGGTGGCCGCAGCGGGCCGTGCTCCCCCGCTCTCCTCGGGCCCTTCGGCCTCCGCCGCCTCGCAGGCGTCGAGGAGGTCTCCGCCGGCCGCCGGCAGCTCGTCCAGCCTGTGGGCGAGCGGCAGCGGTGTCCTGCGGGTGCCGTGCTCCAGCTTGCTGATGGCGGTGTGGTCGTAGCCGACACGGGCGCCCACCTGGGCCTGGGTGAGCCCGGCGCGCCTGCGCCACTGACGTAATCGGGTTCCGAAGGCTGTCCACGCCTCTGCGGTACGGACGTCCGGCAGAGGGTTCATGCCCTCGGTCACCCGGAACCCCGCGGAGCCCCGCCGGATGCCCCAGCCGTGCCGCGCTCATGGCTCATGGCTCATAGCTCATAGCTCATAGCTCATAGCTCATAGCTCATAGCTCATAGCCGGAGGATAGCGAGCGCGTGTGCGCATGTCCCCGGTGCGACGGAAAGATGGCGCCTTCACGCTCCTTCGCACGCCTTGCCGTGCTTTCCCGCGTGTTCCGCCTGATTCTCGGACCTTCCCGCGTTTTCCCGGCATCTTCCCCTCATCCGTCTGGCCGACTGCGTAACACTCCTGCGCAGTCGGCCGGTTGAGCGGGCCGGAGCCGCATGAAGGGGCAACCCGCGGGGCATATGACCGGTGACCGACAGGAGGTGGTGGCAATGGGCCGCATCAAGATCGTCCGACGTCCGCAACTGCCCTCCCGGCCGCCGCCCCTCGATCTGCGCACCCCTTCCGGCCGCCCGTTGCCCTACTGAGCACGGGCCCGCCGGGACCGGGCGCGAGCCGCCCGCCCCGCTCCTGGGAACCCCTGAGGCGTCCATCTGCGTGATGATGGACGAAGAGCCGTCGCGGCGAGCGGCAGAAGCCGGATCGTCGCGTCGGCCGACTCGGAAGGGGCGGCCATGCGCGCATCCGGGACCAAGAGGCCGGCCGCGGCATCACTGGCCACGCTGGCGGTGCTCATCGCGGCAGCGGTGGGCTGCCAGAGCGGCGGCGGGGAAACAGCTCCTTCCCCGAGCCGCTCCACTCCGTCCACGACGTCCTCGGGACCACGCGCCCATGTCCTCGCCGTCAAGATCGACAACGTCGGCCCCGCACGGCCGCAGACCGGGCTCGACAAGGCGGACATCGTCTACGTGGAGCAGGTGGAGGCCGGTCTCAGCCGCATCCTCGCCGCCTATTCGTCCAGGATGCCGCCCGTCGTCGGCCCGGTACGCAGCGCTCGCGAGACGGACCTGGAGCTGCTGCGCCAGTTCGACCGGCCGACGCTCGCCTTCTCCGGCGCCCAGGCCAAGCTCCTCCCGGCCATAGAGGCGGCACCGCTGAACCCGCTGCCGCCGACGGCGGACCCCGGCGCGTACTTCCGTGGCAGCGACCGGGCGGCGCCGCACAACCTCTATCTGCGCCCCGGGAAGACACCGCACGCCACCACCGGCGTGAACGCCGCCGAGGACATCGGGCTGCGCTTCGCGGCCCCGCCCCCGGGCGGCAGGCCCCTCGCCGGACACACGGTCCGGTATCCGGCGGCCCGCTTCGCCTTCACCTGGTCCGCCGACCGGCACAGGTGGCTGGTGGACATGGACGGCACACCGGCCCGTACGTCCGACGGAGCCCGGCTCGGGGCGGCCGATGTGATCGTGCAGTACGTGACCGTGCATCCCTCGCTCTATCAGGACCGGTGGGGCAGCACCTCCCCGTACACCGAGACCGTGGGCTCGGGCTCCGCCCTCGTGCTGCGCAACGGCAAGGGGTACGACGTGCGTTGGTCGCGGCCGACCGCCGATTCCACGACCTCCTTCACCACCCCTGACGGCAAGCGGATGACCTTCGCTCCCGGCCAGGTCTGGATCGTCTTCGCCTCGAAGTGACCACGGACCGTCTACGTCGCGTCGGGTGCGTGGGTGAAGTCCCGGATGATCTGCGCGAGCCTCGTCGGCCGGTCCAGGGGGATGAGGGTGCAGCTGTCCTAGATCTCGACCAGCCGCCCCTTGGGGAGGAGTTCGGCCAGGCGGCACGTCGCAGCGAGATGTCGAGGAGACCGTTGCCCGGTGAGCCGTCGTCGGCAGAGGTGTTCACATCGGCAGCTTGCCTGATCGAGGTTCCTCGCACAGTGGTTGACGCCGCATCAGGCGGGCGCCGGACATCCCGGGCCTGGTTCCGTACCGGCCCTCCTTGATCGATGATGATGCACAGGGCCGCCGTCCCCGGTACGGCACCGGCTGTCCCAGGAACAGGAAGGGGTTCCCGATGCGGGAAACGACGCCAGACCAGTCTCCGCCGGACGATCGGTCCGGCCACGGCTCGGACGAGGAAGCCCAGGTGATCGTGGTGGGGGCGGGGCCCGCGGGCTCGGCCGCGGCCTTCCACCTCGCCAGGGCGGGCGTCGACGTCCTGCTCCTGGAGAAGTCCCGCTTCCCCCGGGAGAAGGTGTGCGGCGACGGTCTGACACCACGCGCGGTGCACCAGCTCATCAGGATGGGCGTCGACATCAAGGCCCCGGGGTGGACGCGTTCACGCGGAATGCGCTGGGTGGCCGGGGACCATCAGGTGCACATCGACTGGCCCGCGCTCGGGCGTTACCCGGACTTCGGGCTCTCGCGCAGCCGGCACGACTTCGACGACATCCTGGCCCGGCACGCGGTCGCCGCGGGAGCGCGGCTGCGCGCCGGTGTGAAGGTGACCCAGCCCCTGACCGACCGCGCCGGACGTATCACCGGTGTGACCGCCACGACCGACGAGAAGGAACCCCTGGCCTTCCGCGCGCCGATCGTCATCGCCGCCGACGGCGCCTCCGCCCGCCTGGCACTCGCCATGGGTCTGCAGCGGGACACGCGCAGACAGATCGCGACTGCCGCGCGCCGCTACTACCGCAGTCCGGAGCGCTCCCAGGAGGAGTACCTGGAGCTGTGGGCCGACCTCCGCTTCCCGGGAAGCGATCACTATCTGCCCGGATACGGCTGGATCTTCCCCATGGGCGACGGCCGCGTCAATGTCGGCCTCGGTGCGCTGCCCCACCGGCGGCACGGAAAGGCGGACCTGCGCGCCACGCTGGACGAGTGGCTGGCGCGTACCCCGCACGCCTGGGGGTTGCGCGAGGAGAACGCGGAGGGCCCCGTCCGGAGCGCGGCCCTTCCCCTGGGCTTCAACCGTCATCCCCTCTACACCCGCGGGCTGCTCCTCGTCGGCGACTCCGGGGGCATGATCAGCCCGTGGAACGGCGAGGGCATCGGCCAGGCGATGGAGGCCGGCGAAGTGGCGGCCGAGACCGCCGCGCTCGCCCTCGCGCTCCCCCGGGGGGCTAGGCGGGAACAGGTGCTGCGCGGCTACCCCGTCGAGATGAACCGCCGCTGGGGACGCTACTACCGTCTCGGCAATACGGCCGCCGACCTCGTCTTCAGCCGTTCGGGCTTCCAGCCGGTCCTCAACCGTTACGTCATGGGGTCGCCTTTCCTGCTCAACACCCTGGCCCGGCTGCTCACCAACCTCACGGACAAGCCCTCGCACGACGTGATCGACCATGTGCTGAACGGCGTCGTGCGTCTCGTCCCGGAACCGAAGGTGCCACGCAGGCGCTGAGCCGGAACGGCAGCGCACCGGGAAGCCTGTCGGAGGCCCCCGGTGCGCTGTTCCCGTACTGCCCTGTCCTGTCCGCAGTCCGTGTTACTCGTCGATCGTGGCCCCGTACGCCGCGTCCAGCGACGGAGCGCTGAGCGAGCCGCCGCCGTACGTCCACGAGCCGGTGGCCGTGACTCCTCCGGAACCGGCCGAGAGCACCCACACCACACCGTCACCGGTGTTCTCACCGGGGGCGGACGCCAGCAGGCCGAAGCGGCCGTCCCTGTTCGGGTCGGTCAGCCTGACCTGACCGCCCCAGCGGTCGCCCTTCTCCGCGGCGCCCGGCACATTCACGGAGTTCTGGTCCCACGACTTGGCTCCGGTGGCGGTCAGTCCGCCGGACGCGCCGCGCAGCACCCACACCGCCCCCGCGTCCGGGACCGTGCCGATGTCCTCGCCGGACGCGCCGATCGCCACGTCCGCGTACCCGTCGCCGTTGGTGTCCGCGACGGAGAGGTCCGTGCCCCAGCCGTCACCGCGCTCGGCCGTGCCCGGGACGCCGGGCGAGCCCTGGGTCCACCACTGCGGCGGGCTGCCCGCGCCGTCGACGCCGAGCGGCCCGTCGGGGCTGCCGTAGTAGACGCCGATCAGGCCGCCGGTCATCGACTCACCGCCGTCGTCGGGGCTGTGCGGTTCGCCGGTGACGAGGTCGTCGTAGCCGTCGTTGTCGATGTCGCCGGAGGCCGTGACGGGGCCGCCCCGCAGGTCGCGCTCGTACACCAGGCCCTGCGTCTGCCCGGAGAAGAAGGACGACCAGCCGTGGCCCGGCTCGTCGCCGACGGTAACGCCGGAGACGACGAGGTCGGCGAGACCGTTGTCGTCGTAGTCGCCGGTGGTCAGGGATTTGGGCTGGATCTGTCGCTCCGCCGACGTTACGGCGAGGCGGTTGCGTGCGGTGCGCTCCAGCGGCGTGGACTTCGGCTGCGGGGCCGCGTCGTACATGTACAGCTCCAGGGCGTCGCGGCCGAGGACGGCCAGTTCGTCGCCCGGGGTGTCAGGGCTGAAGCGGGCGGCGGCGAGGGCGCTGCCGAACTTCTCGCCGGCCGAGGGCCTGTCCGCCTCCAGCCAGTCGCTGTCCGCGCCGGCCAGTCCCCGAGAGGACCCCCACAGAACGGTGATCCCGCCCGCGTCCGCGACCGTCCCGATGTCCTCGCCCGGGATGCCCACGATCGCGTCGTCGTATCCGTCCGCGTCGAGGTCGCCGGTGGCCAGCGCCTTACCGAAGCCGTCGCCCGTCTCGGCGGCGCCCGGCACCCCTGTGGTGGACTGGCTGACGACCGCGGTCCTGCGGGTGCCGATCCCCGTCGACGCGCCGTACTGCACGGTCACGTACCCCGCGCTCTTCTTTCCGCTGACGGTTGCGCCCGGCGCGCCGATGAGCACGTCTTCGTAGCCGTCGCCGTTGAAATCGCTGTTCCGGTCACTTGCGTGCGTGCCGCCGGGGGTACCGGCGTACGCGGCGGGAGCCGCGATGCCGGCTCCCGCCATCAGGAGAAATGAGGCCGCGGCAACGGCGGCCGAACGGTAGGTGCGCACGAGCGGCTCCTTGGTCCAAGGATGACCGGGCGGGTGCGGGGGCGATGACCGGAAAGGGCCCGTTCCTTCCTGGCGTCCTGTTTGACCGAGGATGCGGCAGAAGGGTTGTACGGAAGGTTTGCCGAGGGCCGGTCTTCGTGTGAGGCGCCGCTACGACCGGCGGCGGGGCTTTTGGCGCTTGGCGCCCTTGGAGCCTCCGGAACCGCTCCGCGGGTTCTTCGCCGACGCCTTGCCGGCTGCGGGCTTGCGGCGTGCGCCGCCCGTGTCGGGGCGCTTGGCCTTCGGCTGCGCCGGGGCCTGTGCCTGGGCCTTGGGGCGGCCCCGGGAACTGTTCACGGTCCGGCCGCGGACGATCCCGATGAAGTCCTCCACCAGGTCCGTCGTCTCGTCCTGCGGCCACGACAGCGCGACGCCCGATTCGGGGGCGTCGGAAACCGGCCGGTAGGTGAGGTCCTTGCGGTGATGGAGGCGGGCGAGTGACTGCGGGACGACGAGGAGGCCCACTCCCGCCGCCACCAGCTCGATGGCGTCCGCCGTCGTGGCGGGGCGCTCGATGGCGGGCCGTCCCGGCCGGTGCTCCCATTCGAGGGTGTCGTCGAGCGGATGCAGCACGATGTCGTCGGCGAGATCCTCGGCGGAGACCTCCTCGACCGCCGCCACGACGTGGTCCTTGGGGATCACCACCACCGTCGTCTCGGTGTAGAGGGGGATCGCACTGAGGCCCGTCCGGTCGATGGGCAGCCGCACGAGACCCGCGTCGGCGCCGCCGCCCCGCAGCACGTCGGCCGCCTCGGCGGCCGACACACCCACGAGGGTCAGCGGGACGTCGGGCAGCCGCTCGTTCCAGATCCGCACCCACTTGGTGGGGGTCACGCCGGGGACGTACGCGAGCCGGAACGAAGGGGTTTCTTCCGAGCTTGTCACTCCGCCAGGTTACCGGCCCTGGTCAGAGGTAGCGCACATGCTCGATACCCTTGGCACCATGACGTCGCACAAGACCACCCAGACAATGAAGCCCGCGACCGCGGCAAAGAAGCTGGGTGTGTACCTAGAGGCCACCCCCGCAGAGTTCCAGGAGGGTGTCGTCTCGCGCACCGAGCTGAACACACTGCAGTCCGACCCGCCCGAGTGGCTGCAGGAGCTGCGGCGCAACGGCCCGCACCCCCGGCCGGTGGTCGCGGCGAAGCTCGGCATCTCCATCTCGGGTCTCGCCCGTGGCGGAATCACGGACGCCCTCACCACGGAGCAGATCGAGACGCTGAAGACGGACAACCCCGAGTGGCTCCAGCAGGAACGCGCCACCCAGGCCGGGGTTCGTAAGGAAGCGGTGCGCATCAAGGAGAAGAACGCGGCGCGCGACGAGAAGCCCGAGGGTCCGCGTTCCTGACCCCTGCCTCCTGGCCCACGCGGATCAGGGCCTCTGTCGCAACGGCGTCGCCCCGGCCCCGGCCGCCCGCACCGACGCGGTGACGGTGCGGGTCAGGGCGGCGCGGTGGTCGTTCAGATAGAAGTGACCGCCGGGGTAGAGGTGGACGCCCTGGAGGTACGGGGAGTGCTCGGACCACGCCTTGAGCCGCGCGGGCTCCACGACAGGGTCCCGGTCGCCGCCGAACACGGTGAAGGGCAGAGGCAGTGAGCCGGTGTCGGGCTCACGCGCCCAGGTGTCGACGAGTTTGAAATCGCTGCGGAACATGGGCTCGAACATCTGCCACAGTTCGTCGTTGTCGAGCAGCTCGGCCGGGGTGCCGCCGACCGACCGCAGCCAGTCCCGCAGCTCGGCGTCGGAGCTCTCGTGCCGTCCTGGGCGGCGCAGATACCTCGCACCCCGGGGCGGGCCGAAGGCGGAGAGCCCGAGCCAGACCGGCCGCGGGCCGTCGTCCTGTGCGGCGAGCCTCAAGGTCAGTTCGTACGCGACCAGGGCTCCCATGCTGTGGCCGAAGAAGGCGAAAGGCCGGTCGAACAGCGGCAGCAGCTTCTGGTGGAAGTGGTCGACCAGATCGTCGACCCGGTCGGCCGCCGGCCGCTCGCGCTCGTACGCACGCCCGGGGGCGTTCAGCGGACACAGCTCCCAGTCCGGCGGGAACTCCGCTACCCAGTCCCGGTAGAGGAGATGCGATCCACCGGCGTGGTGGAAGAGGAAGAGGCGCAGGGAGGGGTCGGCGACAGGGCCCGCGCCGACGGCGGCTCCACTGATCACTGCGGTGTGCGTCATGCCCCGGCCCTCTTCTCGGCCGACTCCATCAACTGCGCCCCCGTCGTACTGGTGTCAGGGCGATTGTCGCAGCCGTTGCGGACCTCGTGGCCCGCTCCCGCGGTGACGTGGGCCACGTCGGGGACGGCCGCCGGTGATGCCCTTCACGCCCGCCATGCGTTGAATCCCGCTGCGGCGCAGGGCCGGTGCACGGCAGCAGCGGGTGAACGGAGCCTCAAGAGCCGCCCGGGCGCACCAGTCCGGTCTCATACGCATGGATCGCGGCCTGGGTCCGGTCGCGCAGACCGAGCTTGACCAGGATCCGGCTCACATGCGTCTTGACGGTCTGCTCCGCCACCACCAGGCACCCGGCGATCTCCGCGTTCGACAGGCCCTGTGCGATCAGGGAGAGGACCTCGGTCTCGCGCTCCGTGAGGTTGCCGCTGCGGCCCTTGACCGGGCTGCGCGGGACGTCGGACATCCGGGAGAACTCGGCGATGAGCCGCTTGGTGATGTTCGGCGCGAGCAGGGCCTCACCGGCCGCCACCACCCGTACCGCATGGGCGAGTTCCGTGGCCGACGCGTCCTTCAGCAAGAACCCCGACGCCCCGGCACGCAGCGCCTCGTACACGTACTCGTCGAGGTCGAACGTGGTCAGGACGAGGACCTTGGCGGTGGCGGCGGGCGATGCCGTGATGCGGCGGGTCGCCTCGATGCCGCCGACCCCGGGCATCCGTATGTCCATCAGGACTACGTCGGGGGCCAGTTCGGCGACCTTGGCGACGGCGTCGACGCCGTCCACGGCCTGGCCGACGACTTCGAGATCGGGTTCGGCGTTGAGCAGGACCGTGAATCCCTGACGGACCATCACTTGATCATCGGCGATCAGAACGCGAGTGGTCGTCACGGGTTGTCCTCCACAAGGTCGCCGGGTGCGGCAGGCATATCAGGTGCGGCGGGAAGCCGTGTGGGCGAATATGGCACAGTCGTGCCGGTGGGTGCACTGCGACCTCAGGGCCCCGCCCACATGGGCGCGTACCGGATTCTCGCCCGGCTCGGCGCAGGCCGCGACCATGGAGACCGTACGCAGCGCCTGCACCGCCCAGTGCCGTCGACGCGATTCCGATCGGCGACGACAGGGGCGACTGGACGGTGGTGCTGCACCGCGTCGAGGGCGGGCCCACGACGTACACATCCATCGTGCGCAAGGGCTTCCACGCGCAGGGCCTTTCGCCCGGGCGCGCCGCAGCCCGCCCCGGAGCGGCACCTGTTGATCAGGAGTAGAAGTTGCGCTGCCACCGGTGCTTGGCCAGGACGGCGAGCCGGTCGGCGGTGAGCGGATGCCCGTCGCTCAGGGCCGTATTGCGCTCGACGTTGCGTACGGTGCGCATCCCGGGGATGACGGTGGATACCGCCGGTGAACTCAGCACGAACCGCAGCGCGTTCTCGGCGATCTCGTCGGGTGCGATGCCGAGGTCGGCGACGATCGCGGCCACCCGCTGTTCGACCTGGGCCGGGCGGTCGTCGCGGAAGTAGCGGTTGCGCCAGTCGCCCTCGGGGAACGTCGTGCCGGCGGTGATCCGTCCGGTCAGGCCGCCCTCGTCGAGCGCCACCCGCACGATGACACCGACGCCGTGCTCCTCACAGGCCGGCAGCAGCGCGTCGGCGGGTGCCTGGTCGAAGACGTTGTAGATGACCTGCACAGTGTCCACGGCACCGCTGCGTACGAGTGCGAGTGCGTTGTCGGGCTGGTGGTCGTTGACGGAGACGCCGAACAGGCGGATCTTTCCCTCCTGCTTCAGTGCGGCGATCGTCTCCAGCCAGTCGCCGCGGCCGACCCAGTCATCGCTCCAGACGTGGAACTGCAGTACGTCGAAGTGGTCCAGGCCGCCGGCACGCAGGCTGGTCTCCAGGCTTGCGCGGATGTGCTCTCCCGGGAACGTCTCGGCCGGGTCCAGCCCGTCGGGCGCCGGCCAAATGCCGTTCTTCGGCGGCACCTTGGTGGCGACGAGCACCTCGTCACCGGCCCGCTCGCGCACGACCCGGCCGACGATCCGCTCGCTCTCGCCGTAGCCGCGGGCGGTGTCGACGAAGTTCACGCCGAGGTCGATCGCCCGGTTCAGGGCGCGTACGGATTCGTCCTCCGTGGCGCCCACCCAGGCGGACTCACCGATGCCCCAGGCGCCGTAACCGATCTCGGACACGGACAGTCCGCTGCGTCCCAGCTCGCGGTAGCGCACAGTCATCCTCCACATCATGGTCCCGCCCCGGCCGAGCCGAGGCTTCCGGCAGAAATCACGTCGACGATAGGCGACTTGGAGCGCGGGCACCGGCCGCGGTGCTCAGCGGATGGCGAGGTCTCGGGCGATTCGGGCGATATGGGTGCGTGAGATGCCTGCGGTGTCGAGGAGTTCGGCAGGAGTTCCGGAGGCCGGCAGATTGCGCACGGCGAGGTGGACCACCGCGGGGGTCAGCCGCTGTGCGGCCAGCGCGGACAGCACGGCCTCGCCGATGCCGCCTTCGGGGTGGTGGTCCTCGACGACGACCAGTGCGCCGGTCTCCTGGGCGGCGCGGGCGAGCGTGTCGAGGTCCAGGGGTTTGACGGAGTACAGGTCGATCACCCGGACGGGGATGTTGTCGGCGGCCAGCTGCTCGGCGGCGGCGAGGCATTCGTGGAGGGTGACACCGGCGCCGATGAGGGTGAGCCGGTCGCTGTCGCCCGTACGCAGGGTCTTGGAACCGCCGACGGGGAAGGTTTCGTCGGGGGCGTAGAGGACGGGGTAGGCGCCCCGGGTGGTACGCAGGTAGGAGATGCCGTCCATATAGGCCATCGCGGCGGTCAGAGCGGCGGCGGAGGTGGCGTCGCTGGGGTAGAGCACGGTGGAACCGTGGATGGCTCGCATCATGGCGAGGTCTTCCAGGCCCATCTGGGAGGGGCCGTCCGCGCCGATCTCGACACCGCAGTGGGTTCCGCACAGGCTCATGGAGATCTGGGAGACGGCCGCCATACGGATGAAGTCATGGGCCCGGGTGAGGAAGGCGGCGAAGGTGGTGGCGTAGGGGCGGTAGCCGCGTGCGGCCATACCGACCGCAGTGGCGATCATCTGCTGTTCGGCGATGTAGGTCTGGAAGTACCGCTCGGGGTGTGCCTTGCCGAAGTCCTCCGCGTGGGTGGAGTTGCCCACCTCGGCGTCCAGAGCCACGATGTCGGGCCGGGCGCCGATCGCGGCGAGTGCCTTGCCGAAGGCGACGCGGGTGGCGACGGCTGCGCCGACCTCGAAGTGGGGCAGGGTCACCTCCACGGGAGCGGCCGGGGCTCTGGGGGCGGGGGCGGGCGGCTGCGGGCCGCGGACGGTGAGGTGACGCAGGCCGCCCAGTTCGGTGACGGCGCGTGCGGCAAGGTCTTCGGGCAGCGGTTTACCGTGCCAGCCCTCGGCGTCCGCGACCTCGAAAACGCCCTGGCCCTTGACGGTCTTGGCGACGACGACGGTGGGGGCCTGTCCGTCGCTCGCGGCGGCCAGGGCTTCGTCGACGGCCGTCAGGTCGTGGCCGTCGACGACGATCGCGCGGCAGCCGAAGGCTTCGGCGCGCCGGGCGTAGGCGCCGGTGTCCCAGCCCAGCTCCGTGGGGCCGCTCTGGCCGAGGCGGTTGACGTCGATGATCGCGGTGAAGTTGGCCAGGCGGTGGCGGCCGGCCTTGTCCAGGGCCTCCCACACCGACCCTTCGGCCATTTCGCTGTCGCCGCACAGCACCCACACACGGTACGGCTGGTGTTCCAGGTCCCGTCCGGCGAGCGCGATGCCGACGCCGTAGGCGATGCCCTGGCCCAGGGAGCCGGTGGCCGCGTCCACCCAGGGCAGGACCGGCGTGGGGTGGCCCTGCAGCCGGGCGCCGTTGCGGCGGTAGGTGGTCATCAGTTCCTCCTCGTCGATCGCACCGGCGGCGAGGAACATCGCGTACAGCAGCGGGGAGGCGTGCCCCTTGGAGAAGATCAGGTGGTCGTTGCCCGGATTCTTCGGGTTCTGCCAGTCGTAGCGCAGCCGGCGGGTCATGAGGACGGCCATCAGGTCCGCGGCGGACAGGCTGGAGGTGGGGTGGCCGGAGCCCGCGGCGGTGCTGGCGCGGACGGAGTCCACGCGCAGCTGCTGGGCCAGCTGGAAGACCTGGTCCAGGCCGCTGTCGGGCCCGAGGGAGACAGTGGGGGTGTTCTCGACCGACATCGCGGCTTCCTCTCGTGTCCTGCGTTCTGATCCGGCCGTCGACGGCTCTTGCCGGCTCGTGGGCCGCGCGCGGGGGGCCGCGTGGGGTGCGCGCGGAGGCCGTGTGGGGCGCCTGTGCCCTTGCCGACCGTATGTCCGCAGTGCGACGGCCGCGATCTGAACGCGTGCCGGTCAGAGGGTGCGGTCCAGGAGTGCCAGCAGTGCCGTCCAGTGGCGGTCGTCCGCCGCGCTGTCGTACGAGGCGGTGTCGGCCTGGGTGAAACCGTGCTGCGCCCCGGTGTAGACCTCGCTGCGGTGGCGCACGCCCGCCGCGGTGAGCGCCTCGTCGAGGCGGTTGATCTGCTCGGGGGGCAGCGAGGGGTCCTGGTCGGCGTGGCCGAAGTACAGCTCCGCGGCGATCCGGCCGGCGAGCAGGTGCGGGCTGTCGGCGGATTCCGTGGCCAGCCGCCCGCCGTGGAAGCCGGCCATGGCCGCGACCCGCTCCGGATATGTGCCTGCGGTACGCAGCGCGAGGCCCGCGCCCATGCAGTAGCCCGTGACACCGACCGGCCCTTCGGTGGTCAGGGGGGAGGCTGCCAGCCAGTGCAGGTAGACGTCGGCGTCGCGCATCGCCGCTTCGGGTGTCAGCGACTGGATGATCGGGCCGAGACGCTCGAAGATCTCCGGACGCCCGGCCGGGTCGATGAACTCGGGCAGCTCGGTCACCGGTGTTCGTCCATGGCGGTAGAAGACGTTGGGGGCCAGGACGGTGTATCCGGCTCCGGCGAGCCGGTCGGCCATCTTCTGCAGCTGAGGACGGATTCCGAAGGCGTCCGTGTAGAACAGGACCGCGGGGTGCGGCTGTCCGTCGTCGGGGTGGGCCAGGTAGGCGTCGGCCACGCCGTCCTGTGTGGGGATGTCCACTGAGGTTCCGCGTACGGCGGTCATGGATGGCTCACTTCTCTCGTACGGTGGTGCCCTCCGCGCTCCGGACGGAGGGGTGCGGTCGCAGTCAGTGATCGTATGCGGTGAGCGGCGGAAGGCCGTGTGTACGCGGCCCGGGACCGACGCAGGTGGTGTCTCCGGGGTGCCGGACTTTCAACTCGGTATCTTCGTCCGAGATCTTCGTCCGAGATCTTCGGTGAACGGACAGAACCGGCCCGGACAGCAGGTGCGGATTCGGGTGCAGAGCCATGACGTTGAAGGATTCGACAGCCCGATGACAGACAACTCCGACATGATCGACTTCGTGCGGGCGCGCCTTGCCGAGGAGGAACAGATTGCGCTGGCGGCAGGCGGGGAGAGCTGGCGCTGCCCGGCCGACGTGCCCGGCGAAATCCACGACCGCGTCGGCGCCATCGCGTTCAGCGTGCGCAATCGCGGCTACGACCAGCACATCGCTTTCCAGGACCCCGCGCACACGCGTCGCCGCATCGAGACGAGCAGGGTTCTTCTCAACGAGTACGCGGAGGTGGCCGACAAGGACGTCGACCGCCCCGAACACGACTTCGCGTCAGGCCGCGCCGTGGGGCTCGGTTTCGCCGTCCGGCAGATGGCCGCAGAGCATGCCGGGCACCCCGACTACCGGGCGAAGTGGCTGCCGCGCTTCATCCATTAGCGCCGGGCGACGGCCCGTCGGCTCCGTCGCCGAGCAGCTCTCGGGGTGCCATCGCCGAAGGCGTCAGGCGCGCGCCTTGCGGGCCGACATCCACGCGTACACGAGGACACCCGCGAAGAGGAACAGCACTCCCTGGTAGACGGCGGCGTAACCGGAGCCCGCCAGGAGTCACATGGAGAAACCGAAGGCGGCCAGCGCGAGCACGGCGTCACGGGCGAGGCGGGCCGGGCGGACCCGGTCGCGCTGCCCCGAGATGAGGAAGTACAGCTGGGCCGCGGTCGCCAGCAGATACGGGACGGTCGCGGTGAAGGTCGTGACCAGCACCAGGATCTCGAACACCCGGGCCGTCCCCGCCATGTAGTTGTAGACGGTCAGCAGCGAGGCCAGGACGACCGTGACGATCACGCCGAAGGTCGGCACGCCCCGCCGCTTCACCGTGAAGCGTGCCGGGAACAGCCCGTCGCGGGCGGCGGCGTACGCGGTCTGGGCGCTGAGCAGCGTCCAGCCGTTGAGCGCGCCGACGATCGACACGAGCGCCGCACAGGCGACCGCCGCGCCGCCCCACGTACCGCCGAACATGGCGTTGACGGCGTCGGCGAAGGGGGGCGCTGGAGGTGAGCAGCTTGTCGTGCGCGACGGTACCGAAGACGGCGAGGGTACCGAGCAGGTACACCAGCGCCGCACCGAGCGTGCCGAGGATGGTCGCCCGCGCGACGTTGCGCCGGGGATTGCGCACCTCGCCCGCGCTGACCGCCGCCGACTCCACTCCGAGGTAGCTGAAGAGCAGGATCGCGGCGGACGCAGAGACCGCGCCGATCGCACCGCCCCCGGTGGCCTGGAAGGGACCGAGGTTGTCCGGGTCGAAGAAGAACAGCCCGCCGATCGCGACCAGCAGCAGAGGCACGAACTTCAGCACGGTGGAGGTGAGTTGCACCGCGCCGACGTAACGGGTCCCGGCGAGGTCGGCGAGAGCCGGCAGCCACTGCACGACGAGTGCGGCGGTCATCATCAGCCACGGCGATCCGTGCAGGGGCAGCGGTACGTCCAGATAGCCCACGGCGGTGACGGCGAGGGCCGCGTTGCTCACCCAGGAGGTGATCCAGTACGACCAGGCCGCCAGGAAGCCCGCGAAATCGCCGAAGGCCTCGCGCACGTAGACGTACGGCCCGCCGGTGCGCGGATCGCGCTGCGCGAGCCGCCCGAAGACGAGCGCGAGCGCGATGGCGCCGACGGTGAGCACGCCGAAGGCGACGAGGCTGATGGTGCCGTACGGGGCGACGGACACGGGGAGCAGGAAGATGCCGCCGCCGATGATGCTGCCCATGACCAGCGCGGTGGCGACCGGAAGCCCGAAACGCCGTGCGTGCCGGTTTCCCCCTTCGGCGGGGTTCTGGGCCGGGGCGGGAACGGAGTTGCCCGGGGCCGGAGCCGATTGAGGAACGGTTCCGGTGTCGTGCGTGGGGGTGGTGCGCCTTTCATCGTGCTGGGTACCGTCGCCCGTGCAGCGGCCGACCAGCGTGTGGGCACACACCTGCTGCGGGAATCTCCGGGGGATGCACCCCATGGTCGGTTATCGGACACCGCGCACCAAATCACCGTTGAATGTTCGCCGATGCGTCGACTGTGACCGGAAATCGGACGGAACTCGGCCCGTGCGACCGCGCATCCTTCTCCTCGGACGCGAAGCCGAAGGGCCGGCATAGGCAGCGATATTGCTGCCATGCCGGCCCTTCGGCTTCGCCGGGCGGGTGCGGAGCCCGCAACTCAGTAGGCGGAGTTGACGTTGTCGATGGAGCCGTAGCGGTGGGCGGCGTAGTTGGCGGCCGCGGTGATGTTGGAGACGGGGTTGGTCAGGTCGTGTGCGGTTCCGGCGACGTGGTAGGCGTTGAACGTCGGCTGGATGACCTGGAGGAGGCCCTTGGAGGGGGTGCCCTTCTGGGCGTTGATGTCCCAGTTGTTCTGGGCGTTGGGGTTGCCGCTCGACTCGCGCATGATGTTGCGGTGCAGGCCCTCGTAGGTGCCGGGGATGCCCTTGGCCTTCATGATGGCCAGGGATTCCTTGATCCAGCCGTCGAGGTTGTTGGCGTAGCCCTTGCCGCCCTGGCTGCCGTCCGTCGAGATCTTGGCCACGGAGGCGACACCGGCCGGGGCCGCTTCGGCAGCCTGCGCGGAGGTCGAGACCATGGCGAGCGCCGCGGCGGCGGCACCGGCGGTGGCTATGCCGGCGACGGTCACCTTGCGGAGGCGGGCGATGCGGCTGGTGCGGGTCTGCGTCTGCGTGGTCATACGGAAGCAACTCTCCTGTCCGGGGGGTGTCGCGGTGTCCCGCAACGACAGCCATCGTTAGCGGCGGACCCACCCCGTGGCAAGAATGTGACGTACTACCCAACATCGGAGCAATGTCTGAAATGAACCGATCACGACCGGTTACGTGAGGTTCGGGCAGCCCCGGCACTCCTACCCGCCCTAGTATGTGATCCAGCCCCTATGGGTGGCATCACATCCACGGGGCCACATCGGGGGATGCCGAGAGGCCCCGACGAGCCTTCGGCGACCCACAAGCCCGCACCCGCCCGCCCTTCGTCCGTCCACGCCGCCTCGGCCCGCCGCCCAGGGCATTGCTCCACAGACATGGAGCTCCCCCACGTGCCGTGAACGCCCCGCATGGGAACCGTTCTCCCCATGCGGGGCGTTCACCCCTCCTCACATCCCGGTCAAGGCGTCATACGGATGAGGTCTGGAAGTAGTGGCCCTTGCCGAGGTCCTCAAGGAGTCCGGGGTGAACCGGCTGCCACCCGAGCAACTCGCGGGTCCGCATGCTCGAAACCGGGCCGTCGACGCCCAGGAAGCCACCCAGCCAGCCGAAGTGCTCTCCCGCGTCCTCGGGAGAGATGGTGACCACGGGGAGGTCGAGTTGACGTCCGATCACTTCGGCGATGGCGCGGATCGGCACACCCTCCTCGGCGACCGCGTGCAGCGTCGAACCCGCCGGAGCCTTCTCCAGCGCCAGGCGGATGAGGTGCGCGGAATCCAACCGGTGCACGGCGGGCCAGCGGCATGCCCCGTCACCGACGTAGCCGGAGACGCCCTTGTCGCGGGCGATACCGACCAGGGCCGCCATGAAGCCGTGATCCCCGTCGCCGTGCACCGTAGGGGGGAGTCGCACAACGGACGAGCGGACGCCGCGGGAAGCGAGGGCGAGCGCCGACTCGGCGGTGGCCAACCGTGCCCGCGGGCCCTCGCCCGCAGCGGCCACAGCCGGGTCGGAACCGTGCCCGTCCTCTTCGGTCCCCACACGCCCGGGTGCGAGCCCGAGCGTCCCGGAGGCGATGAGGAGCGGCCGGTCCGAACCCGCGAGCGCTTCGCCGAACGCCTCGACGGCGCGGCGATCCGCATCGACAGCGATCTGGAAGCCCCCTGAGAAAGCGATGTCGTGCTTGAACGCGAGGTGGATCACACCGTCCGACGCGGCGGCCGCCTCTCGCAGGCTGTCGAGGTCGTCGAGCGTGCCGCGATGCACCTGGGCCCCGGCCGCGGCGAGGGCGGCGGCCGAGGTGTCCGAACGGGCGAGCCCCGTGACCTGATGGCCCGCGCCGATGAGTTCGGGGACGACGGCGGATCCGATCCAACCGGACGCGCCGGTCATGAATATGCGCATGGGAGACCTCCTGAGTGATTCGACCGTCCGCGCCACGAGAAGCGCGGCAGGGAAGTCGATGTCAGTAACTGTCATCAACCTACACCTGATGCCAGTCACTGTCATCACATATGATCAGGGGTATGAGTCGATGGGAGCCGAACGCGCGCGGCCGGCTGGAGCAGGCCGCAATGGAGCTCTACAGCGAGCGCGGGTTCGAACAGACCACGGTGACCGAGATCGCCAGGCGGGCGGGGCTCACGGAGCGAACGTTCTTCAGGCACTTCGCCGACAAGCGCGAGGTCCTGTTTGCGGGCGCGGCCTCCCTGCAGGAACTCCTCGTGAGCGCCCTCGCCGGCGCGCCCGAGTCCGCGGCGCCGATCGACGCGGTGGCCGCGGCCCTCGATGCCGCCGCGGCCGTCTTCGAAGAGCGCCGCGAACACTCCCGGCAGCGCCAGAAGATCATTGCCGCGAACGCAGAGCTGCAGGAGCGCGAGCTGATCAAGCTCGCGTCACTGTCCGCGGCACTCGCCGACACATTGCGTCGGCGCGGCGTCGCGGACCCGGCCGCGAGTCTGGCCGCCGAGGCAGGGATCGCCGTCTTCAAGATCGCGTTCGAACGCTGGATCAGCGGAACCGACCAGCAGGACATGTCACAACTCATCAGAGAATCACTCGACGAGCTCAAAGCCGTGACCGCAGGCAAGCAGTCCGGGAACGATCGCGCGGCCGTGGACAACTGAGGGCCATCCCTGGATCTCACCGGCCCCGCCCCCGACCCCGCCCCACGCCGCAACGGCCTGCCATCACAGCGTGGCGATTTGCCTGATATCGTAAAAATGCCCTGCGTGACTGTGCCACTCAACCGTGCCGCCCGTACGACGGGAGCAGGAATGAACGGTGGACCCGAACCCATCAGCGCTGCGGCCCGTGCGGCGCTGGAACGGGAACTCGTGGATCTGCGCGCCGAACGCGCAACCGTCGCCGCCACCTTGAGCAGCGGCGAGCAGGTGGGCGACATGGCGGACCAGGCCGACGAGTTGCAGCGCGCCTCGGAACTCGACCGTCTGGACACCCGCATCGCCGGGATCGACGGGCGGCTTCGCGAGGCGGACGTCGCGAAGGCTCCCCCGACCGACACGGTCGGCGTGGGCAGCACCGTGACGGTGCGGTTCGCGGATGCCACGGAGGCAACCGTGCAGATCGGCGAGGTCGCCGAGGCGCTGGACCGGACTCTGGTCACGGCCGACAGCCCGCTCGGCCGCGCGCTGCTCGGACATCGCGCCGGCGAGACCATCACCTATGACACGCCCGGGGGACGGACGACCGCGCTCGTGCTGTCTCTCGGCGGCGAAGGCGACAGGTCATAGCGGAAGGCGCGCCTCTGGCCGGACCGCCCCGCCGGTAGCCGTTGCGAGGCCGGATTCCGCCCATGGATCAGCCCGTGACGATTCCGGCGACGAGGTTGATGGTGGTGGCCAGGATGCCGGCGCCGAACACGTAGGACAGCAGGCAGTGCCGGAGGACGACCGCGCGGATCGTGGAACTGGAGACGTCGGTGTCGGAGACCTGGTAGGTCATCCCGAGGTTGTAGCTGAAGTAGAGGAAGTCGATGTACTTCGGCCGGTCGGGGGAGTTGAAGTCGATCCCGCCTTCGGACGGCAGGTAGTAGAGGTACGCGTAGCGCGTGGCGTACATCAGGTGGAGTGATGCCCAGGCCATGAACACGCCGCAGAGTGCCGTCGCGGCCGCGGCGTGACTCAGGTCCGAGTCGTCGACCAGGAGCAGCACCACGATGCCGACCAGTCCGCACAGGGCGGCCGCGACGACGGCGAGTTCCTCGATGACGGGCCGGAACTCCTCGCGCCGGACGTTGTGATGGGTGGTGGCCGCGTCCATGGGCCACAGCACGATCCACCCCGCCACGACGAAGACCGCCTCCGCAGCGGCGACACCCGCGAGAATCCCCAGCGGCGTGTTGGTCAGTGCGCCGGTGACCGCGCCGGTGACCGCCCCGACGATCACCGCGCCGGCGAGTCTGGGAACGGCGGAGAGCGCCGGCCAGTGGTTCATGGACCTCAAGGGTGACCACCTCGGTGGCTCAGCGAAGGGCCTCGGGCTTCCCGTGCGTCCGAGCCTATTCGCGCGTACACCGGGGTGCAGCCCGGCAGTACGACGGACGCGCCCTGTGGAGTGCCTCCCCCGGGCCGTACTCCGGCCCACCGCGCCGAGATTCGAGTGGCAGGTGGGGAACCACGTGCATAGCCTGCCCAGAAGTGTCGTTTTATCACCATATGCCCGAATCGTGGAAGGGTTTGAAGGCCTTGAGCGCCAACCATGCCGAGCAGCACCCCCTGGAGCCCCGAGTCGGTCCCGCCCCCGAGGGCGAACCGCAGTTCCGGCCCTACCACCATCCCGCTGCGGGCTGGGGCGCGGCCAAGAGCGTGAGCCGTTTCCTGGTGCGTGAGGGCGCGCTGGTGGACGGTCCGCGGGCCATCATGCGGATGAACCACGAGAACACCGGGTTCGACTGCCCCGGATGCGCATGGCCGGACGACACCAAGGGCCTGCATCTGGACATCTGCGAGAACGGGATCAAGCACGTCACCTGGGAGATGACCCGCAAGCGGGTCGGGCGCGAGTTCTTCGCCGCCCACTCGGTGACCGAGCTGTCCGGGTGGAGCGACTACGACCTGGAGAACCAGGGCCGGCTGACCGAGCCGATGGTCTACGACCCCGAATCGGACCACTACGTGCCAATCAGCTGGAAGGACGCGTTCGAGGTGGTCGGCCGCGCTCTGCGCGGGCTGGACAACCCGAATCGGGCGGCGTTCTACACCTCCGGCCGGCTCGGCAACGAGGCCACCTTCCTCTATCAGTTGATGGCCCGTGAACTGGGCACGAACAACCTGCCGGACTGCTCCAACATGTGTCATGAGGCCAGCGGCCGCGCCCTCCAGGCATCCCTGGGCACCGGCAAGGGGACCGTCGACCTCAAGGACTGGGAGGCCGCCGACGCGCTGTTCATCCTGGGAGTCAACGCCGCATCCAACGCGCCCCGGATGCTCACCGCCCTCGCCGAGGCCTACCACCGCGGCGCCCGGATCGTGCACATCAATCCGCTCGTCGAGGCGGCGGCCACACGCACCATCGTCCCGCACGACTTCACGGACATGGCCCTCTTCAAGACGACCCGCACCAGCACGCTGAACCTGCAGCCCCGCATCGGCGGTGACATGGCCCTGCTGCGCGGCATGGCCAAGGCGATCCTGGAGCAGTCCGAATCCGACCCCAGGGCTCTGGACCGGGTGTTCATCGACCGCCACACCGCCGGCTTCGAGGAGTACCGCGCGCTGTGCGAGGCCACGTCCTGGGAGGAGATCAAGAACCAGTCCGGTCTGAGCCGCGCCGACATCCTCAAGGCGGCGCGCGTGTACGGCGAAGCCGACCGCAGCATCGTCAGCTGGTGTCTGGGTCTCACCCAGCACGAGCACGGCGTCGACACCGTCCGGGAGATCGTCAACCTGCTTCTGCTCCGCGGCAATCTGGGACGGGAAGGCGCGGGCCCCTCCCCCGTACGAGGACACAGCAACGTCCAGGGCAACCGCACCTGCGGCATCGACCACCGCCCCGGCGACGAGTTCCTGGACCGCCTCGCCGAGGTCTGCGACATCGAGCCGCCCCGTGAACACGGTCTGGACACCGTGGGCACCATCAAGGCGATGCGGCGCGGCGATGTGAAGGTATTCGTCGGCATGGGCGGCAACTTCGCCCTCGCGGCACCCGACACCCCGGCCACCTACGCGGCCCTGCGCTCCTGCGACCTCACCGTCCAGGTGAGCACCAAGCTGAACCGCAGTCACCTCGTCCACGGCCGCCGTGCCCTCATCCTGCCGTGCCTCGGCCGTACGGAGAAGGACCATCAGCGCAAGGGCGTCCAGAGCACGTCCGTCGAGGACTCCATGAGCATGGTCCATCTGTCGATCGGCATGAAGCGCCCCGCCTCGTCGCACCTGCTGTCCGAGCCTGCCATCGTCGCCGGCATGGCCCGCGCCGCCCTGCCCGACAGCGACACGCCCTGGCAGTGGTACGTCGAGGACTACGACCGCATCCGCGACACCATGGCCCAAGTCCTCGACGGTTTCGAGGACTTCAACCGCCGCGTGCGCCTGCCCCTCGGCTTCCGCATCAAGCAGCCCGCCCGTGAACTGGTCTTCCTGACCCCGTCCGGACGCGCCGAGTTCTCCACCGCCGTCCTGCCCGACATCGTCCCCGCCCCCGGCACCCTGGCACTGGGCACCATGCGGTCCCACGACCAGTGGAACACCACCATCTACTCCGACAACGACCGCTACCGCGGCATCAAGAACCTGCGCACGCTCGTCTTCATGAACCGGGCCGACATGCGCGAACGCGGTATCGCCGACCTCGGCCCCGTAGACATCACGAGCACCGCGAAGGACGGCAGTCAGCGGTCCCTCAACGGCTACCTCGCCATCCCCTACGACATCCCCCGCGGCTGCGCGGCCGGTTACATGCCCGAGATGAACGTGCTGTGCGCGCTCAGCGACTACAGCACCCAGAGCGACCAGCCGATCATGAAGCACCTCAAGGTCACCATCGGTCCCGCCGCCTGAGCGGGGAGCGCGCACGGGCGAAGCTGCGTACAGCAACGCCGTCACCGCCACCGGACGAACCGCTTCAGGAGGAGGTAGGCGCGCTGCTCCGCGGCGGCGAGTTCGGTGGGGTCGATCTCCGCCGGCCAGAGTTCGCCCGCCGCGGCGTCGTCGGCCTCGCGCAACTCCACCACGGCTGCCGCCAGATGAGTCTGGGCGAGGGGGAACGACGGTTCCAGACGGCCGTCCAGCACATGCTCCGCACGGTCGGACGCCTCCGTGCACGCGGCCAGCGCGCGCTCCGCCCGGATGGCCGCATGGCCATGGACCACCACGAGCGCGCAGCCCAGCGCGATGACGATCCCGAGGGCGCTGCTCAGTGCCCGGTCCTGGACGAGGGCTCCGGCGGGCGAGGGAGTGGCCAGTTCGCTCAGCAGCAGCGCCAGCGGCGTGAGGAAGACGACGCCGAGACCGTAGTTGCGGGCCACGACGTACTCCAGCAGGAACTCCAGCAGAACAATCACAAGGACGAGCACCACGGGATCGGGGCGCGCGGCCAGCACGCCGAGAGCGAGCATCAGTCCTGCGACCGTGCCCAGGGTGCGCTGCACGGCCCGCTGTGCCGCCGTACGGACGTTGATCGAGTGCAGCACCGCGGCGGCGGAGATCGCCGCCCAGTAGCCGTGGCCGAGGCCCAGCAGCAAGGCCGCCCCTCCCGCCAGCCCGGTGCCGAGAACCATCCTCAGGGCGGGAACGAGCAGGACCGCCGCGTGACCGGGGCCGCCGTGGTGCTGCCCCGTCACCAGTTCCGCGGCGCGCGCTTCGGCAGCGTGCCCGGTGGCGGGATCGGTCCGATCCGGCTCGGGGCCGGTCGCGGAGACCATTGCGGCCTGAGCGGCCACGGACGGGAGCGACAGCTCGGGCAGCACCTGCGGCACCCGCTGACGACGACTCACGAGCAGGCGGACCTGGCGGCGCAGTTGGCGCGCCAGACCGGTGAGGTCATCCGGTGGCCGGCGCGCGGAACCGATCAGCAACGACCAGGAGAGGTCGGTCAGGTACAGGCAGGCGCCGCCCCGGCCGCCCCGCTCGGCGGCTGTCGGCGGCATGACTCCGAGAGTCCGGTACGCCTGCAGAACAGCGGCGGTCGTCCGGTGCCTGGCGAGAGCGCTTGCGTCCCCCGCGCCGGTTGTCTCCCACAGTTCCGCGAGCTCGCGGAGTGCCGCGGCCACGGCGAGACGCTGCGGACGATCCGGGTGTACGAACCAGCCCGCCACGGCCAGCACCCAGGCAACGGCCGCACCCGCTGCGGCCAGTGCGGTCCGGGCAAGGATGTCGGCGGGAACCGGCGAACCGTTGGCCGCCACGGCGAAGGAGAAGAGCAGCAGCACCGCGCCGAGCCCGCTCAGACGAGCCGCGTCACAGGCCAGCTTCGCGACACCGGCGACCACGGCCGTCGCCACGACCACCGCGGCTGCGCCCGCTCCTGCGTTCCGCGGATGGGCCCACGCCGCGAGGGCCGAACCGCAGCCCACACACGCGGCCATGGCTACCACGACCAGCGCGAGGACCCGGGCCCGACGCGCATAGGGCAGGTTGCGGCCGAACGTGGTGGTGAAAGAGCCCAGCATGGCGTAGACAGCCTGATCGGTACGCCCGGCCAGTGCCATCGGCAGCGCCGGGAGCGCCATGGCAAGCGCGGCACGCAGAGCGAAGGAGAGCGCACCGTCCACGCTCTGCAGGGCGAGCGCGCCACGGGGGGAGAGCGCACGCCCCGCACGGGCTGCCGAATACCGCCGACCGCTCCCGGTCAGTGCAGGGAGCGGAATGCGCAAACGGGGCATACGCGGTGTATACCACCCGCTTCTTCTCCCGGGCGGGTCATTGATCTCTGCATCCACCCGTACGCCGGGGAGTTCCGCACCGGCGGCAGGCCGGTGCACCGTGCGCGCCTGGCCTCAACGCCCTGCGCGGAGGCCGCGCAGGGCGGGCCTCACTCGTCGTCCTCCAGGGCGGACAGATCGATGTCCCATGAACGCTGACCGGCGGCGGTGGTCACGATCGGTGCGGACGCGTCCGGGGTGTCGGGGTCATAGGCGGACGTCAGCGTGTGGGTGACGACATCACTGGTCCATGCGGGGGTGTTGGCCCTGAATGCGCCCGTGTTCCTCGCGACCTTCCAACGGAAGCTGACGCTGTAGGACTCCAGCCAGTAGCCGGAGGACATCTTCACGGAGGTGGAGAAGCCCGGGTTGTCGTTGAACGTGATGCTGTTCCTGGCGTTCTCGATCACCGCGTTGTTGTAGGGCGGCCGGTACGGGCCGTCCTGCTGCCACGGCCGTTGGCTTGCCTGGCCCGTCGCACTGTGAGCGGGGATGATCTGCACATTGCTGTCGGTGACCTGCTGCCAGAAGTGGTAGTTGGAGGCGGCCGCCAGTGGGGCGCCGTCCGGGTTGTGCAACGTGGCGGCCTGCCCGAACCCGATGCTCTGATCGGCATTGAGCTGCTGGTTGGCCGGGCCTTCGTACGCGGACGTGAAGGTCAGTTTCGGCTTGTTGAGGTCAAAGACCTTTTTGCTGCCCCGGGTGTTCCGGCGCTGCGGCGGGGGGCTGTCACCACTGGATACGGCTTCTTTTTTGCGCTTGGGCATCCGCTGCACCGTGCTTGCGGCGTCGGCGTGCGCGTGTTCGTGCCCGTGTTCCTGCCCCGGAGACATTTCCCTCGCGCGCTTCGACGGAGCGGCCATGGCTCGCCTGGCGTTGGCCTCCGCCTCGCGTTCGAAACGGTCCGACGGGTCCGAGACCCTGAGGCCGTCACCGTTGTCCGTGCCGGCGACGGGCCCCTTGCGCTGCTGTATGACATGGGTGAGTTCATGGGCCAGTGTGTGCGGGTCGGCCCCGCCCGCACCGATCACGACATGGTTGCCCGAGGTGTAGGCACGGGCACCCACCTCCGCGGCGGACGTACGGGCCGCGCTGTCGTCGTGCACGCGGACGTCGGAGAAGTCGGAGCCGAGGCGGGCCTCCATCTCGGTACGGACGGGCTCGTCCAGCGGCCGCCCCGGCGAGCGGAGCACCGCGTGCGCCGTGACGCGCTGAACGGGCTGCGGGTGCTGCGGCCCGAACGCGCTGTGCTCGGCCTCATCTTCGATCAGGCGTGCCACGGCGGCGTTGCCGATGGTGCGCTGCAGGCTCATCGCCCCCGCGGGCGTCAGACGGCCGGGGCCGGGCCGGAACACCGAGTCCGCGCGTCCGGCCGCTCGCGCCGAAGGCCCCCGGCGCACCGTCTTCGTCGGCCGTTCGTATGCATGCACAGCTGCTGGCCCCTTCCGCCGCTCACCCTGTGGGCTCACCCGTACGACCCTATCGACGCACTCGACAGGAAGAAGGGCCCTGCGGGGCAGGGGTGCTGTCCCGCAGGGCAGTGTCTCGCGGTCTCCGGGACGTGCACCGTCGCCCCGGACCGCGCCGCTCTCCGGGAGGGGTGCGGGCGCTATCGTCCGTCGCGTTCCTGCGCACGGTCCAGCCAAGGGCCGAACTCGCTTTCCAGGACCAGCCGGCCGAGTTTGCGGTACTCCTGGAGCACGGCCGAGACGACCTGCTCCATGCCGAGCGGTCCCCCGGATTCCGCCGCCAGGTAGGCGGCGGTCACAGCGCAGGCCCGGATCGACCCTCCCGCCAGTTCGAAGCGTCCCGCGCAGAACTCCAGGTCGAGTTCCGTGTCGCGTGGGATCGCCGTCCCGAGGCAGCGGTCCCACAGGGCCAGTCGCTGCTGGGCGTCCGGCATGGGGAACTCCGCGATCACGTCGAGGCGGCGGGTGAAGGCCTCGTCGAGATTGGCCCGCAGATTGGTGGTGAGCACCGCGATCCCGTCGAAGGACTCCATCCGCTGCAGCAGATAGGCCGACTCCACGTTGGCGTGACGGTCGTGCGCGTCCTTGACCTGTGAGCGCTTCCCGAAGATGGCGTCGGCCTCGTCGAACAGCAGGATGCCGTTGACGTCGGACGCCTCGACGAAGATCCTTTCGAGATTCTTCTCGGTCTCACCGATGTACTTGTCCACCACGGTGGACAGGTCCACGACGTAGAGCTCCATGCCGAGTTCCGAAGCCACGACCTCGGCGGACATGGTCTTGCCGGTGCCGGACTCGCCGGCGAACAACGCGATGACTCCCCGCCCCCGGCCGCCGCCCGGCCGCATCCGCCACTGCCCGAGCACCTGCTCCCGGTGGCGTGCGCGCAGGGCGAGTTCGGACAGCTGGCGGCGGGTTGCGGGGGGCAGCACGAGGTCGTCCCAGCCGACCGCGGGCTCGATGCGACGGGCCAGCCGTTCGAGCCCCGCGCCGTTCTGTGCCCGGACCGCCGTGCGCAGATCCTGCGCGTCCACCGGACGCTCCTCCAGGACGGCCAGCCGGGAGGCGACGGCAGCGGCCTTGCGCACCTGCTCGGAGTCGAGCCGGTAGGCGGCGGTGGCCTCGATGAGTCCCTCGTCGGCCGACACGTTCGCGGCGGGCAGCCCGACGGCCTGGCCGGCCTCGGCGAGCGCCCGGCGCCACTGCCGCGCCGCGCCCGCGGGTCCGGGAGGCAGGACGCGCACCGGAACCGGGCTCTCCGTGGCCCACAGGGGATCCCAGTTCTTCTTCCCGTACGCGATGAGGGGGGCGCCGCTGACCGCCGCGCAGAGGCCCCCGAGCAGCCGGGCTCTCTCGGGCCGCTCGGGAGCAAGCGCTTCGAGCGGCCCGAGGACCACTCCGCCACCGCTCAGCCGGGCCTCGGCCGCCAGGGTCCTTAAGAGCTCCGCGGGTTCCGGAGCAGCGGCCAGTGCCGCGATGTCGACCACCAGCGGACGACGCCCCGCGGCGAGAAGCGCCTCGACCGCCAGTCTGCCGGGGTCACCGCCCCGGTCGAGCAGATACACCAGGCCGCTGCCGGTGCCCAGCGCCGCCGCGACCCGCAGTACCCCGGGTCCGGTGTCCGGCTCCTCCTCGGGCCCGGCCACCCGGACGAGGCCGCGCAGCCTCCCGTCGGTCTCGTCGTCGCCGAGCAGATGTGCGGTGATCCGGTCGGGCACGCGCAGCACCCGCGAGAGCAGCGGGCGGTCGGCTTCCAGGACCTCCAGCAGCCCGCCGGCGACCAGCGGGGCGGACGGCGAGAACCGGAAGCGGCCGGAGCTCGCGGCGGGCAGCCCGCAGAGTTCGAGTGCCAGGCCGATGGTCGGCCTTCGCCGGGTGAGGTCGTCGTTGAGGTAGCCGTAGAGCCGCTCGAAGCGGACATCGATGTCCGGAGCCGTCGCGACCAGCAGGAGGTCGACGTCCAGCGGCACCAGGCCGAAATCCTCGGCGAGCTGCCGGATCCGGCTCCCGCGCGGGGAGTTCGGCGAAGGCGCGGAGCCGTACGCCGGTACGGGCGTGAACGCGTCGCGGGACGCCACGATCCGTTCGGCCGCCTCGGGGGTGAGGTACTGCCCCCGGTACGGATCGTCGGGTTCCGGGTCGGCGGCCCGCCGGGCCGCCACGGCGTGTCTGACCCGCTCTTCGACGTGGATCAACCGCTCCCACAGGTCCTCGATGCCCGCCGTCGGAGTCCCGGGCAGTTCGCGGACGGCACGGTCGCTCTGTGTCGTGGTCACCGAGCCGTACCCCCGCGCCTGCGCCGACCGGGCGGCAACTGCCGTTCACGTGCTGCGGCGAAGCCCTGCCCGCCGGGGTCGGACGCCCCGTCGTAGCGCAGTCGGCGCCCCGGTTGCGACCCGTCGCCGTCGCGTGCGGGCGCGGCCCTGACCACGAGCCCTTCGGTGACCGGCGGGCCGGCGGAAGCGCGTTCCCCGGCCAGCGGCGCCCACACCCGCAGGTCGATGGCGGCCTTGAGCTCACCGCCGAGCGCGGACCACACGTCCGAGGCGGACGGCCCGTCGGTGCCCGGACCGGCCGCCTCGATCTCGACGGTCAGCCCGAGCTCCGCGAGGCTGCCCGTGTGCATCCGGGCGGGCAGCACATCCGACCGTACGAGGCAGCGCAACACCTCGGAGAGCAGGCGGTGTTCGTCCTGCGGGCGATTGGTCCAGGCGGTCACCAGATAGGTCAGCTCGAACCAGCGCGGCGGGGTCCGCCGGCCTATGACCACTCCCTGGTCGTCGTGTTCCTCGGCCGTGCCGGTGCGGCGCCGGGTCGCGTCCTCACGGATGCCATGGAGGAAGACGCTGATCGTGGGGGCGTTGCGCCGGGCGGACCAGTCCTTCGTCGGTGCGTCGAAGACCAGGTCGACACCGTTCTCCTGGAGGCCTGCGTCGACCAGCAACAGCCGCAGCCCCTCGTCGACTTCGTGGATCACCGGCGCCCCACCTCGTCCGGCGGGACGATGGTGCCGCTGACCACCAGGAAGTCAGTGGTGACCGGGCCGAACCCCGGTCCCCGGGCGGTGATCGTGCGAGGACCCGTCTGGTCCTTCACCAGGATCAGCAGCTGCGCGATGAACGTACGGTCCGCGCGCGGGACGGTGGGCGGGGCGGTTGCCGTGATCCCGGGCTTCCAGGTGAGCGTCACCGGTGCTCCGGGCGGGAAGTCCTTGCCCCGTACGGAGGTGACGAACCCCGGTTTGCCGACGGCGGGCACCGTGACGATACGGGGCTGGAGGATGCGCAGCGGGGTCCTGGAGACGTTGTCGCCGGTGTCGGCGTCGGTTCCGGTCGTGGTCAGCGTTCCGGTGATGGTCGTGGGCGTACCACCGCTGCGCATCCATCGGATCGGGAATACGCTGCCGAGGGAGGGCTGCGGCCATGATCGGGAGTTGTGGGACGGCGCGGATGGCACGGGACACCGGAGGCGGCCCGGGGAGTGGTGCGGTCGTTGGCGCCGACGTGGTCGCCGGCGCCGAGGTGGCTGCGACCGCTGTGCTGGATTCCCGAGGTGTCGTTGTCCGGTGGAGCCCGGCTGCCGAACAGCTGCTGGGCCATCCGGCGGCCCAGGTCCTGGGCCGGCCCGCCACCGAACTGCTCGCCGGGCCCGAGCCGGCCGCAGCCGCCGGGGCACTGCGCGCACTGCGCGGGAAACCGGAGGTGCGGTCCGCAGTCGTGACCGTACGCTGCGGGGACGGCCGACTGTTGAAGCTGGTGTTGTGGGCGTACC